>NZ_CP019426.1:4905000-5238333 GCF_009834515.1 Pseudomonas sp. R84
GTCGCTCGAACTCCTCCGGTGTCACTCCAATGGCGTCCTCCCCTACCGATTCAGCGGATCGCGTTATCACCCGGCGCATCACCTCGCAGTTCAACGCACGTAATGGCACCCGCGCAGCCTCAATCAAACTGTCCTTTCCCGAACCGGACGGCCCCATCAAATAAATTAGCTTGCCACCCATCCTGAAAACGTCCTCCGGCAGGTGTCTGCCACTAGTAAATCGGCAATTTGCCACTATCCTGTACAGGTAAGGAACCAGGATTTAGAACCCGCATAGGATGCACGTTCTGATGGCTTCGGACATCAATAGATGTGTATCAGGAGGCGGACCAGGTTGCGGACAGAGGCGAAGATTTCAAACCAGTCCGCATTTCTGATAATTGGTGCTGGCATTACGCCTTTACCCAGCTCAATATTTGTCACAGAATTGACGCCAATGATCTGGCAATTTTGAGGCATGATGCGGGCCTCTTAACAATTCAGGTTGAACCATTTGGCGCGGATGCTTGTCCTACCACACATCCTGCGGCCAATCCCGAGAACCGCTCCCCTGAACTAACCGGTTAAATATATGCGCCCATTGAAACAGGCAATTTATTCCAGCCGTACGGCTGACAAGTTCGTCGTACGTCTGCCAGACGGAATGCGGGAACGCATTGCCGAGGTGGCTCGCAATCATCATCGCAGCATGAACTCCGAAATCATTGCGCGCCTTGAGCAGAGTCTTATTCAGGAAGGTGCGCTGGGCGAAGAGCTGAGCATGCGCCTGGATAGCCCGGAGCTGTCGTTGCATGAGCGTGAGCTGTTGCAGCGTTTCCGCCAGCTGTCTCACCGTCAGCAGAATGCCTTGGTGTCCTTGATTGCCCACGACGCAGAAATGGCAGCAGACGCGTCCTGAGCCATACCGAACATCTCAAGCCAGCTTAATTGCTGGCTTTTTTTTGCGCGAAATTTGAGTTTTTGCAGACACAAAAAAGCCCGCCAATTTGGCGGGCTGTTTCGAAGCAGCAATTTAGAGCAGGAAGATTGTCGCCAACCCCAGGAAAATGAAGAAGCCACCGCTGTCGGTCATCGCGGTAATCATCACACTCGCGCCCATCGCCGGGTCGCGCCCCATTTTCGCCAGGGTCATCGGGATCAATACCCCCATCAGGGCGGCCAGCAGCAGGTTGAGCGTCATTGCCGCGGTCATTACCACGCCCAACGACCAACTGCCATAGAGCAGGTAGGCAACCACTCCGATCACACCACCCCAAACCAAACCATTGATCAAGCCTACCGCCAGCTCCTTGCGCATCAGTCGCGAAGTGTTGCCGGTGCTCACCTGGTCCAGCGCCATCGCGCGAACGATCATGGTGATCGTCTGATTGCCGGAGTTACCCCCAATACCCGCCACAATCGGCATCAGCGCCGCGAGCGCTACCAGCTTCTCGATCGAACCTTCGAACAAGCCGATCACACGGGATGCGATGAACGCGGTAATCAGGTTGATCGCCAGCCAGGCCCAACGGTTGCGCAGTGACTTCCAGACGGAAGCAAAAATGTCTTCCTCTTCACGCAGACCGGCCATGTTGAGAACTTCGCTTTCGCTCTCCTCACGAATCAGGTCGACCATTTCGTCAATGGTCAGACGGCCGATCAGCTTGCCGTTCTTGTCGACCACCGGGGCCGAGATCAAGTCATAACGCTCGAACGCCTGCGCAGCGTCGTAAGCGTCTTCGTCCGGGTGAAAACTCACCGGATCGCTGGCCATTACTTCGGCAACCTGCTTGTCCGGGTCATTGACCAGCAGACGCTTGATCGGCAGCACACCCTTGAGCACACCATCGTAATCAACCACAAACAGTTTGTCGGTATGACCAGGAAGCTCTTTGAGACGACGCAAATAGCGCAGAACCACTTCGAGACTGACATCCTCGCGGATAGTCACCATCTCGAAGTCCATCAGCGCACCAACCTGCTCCTCGTCGTATGACAGAGCCGAACGCACACGCTCGCGCTGTTGGTTATCCAGACTCTCCATCAGCTCATGGACGACGTCTCGCGGCAGCTCGGAAGCCAGGTCAGCAAGTTCGTCGGCGTCCATGTCCTTGGCCGCAGCCAGGAGCTCGTGATCGTCCATGTCGGCGATCAGCGTTTCACGAACGGAGTCGGATACTTCGAGAAGAATGTCGCCGTCGCGATCGGCCTTCACCAATTGCCAGAGCGTCAGACGATCGTCCAGCGGCAAGGCTTCAAGGATGTAGGCGACGTCGGCAGAGTGCAGATCATCGAGCTTGCGTTGCAGTTCGACGAGATTTTGTCGATGAACCAGGTTTTCGACGCGATCGTGATGCGCGCCTTCCTGGCGATGAGTCAGGTCTTCGATGACGCGCTGACGCTGCAGCAACTCGACAACCTGAGCCAAGCGATCCTGCAGGCTTTCTTGTGTTTTCTTTACTTCGATTTCAGACATAGGCGAACTCCACTCCCAGCAGCGGGGCACGCCGGAAGGATCAATCAGTCAATTCATGATTGGTAAAGCGGTTTACTGAGTAACTACTGGGTAAGTCCATGGAGGTTTTCCATAAGCCCCGGCGGGGCTGACGGGCGCAATGATACACCGCCTGACGGTTTTAAACGTTAAAAAATCACGGTCGAAACAAGCGCTTGCGAAACAAACCTGAGCACTGTCCTGATCCCTGCACATGCGACGACTTATCCTGAAAAGAAAACACACCAGCGCTGAAAAATGTAGCGACTACCCTTTAGCGTAGATCGTCATGGAGGACGTCGAATGCCACTGAAAACATCTCACCTTGTACTTGCCAGCCTACTCTGCCTGCCACCCAACGGGGCTGCCCTCACCCTCCATCGCTGCGAAGCCGCTGACGGCAGCATCACGTTCACCTCGATGAGCTGTGCGCAAGGTGAACGGCGCTTCGCACAGGAAGTCCACCCCTACTCGCCCGGATCTGTTGTGGCCGTAATGCCAGAGCACAAACATGAAGAAACATCTGGCATGACAACGCGAAATAGAGAACCAGGCATTGTTGGCCACATTGAAGACCGATGCGGAAACCTGATCGACGCGAGACAACGTCGCGCAGCGATCATCAATCGACGCGTGATTGCGGGCATGAGCCAGCAAGACGTCGAAAGCGCACTAGGCAAACCGGACAAGGTGAATATTCGAACATCGACGACGAGCTATCGATACGACCTCAAGCGAGGCCGTAGTGCTCACATAGATTTTGACGAGAGGGGATGCGTGAAGGCAAAAGCCAAATCCCGGACAGCAAAAAGCCCGCGATAAACGCGGGCTTTTCGGTATATGGTGCACTCGACAGGATTCGAACCTGTGACCGCTCGGTTCGTAGCCGAGTACTCTATCCAGCTGAGCTACGAGTGCAATTTGTGTTTTTAGTCCAGACCACAACTGGATGAAGCCAAGTTATCTGCATTGCTGCAACTAACTCTTAAATGGTGCACTCGACAGGATTCGAACCTGTGACCGCTCGGTTCGTAGCCGAGTACTCTATCCAGCTGAGCTACGAGTGCATTTGTGTTTTTAGACCAGATCACATCTGGTTGAAGCCGAGCTATTTACATTGCTGTAACTAACTCTTAAATGGTGCACTCGACAGGATTCGAACCTGTGACCGCTCGGTTCGTAGCCGAGTACTCTATCCAGCTGAGCTACGAGTGCATTTGTTGCGCCGCATTATAGCCCGTCTAATCTCTATTCCAACCACTTTTTCTATTAATTTCAACAACTTACAGAAAAAGCCAGATTACGACGTACTAAGCAAATAATGGCGGAGAACGGGGGATTCGAACCCCCGACACCCTTTTGAGGTGTACTCCCTTAGCAGGGGAGCGCCTTCGGCCACTCGGCCAGCTCTCCGCAACACGGGGCGTATCTTAACCAACCTTTTCCCCGTTTGCAAACATAAAAATCGATAAAAATTAATGGCTTGGTTCTTCGTCCTTCTCTTTCTTTATACGCAGGTAAATTTCCTCACGGTGCACAGCAACCTCTTTCGGGGCGTTGACGCCGATACGCACTTGATTTCCTTTAACGCCGAGCACGGTCACGGTGATTTCGCCATCACCGATAATCAGGCTTTCTGCGCACCGACGAGTCAGAATCAGCATACCTTTCTCCTTACGCAATTCAGTTCAGGGACAACAGTCTGCAAAAAAAAGGCACCCGACCTACAACCGGAGCGATCGTAGCCCTACATGCCTGAGTATTGACCAGCGCGGGCAAAAGAACAGTTCAGGGCCCGCGCCATTCAAAAAATAAAGGGCGCGGTCAGACCGCGCCCTTCAAGAAACGGAATTACTCGCCTTGACGGGCCGGCGCATCCAGTTCGAAAGCCGTGTGCAGGGCGCGCACGGCGAGTTCCAGGTACTTCTCTTCAATCACTACGGAAACCTTGATTTCCGAAGTAGAGATCATCTGGATGTTGATGCTTTCTTTTGCCAGCGATTCGAACATGCGGCTGGCCACACCGGCGTGGGAACGCATGCCGACGCCAACGATCGAGACCTTGGCAATCTTGGTATCGCCAACCACTTCACGGGCACCGATCTCACGAGCGGTGTTTTCCAGCACGGTCTGTGCGGCCTGGTAGTCGTTGCGGTGAACGGTGAAGGTGAAGTCGGTGGTGTTATCGTGCGCAACGTTCTGCACGATCATGTCGACTTCGATGTTCGCGGCACTGATCGGGCCGAGAATCTTGAACGCCACGCCCGGGGTGTCTGGCACGCCACGGATGGTCAGCTTGGCTTCATCGCGGTTGAAAGCGATGCCGGAAATGATCGGCTGTTCCATGGTTTCCTCTTCATCAATAGTAATGAGGGTGCCCGGACCCTCCTTGAAGCTGTGCAGTACGCGCAGCGGAACGTTGTACTTGCCGGCGAATTCCACCGCACGGATCTGCAACACCTTGGAACCGAGGCTGGCCATTTCCAGCATCTCTTCAAAGGTAATCTTGTCCAGGCGCTGAGCGACCGGCACCACACGCGGATCGGTGGTGTAGACACCATCGACGTCGGTGTAGATCTGGCACTCGTCAGCCTTCAACGCAGCAGCCAGTGCCACACCGGTAGTGTCGGAACCGCCACGACCGAGGGTGGTGATATTGCCGTGCTCGTCGACGCCCTGGAAACCGGCGACAACCACCACGCGCCCCGCTTTCAGATCACCACGAATCTTCTGGTCATCAATCTGCAAGATACGCGCTTTATTGTGCGCACTGTCGGTCAGGATCCGCACCTGATTACCGGTGTACGACACCGCCGGCACACCGCGCTTGATCAGCGCCATGGCCAACAGGGCGATCGTCACCTGCTCACCGGTGGAAACGATCACGTCCAGTTCACGCGGAACCGGTTGAGTGTCGCCACTGATTTGCTTGGCCAGATCGATCAGACGGTTGGTTTCGCCGCTCATTGCAGACAGCACAACCACCAGGTCATCGCCGGCATCGCGGAATTTCTTAACCTTGTCGGCGACCTGCTCGATTCTCTCGACAGTACCGACCGAGGTGCCTCCAAATTTCTGTACGATCAAAGCCATTTCAAAGCCGCCTCTGCCCATGAAGGGCGCCCAATAATTACTCGAACAGCCGCGCGGCCCGCCACTAGACTGCGGGCCGCACGGACTGTCTTATAAACCCTGCTCGACGAATGGAACGGTCAGCGCCAATGCGCCATCCAGTGCGCCGGCGTCAATACCGCCGCCCTGCGCCATGTCCGGACGACCACCGCCCTTCCCGCCCACTGCCGCAGCAGCCTGCTTCATCAAATCACCGGCTTTGAGTTGGCCAGTCAGGTCCTTGGTTACGCCTGCAACCAGTACGACCTTTTCCTCATGGACACTGCCGAGCAGGATCACTGCGCGGCCGAGTTTGTTTTTCAGTTGATCAACCAGCGCCAGCAGCGCCTTGGCGTCCTGACCATCCAGACGTGCGGCCAAGACCTTCACGCCTTTGACGTCCAGCGCAGAGGACGACAGATCGTCACCCGCAGCACTGGCAGCCTTGGCTTGCAACTGCTCGAGTTGCTTCTCCAGTTGGCGGTTGCGCTCCAGCACAGCCGACAGCTTGTCGATCAGGTTGTCGCGGCTGCCCTTGACCAGGCTGGCCGCTTCCTTGAGTTGTTCTTCTGCCGCGTTCAAGTAGGCCAGTGCCGCAGCACCAGTGACTGCCTCGATACGACGCACGCCCGAAGCCACACCGCCTTCACTGATGATTTTCAGCAGGCCGATGTCGCCGGTACGGTTGGCGTGGATACCGCCGCACAGCTCGACGGAGAAATCACCACCCATGCTCAGCACGCGCACATTGTCGCCGTACTTCTCGCCGAACAGCGCCATCGCGCCTTTGTTCTTCGCGGTTTCGATGTCGGTTTCTTCGGTTTCAACCGCGGAGTTCTTGCGAATCTCAGCGTTGACGATGTCTTCCAGCGCCTTGATCTGCTCAGGCTTGATCGCTTCAAAGTGGCTGAAGTCGAAGCGCAGACGCTGGCTATCCACCAACGAACCTTTCTGCTGAACGTGCTCACCCAGTACCTGGCGCAGTGCCGCGTGCAGCAAGTGCGTGGCCGAGTGGTTCAGCGAAGTCGCGTGACGCACCTCGGCATCGACGTGGGTTTCCACTGGCGCGCCGATGGTCAGGCTGCCCGAATCCAGCACACCGTGATGCAGGAAGGCGCCGCCGGTTTTGGTGGTATCGCGCACGTCGAAACGGCTGCTGCCGGCCTGCAGATAACCGCAGTCGCCGATCTGGCCGCCGGATTCAGCGTAGAACGGCGTCTGGTTCAGAACGATCACCGCCTCTTCGCCTTCATTCAAGACGTCGACCGACTGGCCATCTTTATAGATAGCGACGATTTTTGCCGAACCGCTGGTGTCTTTGTAGCCGGTGAATTCGGTGGCCACATCAACCTTGACCAAGGTGTTGTAGTCCAGACCGAAGGAGCTGGCCGAACGTGCACGAACACGTTGGGCTTCCATCTCACGCTCGAAACCGGCTTCGTCGACCGTCAGGCTGCGCTCGCGGGCGATATCGGCGGTCAGGTCCATCGGGAAACCGTAGGTGTCGTAGAGTTTGAACACCACGTCGCCCGGCACCACGGTGCCTTTGAGTTCCAGCAGGTCCTGCTCGAGGATTTTCAGGCCGTGCTCCAGAGTCTTGGAGAATTGCTCTTCTTCAGCCTTGAGCACGCGTTCGATGTTGCTCTGCTGCTTCTTCAGTTCCGGGAAGGCTTCGCCCATCTCGGCAACCAGTGCAGCAACGATCTTGTAGAAGAAGCTGCCGGTAGCGCCCAGCTTGTTACCGTGACGGCAGGCGCGACGGATGATCCGGCGCAGCACATAGCCGCGACCTTCGTTGGACGGCAGCACGCCGTCGGCGATCAGGAAACCGCACGAACGGATGTGGTCAGACACGACTTTCAGCGAAGACTGGTCGCCGTTTTCGCAACCGATGGCTTCAGCCGAGGCTTTCAGCAGGTTCTTGAACAGGTCGATGTCGTAGTTGGAATTGACGTGCTGCATCACCGCGCTGATCCGCTCCAGGCCCATGCCGGTGTCGACCGACGGCGCTGGCAACGGATGCAACACGCCATCGGCGGTGCGGTTGAACTGCATGAAGACGTTGTTCCATATCTCGATGTAACGGTCGCCATCTTCTTCCGGCGAGCCCGGTGGGCCGCCCCAGATGTGGTCGCCGTGATCGTAGAAAATCTCGGTGCAAGGACCGCACGGGCCGGTATCGCCCATGGTCCAGAAGTTGTCGGAGGCGTATGGCGCACCTTTGTTGTCGCCGATGCGGATCATGCGCTCGACCGGTACACCGATTTCTTTGGTCCAGATGTCATACGCTTCGTCATCCGAGGCGTAGACGGTGACCCAGAGTTTTTCCTTCGGCAGTTGCAGAACGCCGGTCAGGAAGGTCCACGCGTAAGTAATCGCGTCCTTCTTGAAATAGTCACCGAAGCTGAAGTTACCGAGCATTTCGAAGAACGTGTGGTGACGAGCGGTATAACCGACGTTTTCCAGGTCGCTGTTCTTGCCACCGGCACGCACGCATTTCTGGCTGCTGGTTGCACGGGTGTACGCACGTTTTTCCTGGCCCAGGAAGCAGTCCTTGAACTGGTTCATCCCCGCGTTAGTGAACAGCAGGGTTGGGTCGTTGCCCGGAATCAAAGAGCTGGAGGCTACACGGGTGTGGCCTTGCTCTTCGAAGAAGCGAAGGAAGGCTTCACGGATTTCTGCGCTTTTCATTAGGTTCTTCCACGGAGGCTGCGGCCAAAGGCCTGTTCGAAACGTCAACAGACGAAGCGACGGCAAAGGGCCGCATTATATCGGCCCTGCGCGCGGGGTACAGCGTGTTTATACGATAGAAACGGTCAATTGGACGGCTAACGCTGTCACTTGCGCGAAAACTCGACGAATGTCGCGATCACTTGCTCGATTTGCGAGCGATTGACGTTCATGTGCGTGACCATGCGCAGACGCGCGGCGGCGCTCAATTTGATCCCGCGTTCGGCGGCAAACGCCTTGATCGCTTCGGCTTTGTCGCCCATTTGCACATAAACCATGTTGGTTTGCACGGGTTCGACGATGAAACCTGCTTCACGCAGACCTTCGGCGAGCAATAGCGCATTGGCGTGATCGTCTGCCAGACGCTCAACGTTGTGATCCAGCGCATAAAGCCCCGCCGCCGCCAACAGCCCGGCCTGACGCATGCCACCACCGACCATTTTGCGCAGACGGCGAGCCTTGCCGATCAGTTGCTCAGAACCACACAACACCGAGCCAACCGGCGCGCCAAGACCTTTGGACAGGCACACCGATACCGAATCAAAGTACTGAGTGATTTCCCGCGCATCGACACCCAACTTGACCGCCGCGTTGTACAGGCGCGCGCCGTCGAGGTGCAGTTGCAAGCCATTGTCTTGAGTGAAGCGGCGCGCCCGGGCCAGATATTCCAGCGGCAGGACTTTGCCCTGCATGGTGTTTTCCAGCGCCAGCAGACGGGTTCGGGCGAAGTGAAAGTCATCAGGCTTGATCGCTGCGGCGACCTGATCCAGATCCAGCGAGCCGTCAGCCTGAACTTCCAGCGGCTGCGGCTGGATCGAACCGAGCACTGCCGCGCCACCGCCCTCGTACTTGTAGGTATGCGCCTGCTGACCCACGACGTATTCGTCGCCGCGCTCGCAGTGCGCCATCAACCCCAGCAGGTTGCTCATGGTGCCGGTCGGCACGAACAGCGCGGTGGCAAAGCCCAGACGTTTGGCCAGTTCGGCTTCCAGACGATTGACCGTCGGATCTTCGCCGTACACATCGTCACCGGTGTCCGCAGCGGTCATCGCGTCGAGCATGGCGGGAGTCGGTTGGGTGACGGTGTCGCTGCGAAGATCGATAACGCTCATGAACCTGGCCTCTAATCAGCAGGGGAAATCCCTTTACGAAGTGGAATTACTGCGGGCATCGCGTGGATTAATCAACCCTTGAGCGCGAAAAGGTCAGGTTACTTCTTGAGAACACACCATCCATATGGGAGCGAGCCTGCTCGCGAAAGCAGTCTGTCAGTGACACATCTGCTGACTGACACACTGCTTTCGCGAGCAGGCTCGCTCCCACAGGTTCTGTGCAGGGCCGGAAAATATGTGTTAAAAACGCTGCGCCGCCCGAGAAAGGGCGGCAAAAACGTTCTCAGGGCGGGGTGCAATTCCCCACCGGCGGTAATTGCGTGCAACGCGCATAGCCCGCGAGCGCTTGGCGACGAACCCGACTTCGGTTGAGATCGGCGGCAAGGTCAGCAGACCCGGTGTGATTCCGGGGCCGACGGTCATAGTCCGGATGAAGAGAGAACGGGATTAACGCCAAAGGGCCGTCCGCGCGATGTTGTGCGTGTGCGCACCCTTGAATCCCTTTCGATTCATAACGCCCTGTTTTTCACACAAACAGGAGTCAGAACATGCAACCCACCGCTATCGACAGCAAAAGCAAACACCCTCATGGCGAGCGCGTCGCGTTCATCCAGGCCTGCTGGCACAAGGAAATCGTCGACCAGAGCCGTAAAGGCTTCGTCGCCGAAATGATCGCACTGGGTTATCAGGAATCGGACATCGATATCTTCGAAGTCGGCGGCGCCTTTGAAATGCCCCTGCACGCCAAGTTGCTGGCCAAGACCGGTCGTTACGCCGGCATCGTCGCCGCAGCCCTGGTCGTGGACGGCGGCATCTACCGTCACGAGTTCGTCGCTCAGTCGGTGGTCAGCGGCCTGATGCAGGTCCAACTGGAAACCGAAGTGCCGGTGTTCTCGGTATCCCTGACGCCGCATCACTTCCATGCTGGCGACGAGCATCAGAAGTTCTTCTTTGAGCACTTTGTGCACAAGGGTCAGGAAGCGGCGCGGACTTGCGCGGATACGCTGCAAAAAGTTCGGGCGTTGCGTCGTACAGAGCCGCGTGCTGTAGCGGTCTGATAGCCCATGGGTGAGGCCTTGGGCCTCACTCTTTCCACTGTGGGAGCGAGCTTGCTCGCGAAAGCGGACTGACAGCCAACTCAAATGTTGAATGTCAGATTGCATTCGCGAGCAAGCTCGCTCCCGCAGGGTTATATGTCGAAACCGAAACTGGGGTCAGGCGAGATTTTCGTCGGTGGTCGGGACGATCAGGATGCCCGCGCGCAGGCCGTTCTTGACCTTCGGATTGGGGAAAATGATCCTCGCGCCCTCTTCCTCGATGATCCACCGGGTATTGGCCAGATCCTCGGCCAGCACGTAACCCACCTCCAACTCTGAAAAGTTTTCGATGTCCTGCGGCAGGTTCAGGCGGAACGCATCACTGTGCTTGATGATTTCCCGGGCGACGCTGAACAGTTGCAAACCATCCAGCTGCGCTTCAGCCATCTCTGGCTCAGTACCTTCGATGATCTGCTTCAGACGGGTTTCCAGCAGCGAAACGTTAACCCCGTCGTTCTGCCCGAATGGCCGCGCCTTGCCCAGTTCCAGCGTGAAAGCCTCGGCACCGAGCTTGTCGTAGGTGTACGAGCTGAACACGATCGACGGTTTGTTCTGCAACAGCACCGCTTCCATCCCGGCAGCGCGCAGACGTGCCAGTTCAAGACGCGAATGCTGGCGACCCTCCCTCCACGGATACAGCGCGAACTGCTCGATCTTCGAGCCGCGAATCGCCGTGTGCAGGTCGTAGTGCAGACGCTGGCGATCCGGCAGGCTGAAGAAGCTCGCCGCCAAACGTTCCAGCTCACAGGCACGCAGCGCTTCTGAGCCACTGCTTTGTTCATGACGGCCGTTGAACAGCCGATTGACGTCCTGCTCGACGAAACGCTCGCCTTTGCGAATCGCTTCCGGGTTGCCGAACAAGAACAGAATACGTGCGCGCGGTTTCAAATCGCCGCGAGCGATGTCGTGGAGCAACCGATCGAGCAACTCGATTGGCGCTGTTTCGTTGCCGTGGATGCCTGCCGACAGCAGCAGGTCCAGGCCATTGTCGCGCGCTTCCGGTGGCCGGACTTCCAGCGCACCTTCGCTCAACCAGCGCATGCGCACGCCTTCGACAGTCAGTTGAGTCTTCTCCGCCGGTTCGCGGCCGGCGAGGGTCAGTTCAAGCAGTTTGCCGAGGGCGAGCATAGAGCGGTTTCCTTAGTGATCGTGATTGCAATCCGGGCCGTGCACGTGGTCTTCGTCGTCGCCGATGTCAGCCGGTTCCATTTCCAGTTGCAGACTTACCAGATTAGTCGCCAATGGGCGCAGCAGCAGGTTGGCGTACTCGGCATCACCTTCTTCAACGTCCACGCCGATCAGCAGTTGGCCGCGGCCGTCCTGCTGGATCCACAGCTCTTTGCCTTGCCACATGACCGCGACGCGGGTGCAGGAAGTCTCCAGTTGCGTGCCGTCGGTGTCTTCAAGGATCAGCTGCAGGGAATCGCTCATGTTTTTACTCTCTTGGGGAGACAAGCCGCGCGCCGCGTTCAAGCAACACGCCGGCCATCAATTGATCTGGAATGGATAAACCGCGCCCAGTTTAAGGATTTGCGTCAGTTCATCCAGTGCCGTCCGGCATTCAAGCAGCAATTGCGGATCCGCCAGATCGGTTTCGCTCAAGCGGTCGCGGTAGTGCTTTTCAACCCATGCGGTCAACGAACCGTACAACGGTGGCGTCATGATAACCCCTGGGTTGACGGCTGCCAGTTCAGTTTCGTTAAGCGCGACGCGCAGTCGCAGGCACGCCGGGCCGCCGCCGTTCTGCATGCTTTGCTTGAGATCGAAAACTTTCACTTCGCGGATCAGGCCGCCCGAGCTGGTCAGGCTTTGCAGGTAAGCCCAAACGCGTTCGTTGGCCTGACACTCTTGCGGCACGATCAGCAACATCGAGCCATCAGGACGCGACAGCAACTGGCTGTTGAACAGGTAGGAACGTACCGCGTCATCCACGGTGACTGCCGAACGCGGCACACACACGGACTGGAAGTTGCCGCCGACTTTGGCCAGCTTGCTTTGCAACTCGGCCAGCATCTGATCGGTCTCGAGGAAGGCGTCCTCGTGATAGAACAAGACCTCGCCATTGCCCACGGCGATTACGTCGTTGTGGAACACGCCCTGATCGATCACGTTCGGGTTTTGCTGGGCGTAAACCACGCCCTCCTCACGCAAACCGTGCAGACGCACTACCGCTTGCGACGCTTCGAGGGTCTGGCGCGCCGGGTACTTTTGCGGCGCAGGGAAACGGTTGTCGAAGGCACTGCGACCGAACACGAAGAACTCGACGCCCGCCTCGCCATATTCACGGCAGAAACGTGTGTGGTTGGCCGCGCCTTCGTCACCGAATTGCGCTACCGCTGGCAATGCCGCGTGATGGGCGAAGTGCTGCTGATTGGCGAACATCGCGCCGAGCACACGGCTGGTGGTCGGGTGCTCGATGCTGCGGTGGTATTTGCAGTTGAGGTTGGCGGCGGTGAAATGCACGCGGCCATCAGCGGTATCGGCACTCGGGCTGACCGTGGCGGCGTTGGCCACCCACATGCTCGATGCCGAGCAACTGGCGACCAGCAGCGGCATGGCTTCTTTGGCGGCGCGCTCGATCACTTGCGCATCGGTACCGCTGAAACCCAGACGGCGCAGAGCGGCCACGTCCGGACGTTCCTGCGGTGCCAGCACACCTTGCTGAAAGCCCATTTCCATCAGCGCTTTCATTTTCGCCAGGCCTTGCAGCGCCGCTTCCTTCGGATTCGAAGACTGCTGGCTGTTGCTCTGGGAGGCAACGTTGCCGTAGGACAGACCACCGTAGTTATGGGTCGGCCCCACTAGACCGTCAAAATTGACTTCATAGGATTTCATCAGCGAGGCTCCACGAGAATCTGTTGTTATAGGCTTCAGTAACTATTCTTTTAGACCGAGGCGCGGCCTTCGCGAGCAAGCTCGCTCCCACAGGGAAATGCAGTCCAATGTGGGAGCGAGCCTGCTCGCGAATGGCCGTTACGCCATTTTCACGCCAGGCGTAAGGGCTGCAGGCAAAGTCAGGCTCGGTGTTTCCAGCGACGCCACCGGATACGCGCAGTAATCCGCTGCGTAATAGGCGCTGGCGCGATGGTTGCCCGATGCACCGACACCACCGAATGGCGCGCTGCTCGCAGCACCGGTCAGTTGCTTGTTCCAGTTGACGATGCCGGCACGGCTTTGCAGCCAGAACTGCTGATAACGCGCTTCGGAATCCGACAACAAACCAGCGGCCAAGCCATAAGCCGTGTTGTTCGCCTCAGTGATCGCCGCTTCAAAATCAACATAGCGGATCACCTGCAGCAACGGGCCGAACAGCTCTTCGTCCGGACGCTCGGCAACCGCCGTCACATCAACGATGCCCGGCGTCAGCAACGCGGCTTGTGCTTGCGGCTGAGTCATTTCCAGCAGCGAAACCGCGCCGTTGGCCAGCAGATGTTCTTGAGCGTCCATCAGCGCTTTCGCTGCGCCAAGGGAAATCACCGAGCCCATGAACGGCGCCGGTTGCTGATCGAATGCGCCGACCTCAATAGTCGCGCTGACTTCCACCAGACGCTTGAGCAGGCTGTCGCCCCACGCGCCTTGCGGCACCAGCAGACGCCGAGCACAGGTGCAACGCTGACCGGCAGAGATGAAGGCTGACTGAATGATCGTGTAAACCGCCGCATCCAGATCCGCGACCTGATCAACCACCAGCGGGTTGTTGCCGCCCATTTCCAGCGCCAGAATCTTGTCCGGACGACCGGCAAATTGCTGATGAAGGTGATTGCCGGTGCGGCTCGAACCGGTGAAGAACAGACCGTCGATGCCCGGGTTCGCCGCCAGCGCGATGCCGGTTTCGCGAGCACCTTGCAGCAGGTTCAAAACGCCTGCCGGCAGACCCGCATCGATCCAGCACTTGACCGTCAGCTCGGCGACTTTCGGGGTCAGTTCACTTGGCTTGAACAGCACGCTGTTACCCGCCAGCAGCGCCGGCACGATGTGACCGTTCGGCAAGTGGCCGGGGAAGTTGTAAGGGCCGAACACCGCAACCACACCGTGTGGCTTGTGGCGCAGCACGGCGGTGGCGTCGCCCAACGGGCCGCTCTTCTCGCCGGTACGCTCGCGATAGCTCTGCACCGAGATCGCGATCTTGTTGACCATGCTGGTGACTTCAGTCGCGGATTCCCACAGCGGCTTGCCGGTCTCTTCACCAATGGTGCGGGCCAGTTCGTCAGCGTGGTTTTTCAGCGCGGCGGCGAACGCTTCCAGAACCGTGATGCGCTCATCCAGCGAGCGACGAGCCCACTCCGGGAATGCCTGACGCGCAGCCTGCACAGCCGACTCAACCTGAGCCGCCGTGGCGCCCTCCCCCGACCACAGCACTTGCTGGGTCACCGGGTTCAGCGATTGAAAAGCTTCGCCCTGACCGGCCAGCCACTCACCTGCGATGTATAGCGAATTCATTATTTCGACTCCCGTGCAGCGGACAACGCCACAGCGCGCACTTGATCGCCAGCGTTGAGTTGAAGACGTTTGGCGGTCTGCGGATCGACCACCAGCGTGCCGGCAGCCAGACGCGCCGGCGCAGCGGTGATGCGGCAGTCTTCGCGCTTGCGGTTATGGATGATGAACGGCGTCGCGTCGTCGCCCGGTGTGCCAACGGCCAGCACCAGCGCTTCACTGTCACGCACGGCGCGGATCTTGCCGGTTTCGCATTCGATGGCCGGACCTGCGTCGAAGATGTCGACGTAACCCTGATAGCTGAACCCTTCGCCCTTGAGCATCGCCAGGGCTGGCTCGGTGTCCGGGTGAACCTGACCGATGACACTGCGCGCGCCTTCGGAGAGGAAGCAGGTGTACAGCGGGAATTTCGGCATCAGCTCAGCGATGAACGCCTTGTTGCCGACACCGGTGAGGTAATCGGCCTGGCTGAATTCCATTTTGAAGAAGTGCCGACCGAGGCTTTCCCAGAACGGCGAACGACCGGCGTCATCCGACACACCGCGCATTTCGGCAATGATCTTGTTGCCGAACAGTTCAGGGAATTCGGCGATGAACAGCATCCGCGCCTTCGACAGCATGCGACCGTTCAGACCGCTGCGGTAATCGGCGTGCAGGAACAGCGAGCACAGCTCGGAATTACCGGTCAGGTCGTTGGCCAGGAACAGCGTCGGAATCTCGCGATAGATGTTCAGCTCTTGCGAAGCGCTGACGGTCAGGCCGACACGGAAGTTGTACCAGGGCTCACGCATACCGACCGCGCCAGCAATGGCGGAAATCCCCACCACGCGGCCGTCGTCGTCTTCGAGCACGAACAGGTAGTCCGCATCACCACGGCCAGCTTCACCGCGAAAAGTCTTCTCGGCCCAGCCGACCCGATGGGCCAGACGTTCTTCGTTAGCCGGCAATGTGGTCAGGCCGGTGCCAGTGCTGCGGGCCAGGTCGATCAGCGCGGCTAAATCGCTGCTGCGTACGGGACGAACAATCATGCTATCTCCTCAAACGGGCCGCTTTCGCCACCCGTGAAACTCGCTAAGGCGTTAAACCGCCACCAGGCGCACGCTGGCACCTTCACCGACGCCCAAGGCTTCGGCCGCTTCCAGATCCAGAGTCACCGGTTTACCCGGCGCGTAATCCAGTTCCAGCAGCACCGCGCGGTAATCCTGCAACTGCGCGTTGGCCACCAGATACTGACGCCCGGCACCTTTGACCGGCTCGCCGATCTTCACTGGCACCACGCGGCTCTGGGCGATCGAACGGATCCCCGAAACGCGCGCATGCAGGGTCGGGCCACCGTCGAAAATGTCGATGTAGTGATCGGTCTCGAAGCCTTCGCGCATCAGGATGTCGAAGGTAATCTGCGCACGCGGGTGCACCTGGCCCATCGCCTCTTGGGCGGAATCCGGCAGCAGCGGTACGTAGATCGGGTAATGCGGCATCAGCTCGGCGAGGAACGTACGGCTTTTCAGCCCGCACAGACGTTCGGCTTCGGCGTAGTTGAGGTCGAAGAAGTTGCGACCGATCGCATCCCAGAATGGCGAGTCGCCGTTCTCGTCGCTGTAACCGACGATCTCGGTGACCACCGAATCGGCGAAACGCTCCGGGTGGCTGGCAACGAACAGCAAACGGCCACGGGAGTTGAGTTCCGACCACGGCGAACCGACCAGCTCGCGCTGCACGTAGAAACTGGTCAGCAAGCTATTGCCGGTCAGGTCGTGGCACTGCGAAAGCACGTGGATCTTGTTGTGAATCTTCAGCTCGCGCGAAGCGTGGACGAAGGTCTCGTTGCGGAAGCTGTAGAACGGCTCCGAGTAACCGGCCGAAGCGACGATGGCCGAGCAGCCGACCAGTTTTCCGGTGGTGGAATCTTCGAGGACGAAGAAGTAGCTCTCTTCACCGTTGAAACTCACTTCGGCAGCGAACGAGGCTTCGCTCGCGGCAATCTTGTCGCTCAGACGTTCCACGTCATCCGGCAAGGAAGTGACACCAATCGGGCTGTCCGCAGCCAGACGCTGTACCTCGCCCAGATCAGCCATTTGCGCGGGGCGCATCACCAGCATGGTGTCACTCCTTTTCTCTTATCAATTCACAGAAAAATAGCCGGGCCTACATGGAGATCAATGTAGGAGTGAGCCTGCTCGCGATTGCGGTCTGTCAGAAACCAATGAGTCGACTGACACACCGCAATCGCGAGCAGGCTCACTCCTACAGTTGATCTGGTCCGGCATAAAATTTTGATCGACGCCTGAAAAACTCCAGGCGTCGAAGGGTCTATCAGACTTGCGTCAATGCTGCAGCCGCGCGCTCGAAACGATCCAGACCGGCATCAATATCGGCGTCTTCCACCACCAGGCTCGGGGCGAAACGGATCACGTCCGGGCCCGCCTGCAGAATCATCAGGCCTTCTTTTTCAGCAGCGTTGAAGATGTCTTTGGCTTTGCCTTTCCAGGCATCGTTCAGTACGCAACCGATCAGCAGACCGAGGCCACGCACCTGAGTGAACAAGCCGTATTTCTCGCCGATCTGCTCAAGGCGCGCCTTGAACTTGTCGTGCTTGGCATTCACGCCGCTCAGCACTTCAGGGGTGTTGATTACGTCGATCACCGCTTCAGCGACCGCGCACGCCAGCGGGTTGCCGCCGTACGTGGTGCCGTGAGTGCCGACGACCAAGTGTTTGGCCAGTGCTTCGGTGGTCAGCATCGCCGCGATCGGGAAACCACCGCCCAGGCTCTTGGCGCTGGTGAGGATGTCCGGGGTCACGCCGTAATGCTGATAGGCGAACAGCTTGCCGCTGCGGCCCATGCCCGTCTGCACTTCGTCGAACACCAGCAGAGCGTTGTTCGCGTCGCACAGTTCGCGGGCACCTTGCAGGTAAGCCAGCTCGGCTGGCAGTACGCCGCCCTCGCCCTGGATCGGTTCCAGCACGACCGCACAGGTCTTGTCGGAAACGGCGGCTTTCAGCGCTGCCAGATCGTTATAAGGCACGTGGGTGATGCCGGTGATTTTCGGGCCGAAACCGTCGGAGTACTTCGATTGGCCACCAACGTTGACGGTGAACAGGGTACGGCCGTGGAAGCTGTTCAGCGCGGCAATGATTTCGTATTTCTCAGTGCCGAAACGGTCGAACGCAACACGACGGGCCAGCTTGAACGCGGCCTCGTTGGCTTCAGCGCCGGAGTTGCAGAAGAACACGCGCTCGGCGAACGTGGCGTCGATCAGCTTGTGCGCCAGGCGCAGGGCCGGCTCGTTGGTGAACACGTTGGACACGTGCCACAGCTTGTTCGCCTGCTCGGTCAGTGCACCGACCAGCGCCGGGTGCGCATGGCCCAATACGTTAACGGCAATCCCGCCGGCGAAGTCGATCAGCTCGCGGCCGGCCTGATCCCAGACACGGGAACCGGCGCCACGCACCGGAATGAAAGCGGCAGGCGCGTAGTTGGGAACCATTACCTGGTCGAAATCAGCGCGTTGTACCGCAGCGTGCTCAACGGACATCGGAGTCTCCTGATGAGGGCCACCCGCCTGAAACTGGCGAGCGATGGGGGGATTGTAAGGACAGTTTTCTGCCCGGCCTTGTCGCCAAGCGACAACTTCTTATAGCGCAAACCCCGGATTTTCCCGGGTTTACGGCAATGCGACATATAGCGTCGCAAAGGCGCAGTTTACCGGGCGCCGCCGATTTGCGGCAGGTTGCTGAGAATACCAATTCAACCCCGCGACAAAGATATAAATATGTACCGCACAAGGGGGGCCATTTCCTGATTTGCTGCGCGTTCTTCTCAACGCCAAGGAATGGCCCATGCATCCGTCTCAACGACACCCACCGGCAGCCTCGACCGCCACGAGTGACGCGCAGCATCACGATGATCATTATCTGCCGCTGAAAAAAGCCCTGCCCGACTGGCTCGGTAACATTTCCACAGGCCGGCGCGAGGCACTCGGAAACACCCGGCCGCAGGCGTCCGCCGCGATTCAGGCTGCTCCGACCGAAAGCCATCAACAGATGAAGACCCTCAACGCCGCGCACTGGGTCGCGCAAAGCAAAGTCGACCAGAGCCTGGAACACCTGCAGGACGCCAGCGCCTTTGCCGAACCGTTGCTCAAACAACAACTGAAAGACTGTTTCGGCCTGGACCTGGATGTGCGCAACACCTTTGTGCGCCTCTACATTCCCGCGACCACACCGTGGTTCCCGATCACCACGGGCGCCCGCGTCTGGACGGTGTCACTGCTGGATGCCGCGCTGCATAACTTCGAAGAAAAGGAAACCTCCGAAAACGCCTTCGAAGCCGAATCGACCTATACGAACCGTCCCTCGGCAACCGGTCAGTTCGAGACCTTGCCGGCGCTCAAATCCACACTGAGCATTCCAGCCTTCACCCGGTTGTGTCGCAGTCTGGATCTCGGCGCCCGCTATAAAACCCATCTGGAAGACAACCTTGGTTATTCCGATCCGATGGTGGCCTCCGTACTGCGCGGAAAAATAGACGACAGTCAGAAAGCCGCGATGAAAGCCGCACTGCAATGGGCGCGGATGAATCACGATGTCTCGGAAAGTTATTTTCGCTTGATCGACGCCGTGATCGACGGCATGACCGGGCTATATATCAGCGGCGCGCAGGTAAAGAGCCATGACATGGGAATGCTGTGCGCGCCGCTCACCGGTATCGTCGTCTTTGCCCCCGACCTGTATGTGTCGCGAGACCCGGCACGGGTGGTGGCCTATGTCCCGGACGACCCCGAACACCCCTTCAAGGAATACGCCTCGACCTACGAACTGTTTGTCGAACTGACGCGCCAGTTGCGCTCGAAAGACTATCAACAGTTTTTCAGCCGCTTTGTGAACCACGAACATCGCGGGTTTTTCTTCAGCACCCTCAACAGCCGCTTGACGCAGATGACGTGGCATCCGCCGGAGCCCGGCAGTTCGCTGCCCGCGTGGCGCGAAACCCCGGTCGAGCGGCCGGACCTGCAAACCACCCTGACGCCGTTCCCTGACAATCTCTGGCAACACCTTTATCAAGCGAAACTGAACAAGATCTTCAATGACGCCCGGGTGATCGCCGTGCCCACCTCCGTAGTGGACCAAAAGGCGCGCTGGGCGTTCTGGGATTCAGTAAGCAACATCCTCTCGAGCATTGTTCAGACCGCCGCGCTGATCGTCGCGCCGTTTGTGCCGGTACTCGGTGAAGCGATGATGGCGTACATGGCCTATCAAATGCTCGACGAAGCCTTCGAGGGCATCATCGAGTGGGGCCAGGGCCGCACGACAGAAGCCTTCGAGCACTTGATGGACACCGTCGAATCGCTGATCCAACTCGGCATCTTCGGCGTGGGCGGTGCGATTGGTGCCGGCGAATTTCGCAAGGTCCTGCCCAAGGAGGTGGTCGCATTCATCGATCGTTTCAAGCCTGTGCAATTGAGCAACGGCGCAACCCGCTACTGGGATCCCGATCTGACCCGCTACCAACACACAGCGGTGCCCGATGCCGGCTCAATGCCCAACGAACTGGGTTTGCACACGCATCAAGGCAAACAACTGCTGCCACTGGAAGACGCCCATTTTGCCGTGAGCGAAAGTGCGATTCCCGGCCAATACATCATCGAACACCCGACTCGACCCGACGCCTACCAACCGACGGTGCGGCACAACGGCGCCGGTGCCTGGCACACCGAAATGGAACAACCACTGGCGTGGGACACCGACACGGCGCTGCGACGAGTCTCCCCTGCCATCGATACGTTCTCGCCGACCGAGCGCGAGACCATTCTTCGTGTCAGTGGCGTCAATGACGATGCCGTGCGCAAGATGCATGTCGATCAACAAACACCGCCGCCGCTGCTGGCCGACAGCATCCAGCGCTTCAAGATCGATCAACAGCTGCAACGCTTCATCGATCAGCTCGACAGCAACGTGGCCGAACAATACCGGCGCGCCGATCCGGTGACGCAGCTGCAACTGCTGACGGAACACGGTCGCTGGCCGAGCAGCCAGCGCCTGCGTCTGGCTAATCAACAGGGCGAACTGCTCTGGCAATCTTCGGCGGACGAATCCTTGCCACTGATCGAGCTTCGCCAGGACAGCCTGATCGATGGCGACCTGCTCAAAACCCTGCTTGCGTCCCTCGACGAGCAACAAACCAAAGCCCTGCTCGCAGAATCCTTCGGCGGGCCAATGCCTTCACTCGATGTCCGTAGTCAGACCTTGCGCCAACAACTGGCCCATCTCGCCCGCCGCCATCGCAGCTCGATGTTCGAATCGCGCTATCAGGCCCTGCAGCACATTGACGACCCGTTGGCCCAAGCGCTTGTCAGCCACGATCCATCACTGCCGGCGAGCATCACTCGCGAACTGCTCGACACTGCCACTGGCAGCGAGCTGATGCAGATCAACGAAGGTGAACTGCCACCGCGCCAGCAGGCACTCCTGCAACGGGCGCAACAGGAGGTGCGCGTTACCCGCGCTTACGAGGGGCTGGCGCTGAAGTCCGTGAGCAATGCCGATTCCGACTCTCTGGCGCTGCACAGCCTCAAGTTACTGCCGGGCTGGAGCGGCGATGTGCGCATCGAAATCCGCGACGGTCGCTATGGAGGCCGCGTACTCGACAGCATCGGACGCGAAGATGCACCCGCACAGAAAGTGCTGGTGCGCCAATCGGACGGTCGCTATCAGCCCTTTGACGACCGCGACCAGGAACTGCACTCGGCCACGGATTTTTACTCCAGCGTTTTGTACGCGCTACCCGATGGCGAGCGCCGAAGTCTGAATATGCAGATCGGTCAGAGCGACCTGCTGCAGTCGGCGATCCGCGAGCGAACACTGGCACGCAATGAACTGCGCACCGTAATGTTCGAGACGCCAATCCTTCAGCCTGCGGTGGACACGCTACGCCTTGAGGGCTTCGGCGATCAGCGACTGAGTACCCCCAGGCGCCTTGAAGATGCCGACTTTTTTGAAGCGGGCGAACTCGGTGCGGTCGGCATCGAACATCAGGACAACCTGATGACCACCGGCCAGCGCATCGTCAGCCCCGAGGAGCGTGTGCAGGAAGTTTTTCGAGGCTTCTCCGCTGAGGAAGCACGAAATTACGTGGCTGCTTTTCAGAATGATCCGGCCGCACTCAACGTTGAACTGGCCAGGCGTCGCAATGAACACATGAAGCTCAGCGATGATCTGCGTCGCTGGGAAATTGATGTCCCGGCCAACGATCCGGTCAGTGGCCTGCCGTTGACCTACATCGAGCGCCGGGCAGCCCTGCAGAATCGCGCCCGACTCAGGGACGCACTGTTGCGTTGCTGGCGCAGACAGACCCGTGGCCCCGCCGGCTACATGTTGCAGATCGCCGAACCGATCCTCGGTGACTTGCCCGTACTGGAGGCGGATTTTGGTCACGTCTCGATGCTCTCCATAAACGGCAGCGCCAGCACCAGGGCTGTGGATGCGTTTTTGCAACGCTTCCCGAGCATGCTGTATCTGGATGCGCAAAATCTCAACCTGCCGAATCTGCCCCAATCCGTGAGTGCCATGCCCAATCTGCGTCAGTTGATCCTGCGCAACTGTGGCATCCGCCATTCGGCGGCCAACCAGACGTTGCTGGCGGCATTGCCCCATCTCTCGCTGCTGGATCTGCGCGGTAATGCCTTGGGTACGCCCCCGGACATCAGCGCACTGCCATCGCTGCGTCACCTCAATCTGTCGAGAACGGGCATTTCCACAGTGCCTGCCAACATGCTCGATCATCCGCGCCTGATCACCGCGAGTTTCGAGGGCAACAACATCACGGAAATACCGCCGCCCTTTTTCAATCTGGCCAGCTCTCTCAGTGACGGTTTCGGGTTTGCCGACAACCCGCTGACGACAGCCACTCGGGAGAAGGTCAAAGCGTTCTATAACCACACCGGAAAACACTTCGGGGTACGACCGGAGTCTGCAGACATCGAGCGCGCCGTGGCATTGTTTCCGGCACTCAACGCTGATCAGGCCAGTGATCTGCTGTATCGGTTGCCCGGCACCCTGTTCGAAGGCCGATTTCAACTCGCCCGCTGGGAGGTCGAACTCAGCCATCTGAGAACCGAACTGGGTACCTGGGCCGAGCGGATTCCGGCGCTCGAACCCATTTTCAGGCGGCCGTTGACCGTCGATGAACAAGCCTCCGAGCGCAATGCCAGGAACGCATTCCGGGAAACACTGGAACAGTTCTGGCGCAGCAGGTCGGCCTCTGTCCGGCAAAGCGAGCTGGTAGCGAATCTGGACTTTATGGGCGACATGCCCATCCTCAGCGCCAACTTCGACCATGTCTCCCGCTTGCGGCTCACCGGTAACAAAAATATTTCGGCCTTGCTCCCGTTCATGCAGCGCTTCAAGCACCTGAACACATTGGAGTTGCATGCCTTCGACCTCGAACCGATTGCGCTGTCATCGATCAAAATGCCGCGGCTCAATGTGCTGGAGCTCAACGATTGCGGTGTGGTGCTGACCCCGGAAAATCAGGCGACACTGGTCTCGCTCAACAACCTGCATACGCTGGACTTGAGCAACAACCCGCTGGGGACTTTCCCCGACCTTAATCAGTTGCCTGAACTCACCTACCTCGACCTGTCCAATACCGGCATCAACGTAGTACCCGAAGGGCTGACCAGCCACCCGAATTTGCGTACCGCCATCCTCAGCGGCAACCGTATCAGCGAAATACCCGATGCCGTGTTTGATATGCCGGCCAATCAGAGCGATGGCCTGGACTTCTCCGACAACCCGCTGACCCGTGAAACGCACAACAAGATAAAGACCTATTACCGACGCACCGGACTCGACTTCGACGTGCGCGCTGATGAGAGCGATATCGCCCTTATGCGTCAGCTGTTTCCGTCGCTGGACGAGCAGGAGGCCAGCGATGTGTTCTATGACTTGCCGGGCACCTTGGCGGATGGCCGGACTCAGCTCATGCAATGGCGTGCCGAACTTAACCAGATGACCACCGACCTGACCTTGTGGGCGCCCCAAGTGCCGAGCACCCACCCTGTCACCGGCGAAATCCTCACAGCCATCGAGTTGTTCGATCAGTACGCTGCCCGGTCCGAGTTCGGCCAACAACTGGAACGGTTCTGGCGTCACCGCTATGGTGAGTCGGGTATGCGCGCCGACTTCTTCGAGGCTGACCTGCGGTTCTTTGGTGAATTCCCCCGACTGACAGCAGATTTCAGCCATGTGTCGGGCGTAAAGCTCAAAGGCAACAACGCCATCGGTGCACCCGAGGCATTCATCGATTTGTTCGTCAACACACGGGAACTGGAACTGCAGCAATTCCCGCTGAATGAAATCCCCCAGGCAGTGGCCCGACTGTCAACGCTCAAGGAACTCTCCCTGCCCCGCTGCGGCATTACCTTCAACGCAGTCGACCAAAGCACCCTCTCGACGCTGCGCAGTCTTGAACTGCTGGACCTGAGCCACAACCCACTGACAATGGCACCCGACCTCCGGCTCTTCCCCGCCATGCGTGACATTCTGCTGACCAATACCGGCATTCCCGCCCTGCCCGATGGCATCGCCGATCACCCGAACCTGAAAAACGCGCTGCTGAACGGCAACCGCATCACCGACCTCCCCGAGCAGTTTTTCAGCCTCGACCTGGACCTCGCCGATGGACTCAATCTGGGTAACAACCCGCTGTCCCTCGCCGCTCGCGAACGCATCAAAACCTATTACCTCGAGCAAGGACGTCACTTTGACGTGATGCCGGACGTCAGCGACCTGGCCAGCGCACAGCGCCTGTATCCGTGGATGGATGTCGACGATGCCAGTCACTTGATCTATCACCTGCCCGGCACATTGCAGGCCGGTACGGCGCAACTGATGCGCTGGGAGGCGGAAATCAGCCAGATGATCAGCGACCTGAGTGCCTGGTCCGACCGCGTGCCGGTACGCAACCCCGCCACAGGCGAGCACTGGGGAGCTATTCATCGAGCGATTGAACAGAGCCACCGCAAACAGTTCAGTCAGAAACTGGAAGAATTCTGGCGCGGCAGAAACCCGGACAAACCCGAACTAAGGCTAAACTCGCTGGAATTCGATGCGTCCTTCGCCGGGGAGTTGCCGCCACTGACGGCCGACTTCAGTCACGTCATCCGCTTATCCATACAGGGCAACGAAGCCCTGAATGCACCCACAGGTTTTCTGTCGTGTTTCAGCGGACTGCAAGTCCTGGAACTGCGCAGTTTCGCCCTGGGTCGGGTGCCGCGAGCGCTGTCGCTGATGCCGGCCATGGAAACACTGACAATGAGCAGCTGCGGTATTGTCCTCGACACAATGGGGCAGACCACACTGTCCAGAATGAACCGCCTGAAGGCGCTGGACCTGTACAACAACCCACTGGGCACTGCACCGGATATCAGCTCATTGCGGGCACTGAAGACACTTGACCTGACCCGTACCGGTATCAGCCAGATACCCGCCGGCTTGGGGCAGTTGACGAAACTGCGCTACGCGTTGCTGAGTGAAAACGCCATTGTCGACTTGCCGCAGGACATGACCGGATTTGCCTCAAACGGCGTTGATCTGCGTGCCAACCCGCTGTCCGTTGCCGCCAGAGACCGGATCAAAGCCGAATACCGGATCACTCGCAAGCACTTGGGCGTTACGGCCGACGAAGCGGACATCGCCCTGACGCAAGCTCTGTACCCAGGCATCAACGAAGCCGATGCAAACCACCTGATCTACAGTCTGCCGGGCACTATGGCCGAAGGGCGGCTCGAATTATTGCGCCGACAGCGGGATCTGACGACATTGCTTGGCGAGCTCGGGACATGGGCGAAGGAAGCTGCGCGCGATCCGTTCACGGGGGCCACGCTGGAAGGCGAAGCGCTGCAACAGGAAAACGCCAGAAGAACCTGGTTCAAGGATGGCCTGGAGCGACGTTTGCGCGAGGCTCCGGTAGGCTTTGCACCGACTGGGCTGGCCTGTGACCTGTCGTTCATCGGTGAGTTACCGACACTGAGCGGGCGTTTCGAGCAGGTCACCGAACTGACACTGACCAGCACCGCCCGCGTACACCCCCGGGTTGACCGCCTGCTCGAACTGTTTCCGAATCTTGAGAACCTGGATATCCGGGCCTATCAGCTCAACGAGATTCCGCCAGCGGTGTTCCGCATGAGCAAGCTGACCGACCTGGAACTGCCCTACTGCCGGATCGTCCTGAACGCGCAAACCGCGAGCGCACTGGCGCGTATGGAGAACCTGCAAAAACTGGACTTGAGCCACAATCCGTTAGGGCTGACGCCGGACCTGAGAAACCTGCACATGTGCTACTCGTTGCATCTGGAAAATACCGGGCTGAGCGAACTGCCACCCGGGCTTTTCGAACTGCCCCGTTTGAATTATGCGGACCTGTCCGGCAACGCCATTACCGAACTCCCCGACCCGCTGCCCTCGCCGACCTCCGGCGCAAAAACCACCTACGAGTTCACGGGCAATCCCTTGAACGCACAGAGCCAGCAACGACTGACGACGTATAGCGAGGCGGTAAAAGCCCACTTGCTCGAGGAGTACGAAAGGCGCAGGAACCAGGCCGATCCGCTGGACAATTTCAGGGCTATCTCGTTTTCCGATTGACCCCGGCGCTCGACGCGGTCTAACCGCGCTCGGGCGGCACTGAAGACAATTCGAACGGGCTGCTGCTGCGCCGCTGGTTGCGATCTTCCCGCGGCGTGGCACCGAAGAAATTGCGATAGGCGCTGGAGAAATGCGGCCCTGAAGAAAAGCCACACGAGAGGCCGATCTGAATGATCGACTTGCTGGTCTGCATCAACATCTGCCGGGCCTTGTTCAGGCGCAATTCCAGGTAGTACTGGCTCGGCACACGGTTGAGGTATTGCTTGAAGATCCGCTCCAACTGTCGACGGGACACGCACACGTGTTGGGCGATTTCGTCGGTGGTCAGCGGTTCTTCGATGTTGGCTTCCATCAGCAACACCGCTTGGGTGAGCTTCGGATGACTGGAACCGAGACGGTTCTGCAACGGAATGCGCTGACGCTCGCCACCTTCGCGGATGCGTTCAACCACCAGTTCTTCCGAGACTGCACCGGCCAGTTCTGCACCGTGATCGCGAGCCAGCACCGCCAGCAACAGATCGAGCACGGACATGCCGCCGCATGCGGTCAAGCGATCGCGATCCCAGTCGAACAGGTGACTGGTGGCGATGACTTTCGGAAAGCGCTCGGCGAAATCGTCCTGCCAGCGCCAGTGCACCGCCGCGCGATAACCGTCGAGCAAACCGAGTTGCGCCAATGGATAAACGCCAGCGGACAAACCGCCGATGACCGTGCCCGCACGCACCAGTTGCTTGAGCGCACTGCTGAGCGCCGGGGCCAATGTGGTCGGCGGCTCGTCAGCGAGCAGGAACAGTTTCTGGAAGTTTTCGAGCTTGCCGGTCCAGGCCTCACCGGGCAGTTGCCAGGCGCCTTCGGCCCCGGCTCCTGTAACGGCTTCGGCCTGCAGGAACGACAGTTCGTAAACCACGTCCGGGTGCACACGCTGAGCAACACGCAAGGCTTCCTCCGCCAGCGCCAGCGTCAACGCTTTAGTGCTGGGCCAAATCAGGAAACCAATTCGATGGGCAGTCATGGGCGGGCAATCCGAAACGAAGAACAGTGATGAAGGCAAGGGCCAATGCTAGCCCGTAAATGAACACAAATCTTGAAACTGCGCAGATCAAATGTAGGAGTGAGCCTGCTCGCGATGGCGGTGTAACAGTCAACATTACTGCTGTCTGAACCACCGCTTTCGCGAGCAGGCTCACTCCTACAAGGGATTTTGGTCGGTCTCTAGGTCGCGAAGCATGACCTAATCTGGTGCATAACGGCAGCGATTACTTGAGGCTGCCCGAGAGGAATTGTTGCAAACGTTCAGACTGCGGATTCACCAGCACTTCACGCGGGTTGCCGCTTTCTTCAACAACGCCTTTGTGCAGGAACACCAACTGGTTCGACACTTCACGGGCAAAGCCCATCTCGTGGGTCACCACAACCATGGTGCGACCTTCCTGAGCCAGCGCTTGCATGACTTTCAGCACGTCGCCCACCAGCTCCGGGTCGAGCGCCGAAGTCGGTTCGTCGAACAGCATGACTTCCGGTTCCATCGCCAGCGCACGAGCAATCGCCACGCGCTGCTGCTCGCCACCGGACATGTGCCCCGGGAACGCGTCTTTACGATGGGCCACGCCAACCTTGTTCAGGTAGTGCTCGGCTTTCTCGCGGGCTTCGGCCTTGGACACGCCGAGTACATGAACCGGCGCTTCCATGATGTTTTCCAGCGCAGTCATGTGTGACCACAGGTTGAAATGCTGGAACACCATCGACAGGCGCGAACGCATGCGTTGCAGCTGCTTCGGATCAGCGGCTTTCAGCGCGCCGTCCTTGTTCGCCACCAGTTTCAGCTCTTCGTTGTTGAGCAGAATCTTGCCCGCGTGCGGCTGCTCAAGCAGGTTGATGCAGCGCAGGAAAGTACTTTTGCCGGAGCCACTGGAGCCGATGATGCTGATCACATCGCCGGCTGCCGCTTTCAGGGACACGCCCTTGAGCACTTCGTGACTGCCATAGCGTTTATGCAGGTCTTGGACTTCAAGTTTGTACATGCGGTCGGTTCTCACAAAAACAGTCAGTCAGTCGTTGAGCAAGCGCCCGTGACGCAACGCTTCGCGCCCCGCCACCTTGGCCAGCCAGAAACCGGGTTGGGCATAACGCAGCCGTTCAATGGCAAACAGCACCCCGGAGGTACCAGCACATACCGTGCTGACCCGATCGGACAGAGGATCAATCACTTCAAAAATCTCATCACCCGCCTCGACCCACTCGCCGGGCTTGCGCAGAAAACTGACGACGCCCGGATGCGGCGCGAACAGCAACTCAGTGCCCTCGAACGGCATGCCTTCACAGGCTTCGTGCGCCGGGTTCGGCCACTCGCCGGTGATCAAGCCTTGCTCGGCGAGGAACGCAAGAATGCCTTCAGCATACGCACAGGCTTCGGCGCGACCGGTGTCGGCCTGACCGCCAAGCTCAATCGTGGTCGCCAGACATGCCAACGGAACCTGCGCATCGGGGAACTGACGCGACAGACGCAACCATGGCAGCGAGCAAGCTTCATCGAACGAGCTGCCGCCGGAATCTTCCGCGAGCAATCCGACCTTCACATTCAGGTGCGCGGCCAGCGAACGCCACTGCGGCCAGTGCTGCGGCAACGCATACATGTGCAGCGCGGCTTCGGCATCGCAATGCAGATCGAGCACCACATCAGCGGTGCAAGCGTGGCTGAGCAACACACGCTGCATACCTTGCAACTGGCTACTCGCCTCCGGCAATGCCGCCAAGTGATCAGCCATGGCCTGACGGATCAGACGCACATTGGCATGCGGATCATCACCGAGACGCTCGGCCAATGCTGCCGCAACCGGCGCGCTCAGCTCGACGAAATCACGGTTGAAATTCTTGCCGCTGCCGGCCTCGAAACGGCCCTGGTGATTGCCTTGCAGCAATTGCCCAAGACCCAACGGGTTGGCGACCGGCACCAGTTCGATGACGCCGTTGAGCAAGCCTTTGGCTTCGAGTTCGCCAAGGCGCTTTTTCAGCTCCCAAGCGGTGCGCATGCCCGGCAATTCGTCAGCGTGCAGGCTGGCCTGAATGTAGGCCTTGCGCTCGCCGCGTCCGAAACGGAACACGGAAATCTTGCGCTCGCTGCCCAGGTGGCTCCACGGCAATACGTGGTCGATGCGTTCCATATCAGTGCTTCCGCGGGGCCAGGTAGCTCAACCAGCGACGCTCGGCCAGTTTGAACAGCTTGACCAGAATGAACGTCAGGCACAGGTAGAACACGCCAGCGGTGATGTACGCCTCGAACGGCAGATAGAACTGCGCGTTGACCGTGCGCGCCGCGCCAGTGATGTCGATCAAGGTGACGATGGAGGCCAGACTGGTGGTCTGCAGCATCATGATCACTTCGTTGCTGTACTGCGGCAGTGCCCGGCGCAGGGCCGATGGCAGCAGAATGCGCTTGTACAGTTTGAAGCGCGACATGCCCATGGCCTTGGCCGCTTCGATCTCACCGTTCGGCGTGGCCTTGAGACTTCCGGCGATGATCTCGGCGGTGTAGGCGCTGGTGTTGACCGCAAAGGCCAGGCACGCACAGAACGTTGCGCTGGACAGCCACGGCCACAAGAAGCTTTCGCGTACTGCTTCGAACTGCGCCAGACCGTAGTAGATCAGGAACAGTTGCACCAGCATCGGCGTGCCACGGATCACGTAGGTGTACAGCCACGCGGCGCCGTTGACGACCGGGTTCTTCGAGACGCGCATCAGCCCCAGCGGCAGGGCCGCGAGCAGACCGAAAAACAGCGACAGCGCGAGCAGTTTGAGGGTGGTCAGCAGGCCGCCGAGGTACAGCGGCATGGCCTCCCAAATGACGTTGTAGTCGAAGATCATAGATCAGCCGCCCTTACGCCTACCGAGTAGCGCTTCTCAAGTTGACGCAGGATCAGCAACGAAACACTGGTGATCACCAGGTACATCGCCGCCACTGCGAGGAAGAAGGTGAAAGGCTCGCGGGTGGCATCTGCCGCCTGCTTGGCCTTGAACATCATGTCTTGCAGACCGACCACGGAAATCAGCGCGGTCGCCTTGGTGAGTACCAGCCAGTTGTTGGTGAAGCCCGGAATCGCCAGGCGAATCATCTGCGGCACCATCACTCGGAAGAACACCTGAAAACTGCTCATGCCATACGCCATGCCCGCTTCGGCCTGACCTTTGGGAATGGCCATGAACGCGCCACGGAAGGTTTCCGACAGGTACGCACCGAAGATGAAACCGAGGGTGCCTATACCGGCGGCCAGCGGATTCAGATCGATGTAGTCGTCATAGCCGAGCATCGGTGCGACGCGGTTGAGCAAGTCCTGACCGCCGTAGAAAATCAGCAGGATCAGCACCAGATCGGGAATCCCGCGGATCACCGTGGAATACAGATCGCCCAGCCAGGCCAGCCAGCGCACCGGCGACAGGCGCAACGCGACACCGATCAGCCCGAGAACGATGGCCAGAGCCATGGACGACAAGGCGAGCTGAAGCGTCAGCCATGCGCCATCGAGGATGACAGCCCCGTAGCCTTTCAACATGATTCAGGTCCTCGAAAGTTGGGATGAAAAAATGGCGCAAACCGCAGAGATCCTGTTGCTTGCGCCATTTCGGACTTGTCGCAGAGACGTCTTACTTGCCGTAGATATCGAAGGCGAAGTACTTGTCCTGGATTGCTTTGTATTTGCCGTTTTCGCGGATGGCCGCGATGGCCGCGTTGATCTTGTCTTTCAGGGCGTCGCCCTTACGCACGGCAATGCCTACGCCGTCGCCGAAGTATTTGACGTCGGTGAACTGTGGACCGACGAAAGCGAAGCCTTTGCCGGAATCGGTGTTCAGGAAGCCATCTTGCAGCAGGGTAGCGTCAGCCACAGTGCCGTCGAGGCGACCAGCGGCCACGTCGAGGTAGATTTCGTTCTGCGAGCCGTACGGCTTGATCTCGGCGCCCAGTGGGGCCAGGACTTCGCGAGCGAAGCGCTCGTGGATCGAACCACGTTGTACGCCGATGTTCTTGCCCTTCAGCTCAGCCAGACCTTCGCTGACCTGAGTACCGGCCTTCATCACCAGACGTGCCGGGGTGTTGTAGTACTTGTTGGTGAAGTCGACCGACTTCTTGCGATCTTCAGTGATCGACATCGACGACAGAATTGCGTCGATCTTGCGCACTTTCAGTGCCGGGATCAGACCGTCGAACTCTTGCTCGATCCACACGCACTTGACCTGCATCTGCTCGCACAGAGCGTTGCCGATGTCGTAGTCGAAACCGACGATGCTGCCATCCGGCGCTTTCGAGGCGAACGGAGGGTAAGCCGCTTCGATACCGATCTTCAGAGGTTTTTCGTCAGCGAAGGCATTCAGCGACAGCACGGACAGTGCCAGGGCGCCAAGCAGCACAAGTTTCTTCATCTCGGGACTCCATCGGTAAAGGGCAAAAACGGCAGAGTGAGCGACAGCCCAATATGCGAATGGGTGAATCGGGAAATCGGTTGCTGCATCGGTGGGAAATTTCCCATTGAAACCGAAGGAGGTTTCAACGTCAGCCACGATGAGCGAGTGATCGGCATTCTAACGACAGGCCGGAAGCCGATATTTCTTCAATGCGACAACTAATTACAGATGCACAGAGAAAGCGACTTTGGCACATTGACAGCCCTGCAATTTCATGCAAGAGCGAAAGACAGTGAACCGATCCATGTTGCAAATTGCGGGCCTATTATTCGCAAACCCTTCTAATCCGGCAAGCGCAGCGTTGTGTCTTATTTTTCACTGGGGGTTTAGAAGCTCTAAAACGGGGCAATGCGTTTCCCTTTGCCCCGTCGCGGGGCGGGCGGTTACACATTCGGTTACGTGGAAGGTGTTGGGTAACAGCGGGAAATGTCTTACGGGGGAGATCGATAATTATTGGTTGGTCGGGTCTGCGTTCCGACAGCGGACTACACCAGCGCCTGACAGATTGCTATCGCGAGCAGGCTCACTCCTACAGGGATCGCATTCCATCTGAAGGAACCCGGTCAATTGTAGGAGCGAGCCTGCTCGCGAAGAGGCCCGCCCATCCCCCCCCCCAGACACAAAAAAGCCCCGCGCGGCATACACCGGACAGGGCTTTCTTTTTTTCAGACCTGCTACTTAAGCAACATTCATGGTCTTGTGCGTATCAATCAAATGCTGCACCACACCCGGATCCGCCAGCGTCGAGATATCCCCCAACCCGTCATATTCCGCCGTGGCAATCTTGCGCAGAATCCGGCGCATGATCTTGCCCGAACGGGTCTTCGGCAGCCCCGGCGCCCACTGGATCACATCCGGCGAAGCAATCGGCCCAATCTCTTTGCGCACCCAGTTTTTCAATTCCAGACGCAGTTGCTCGGTCGGCTCCTCGCCATTCTTCAACGTGACATAGACATAAATGCCCTGCCCTTTGATGTCATGCGGCACGCCGACCACCGCTGCCTCAGCGACTTTCGGATGCGCAACCATCGCGCTCTCGATCTCGGCCGTGCCCATACGGTGACCGGACACGTTGAGCACGTCATCGACACGCCCGGTGATCCAGTAGTAACCATCGGCATCACGACGCGCGCCGTCACCGGTGAAGTACATGCCACGGAACGTCTTGAAGTAGGTATCAACGAAACGATCGTGATCGCCATACAGCGTGCGCGCCTGACCTGGCCACGAATCGAGAATCACCAGATTGCCTTCAGCCTCGCCCTCGATGATGTTACCGAGGTTGTCGACCAGCGCCGGCACCACACCAAAGAACGGACGCGCCGCCGAACCCGGCTTCAGCGCGTGCGCACCCGGCAGCGGGCTCATCATGTTGCCGCCGGTTTCGGTCTGCCACCAGGTATCAACGATCGGGCAACGCGACTTGCCGACATTCTTGTAGTACCAATCCCAGGCTTCCGGGTTGATCGGCTCGCCGACCGAACCGAGCAGACGCAGGCTGCTGCCATCCGCGCCTTCAACAGCGGCTTGACCCGAGGCCATCATCGCGCGAATCGCGGTCGGTGCGGTGTAGAGGATGTTGACCTTGTGCTTGTCGACGATCTTCGCCACCCGGGTGATGTCCGGATAGTTCGGCACGCCTTCGAACAACAGCGTGGTCGCGCCATTGGCCAGCGGGCCGTAGACGATGTAGCTGTGGCCGGTGACCCAGCCGACGTCGGCGGTGCACCAGTAGACTTCGCCTGGACGGTAGTCGAAAACGCGCTCGTGGGTCATCGCCGCGTACAGCAGATAACCGCCGGTGGTGTGTTGCACGCCCTTCGGCTTGCCGGTCGAACCGGAGGTATAAAGGATGAACAGCGCTTCTTCGGCGCCCATCTCTTTCGGCGCGCAGACAGTGCCCGCCACTTTCATCAGGTCTTCGTACCAGATGTCGCGATGCTGGTTCCACTTGATGTCGCCACCAGTGCGCTTGCAGACGATGACTTTCTGGATACTGCTGGTTTCCGGATTGGTCAGCGCATCGTCGACGTTGGCCTTGAGGGAAATCTTCTTGCCGGCACGGATGCCTTCGTCAGCGGTGATCACCACTTTCGATTTGCAGTCGATGATGCGACCAGCCAGGGCTTCCGGCGAGAAACCGCCGAACACCACCGAGTGAATCGCGCCGATCCGGGTGCAGGCCAGCATGGCGACCACGGCTTCGGGAATCATCGGCATATAAATGGTCACCACGTCGCCGCGGTGCACGTCCTGACCACGCAGGGCGTTGGCCAGTTTGCACACTTGTTCGTGCAGTTCGCGGTAGGTGATGTTGCGGCTCTCGGAAGGATCGTCGCCTTCCCAGATGATCGCGACTTGATCGCCGCGCTCGGCCAGATGACGGTCGAGGCAGTTGTAGGAAACATTCAGGGTGCCGTCGGCAAACCACTTGATGTCGACATGGTGATCGTCGAACGACGTCTGTTTCACCGTGGTGAAAGGTTTGATCCAGTCGAGACGCTTGGCTTGCTCGCGCCAGAAGCCGTCAGGGTTGACGACCGACTGCTGGTACATGGCTTTGTAGGTCGCCTCGTCAGTCAGCGTGTTAGCCAGAACCTCGGGACGAACGGGATACAGAGAAGCCGCACTCATCTTTCCTACCTCGGTGTAATAGTTGTTTTTGTATGACCCTGTTGTAACGGGGCGGGGGCCATAGAACCATTCGACGATGGTAGTAACAAGCCCCTACAAAACATCCAGATACCCCGCACCGAAGCCCTACGCCGATCCCCCAAACACCACAGAACCCCTGTGGGAGCTTGCCTGCAAGCGAATCAGACAACTCGGTCCCACAGACAAAACACCCGGTTATCAATCCCCATCTCAAGGGATTGTTACCAAATCTGCCAAAGGTGTTTATCAAAACCTGCTCTGTTTACCCCCGCCCCATCTCCCTAAAATTCACCTCGCCAACAAGGCAAACGCGATTAACAACGATACAGCCCCCACGAAGGCCGTTAATCCAGCTCTCAAGTAATAACTGCAAACGATGAAGTTACACACGCAACCCCATAAAGGTTGCGTGACCCCACTCGACCTCAAAAAGGTAAATTTGAAATGAAAGCTTTATTGGTTCTGGCCCTCAGCAGTCTGTGCGCAACCGCCATGGCAGATGAGGTCCCGACTGATGTCGCACAGCAACAGCCGGTGATCGAGGAATACACTTACTCCACGCACCTGGACATCGCCAAAGTTGTTTCCATGAGCGAAGTTCCGAATGTCTGCGAAGTGGTTCCGGCCAAAATGGAGTACGACGACTCCAAAGGCCAGCGCCACATCCTGCGTTACAGCGTCATGGGCAACGGCTGCACCAATTGATGATTCGAGACTGCACCGAATTGGATCTCTCAGCGCTTCATTGAGGGTCGATTCCAGCCCGACTTCGGTCGGGCTCAGTTGTGTTTGAAACCGTCAGAAATGCTTGCAAAACACTAGATGTAGTGAAAAACCGATTTTTTTGTTCGTTTTTTGAGCAAATTCACAATGGCGAGATTTTTACGAAAAAAAATCTATCCCCGGCAAAGCCCTGTAAACCCTCACTCTCGTCGAAAAACCACCCTCCTCGACCGCTCCATGCGCGGATTCGCCTCAGCACAGCCGTGTTTTTTTCCCTATAATGCCGCCCCATACGGGTCAGCAATATTCCCTTACAGGGAGCAAAAGCCATTCTGAAGCCCCGCAGCAGCGTTCAACGCTGATTGCGCCCATCAGAGGCTCTCGGAACCCGTCAAAATTTCTGTTTATTTGCCTGCGTGCATCGCTGCAAAAAACGACATCCAACGCGGTCTGTACGACCGTGTGAAAAACCAACCAATCAGGTTTCACACGGGCACAGGCCCTCACGCAGGAGACGACACGTCATGCTGAGCTGGGACGAATTCGACAAAGAAGACAGTGAAGTAGCAACCGTGAAAGGCGCCAACGCCGGCCACGCTACTGAAGCCAACATGGACCGCCTCGACAACGCTGGCGGTGCCGCCGCGATCGAAGCCCGCGCCGTGACCGCCGACGACTCGGCCGCTGTCGCCCGCGCCAAGGCTGCACTGAACTCCCTCGACGTCGCCGAAGGCCTCGCCGAACTCGAAGGCGCCTCCGCCCGTGTCGCCGTTGACGAAAAGCGCATGATCAACTGCCGCGCCGACCTCAACCAACTCGTGCCATTCAAGTACGACTGGGCCTGGCAGAAGTATCTGGACGGTTGCGCAAACCACTGGATGCCGCAAGAAGTCAACATGACCGCCGACATCGCCCTCTGGAAAGACCCGGAAGGCCTGACCGACGACGAGCGCCGCATCGTCATGCGTAACCTCGGCTTCTTCTCCACCGCCGACTCCCTGGTTGCCAACAACCTGGTACTGGCCGTGTACCGCCTGATCACCAACCCGGAATGCCGCCAGTACATCCTGCGCCAGGCCTTCGAAGAGGCGATCCACACCCACGCCTACCAGTACTGCATCGAATCGCTGGCCATGGATGAAGGCGAGATCTTCAACATGTACCACGAGATCCCATCGGTAGCTAAAAAAGCCGCCTGGGGCCTGAAGTACACCCGTTCGATCTCCGATCCGAAGTTCGAAACCGGCACCCCGGACACCGACAAAGAGTTGCTGCGCAACCTGATCGCCTACTACTGCGTCCTGGAAGGCATCTTCTTCTACTGCGGCTTCACCCAGATCCTCTCCATGGGCCGCCGCAACAAAATGACCGGCGTCGCCGAGCAGTTCCAGTACATCCTGCGCGACGAATCCATGCACCTGAACTTCGGCATCGACGTGATCAACCAGATCAAAATCGAAAACCCACATTTGTGGGATGCTGAGATGAAAGAAGAAGCGACCCAGATGATTCTGCAGGGTACGCAGCTGGAGATCGAATACGCGCGTGACACTATGCCTCGCGGCGTACTGGGCATGAACGCGGCGATGATGGAGGACTACCTGAAGTTCATCGCTAACCGTCGTTTGTCGCAGATTGGTTTGAAAGAGGAATATCCAGGGACGACTAACCCGTTCCCTTGGATGAGCGAGATTATGGACTTGAAGAAAGAGAAGAATTTCTTTGAGACTCGCGTGATCGAATACCAAACTGGTGGTGCGTTGAGCTGGGACTAATAGTCTCGCTCGGCACGATTTGACGATTGCGGTTTGAGTCGGCGAGTCGAGAAAGCAAAGAGCCCCGATCTGATCGGGGCTTTTTTTATGGACGATAGGTAAACCGTTTTACGCCTACGCCACAGAGCTCAATCTCCTACAGCACTTACAGTCGCTTCCCATTGAAGCGTGCTGCGAGCACTACTAAGCTCTATCGCAGGTGCCTAAGAAACGCCCAACGTAGAAAGCTTGGTCAGTGACACAGACGTGTAATTCGTCGGTGGCAACTGCTCTGCTCGTTGGGATTTCTTAAGTCCGCTCTACGTTGGGGTCAGGTCCTCCCAAATCCAAACGTAGAGGCCATAGATATGTCTGATCCATGCTCGGTAACCGTCTTCTCTCGCCACAACCTTTCTCTGCATGCCCTTCTACTCGAAAACCAGCCATGGTTTTCCGCCCGCGATGTTGGCCGTTTGATGGGTTTCCATCTGAATGATCGAGTGGTCAACAAGCTAGATATCGATCAACGCCGCGTCATGTGGATTGAGTACTTTCGAGAACCTGAACAGCAACTGATGCTCAGTGAATCTGGGGTGTATGCGCTGTTGGTCTATCACTACGTTCCGGGTAACCGGTTATTGCGTGAGTGGTTGACCAATGAGGTAGTGCCAACCTTGCGCGATGCGGAGGATTCAGGAGATTCGAATCGGCCAATGTTGAGCTTGTTGGATTGGCCGGAGATGTCTTTGAGTTTGCTGCATTGGCAGGATGAGGGCTGGATTCGGCTTCGGGATATGCCTTACCTGTTGAACGGTCAGAAGTCACGACGAGCTTCTCTAGAGAACCCCTGGTGGCGAAGGGTTAGGCAGGCGTTTCAGTCTTCGAAGCACTCGATGGGCTAGGGATGGGTTTGTAGGACTGCGCGAGATTCGTCGCTTTTTTATGTAGGAATTTTCGTAGACAGCAGTAATGGCCACTCAGTATCGTCCGAGGGTTTTCAACCCTCGGCGATTTTATGAGCGACAAGAAAAAAGACACTGACTGGACTGTTGCTGAGATTGAGGCAGCGGTTGATGCCTACCTGAAAATGTTTGAGCTTGAGCGAATCGGCCAAAAATTCAACAAGGCACATGAGAATCGCGTACTGCGTGCATCTGCCCTGCACAATCGCACTGAAGGCTCAGTTGAATTCCGCATGCAGAACATCTCTGCCGTTTTATTGAGAATGCATAGGGAATACATCAAAGGGTACAAGCCAGCTAGAAACGTTGGGTCCAACGTTGAGCCAGCCATCCGAGCAGTGTTGATTGCCAAAGGGGTAACGCTTGGGGATCCAACGGTTGCGACTGCGGATGAAGAAGCACTAGAGCAGAGAGCTCTGGCGCTAGAGAAACTGCCTCTTGAAGATGAACCTGCGGGGATTGTGAAGCCGAAGCGCGCTCCCGCCCAGAGCACTGCATTTATACGTGACCCGAAGGTTAGAGCCTGGGTTCGTCAGAAAGCCAAAGGGATATGTGAAGGGTGCGGTGAACCGGCTCCATTCACTAAAAATGACTCGCCTTACCTTGAAGTTCATCACGTGAGGCATTTGGCGAATAAGGGTTCTGATCGAATCAGCAACGCTGTAGCTCTCTGTCCGAACTGCCATCGGCGCTGCCATCACTCGAATGACAGCAGGGAGTTCACCGAGTCGCTCTATGACAGGGTTAAACGGTTGAAGCGTGAGTACCCGAACCGAAAAACGATGTGACGAGAGAGCTTGCCCTCGCTCGGCCGTGAAATCTGGTTGATGCCACCAATCGCCAGCAGGCTAGCTCCCACAGATTCCGCATCATCCTGAAAACAATCAGTGCAACCCGCCCCGCCTCCCGCTATTAATACCCCTCCCCCACTCAAGGACCCGAGCCCCACCATGAAATTCGATCTCGCCTACTGCCTCAGCCTCGACGACAAGTTGTCGATCTATGACGTTCGCGATCTCAATTTCGATGAGACGGTGGCCTTCGACTCTGCGAAGGAACACTTCCAGTGCCCCAACGATGCCTGTCGTTCGGCGTTCGAGGCTTCCAACGAGTTGGGTACGTTCAACGCCAAGAACGTGAATTACGTGCGCACGCCGCACTTCAAGAATCTGCCCACTACGCAGCATGTGGCGGGTTGTCCGTATGTGAGTTTGAAGGCGTTGGCGTCTGGCGTTGAAACGGCGGATGGCGAGGTGGATGACGGTCGTGAGGAACACTTTCCATCGGAGTTGTTACTGACCCGGCGTGAGTATGTGCGCAAGCCTGTCGCGCCAGCGGGGGCGGCGGATGTGTTGCGCGATGATCCGGTGCTAGTGACGGCGGACAGTGGTAAAGAGTCGGCGGGGCGTGAGTCGGCGCCGGACAAGACCAGTGTGTTTGCGCATCCGGTGGAGTGTTTTGTTTCCAACTTCGCGGACAAGGAGTTGCTCAAGCGGATGCCGTTGAAGGTCGGCGAGCATTCGGCGCCGTACAGTTCGTTCTTCAAGAAGATTGAGTATCTGACGGACAACAAGGGGCTGATTTACTGGGGGCGGATCAAGAAGATCGAGGACTTCCACAGTGCCAGTTTTCGCATCGATTTCGAGGACAAGGTCTGGTTCAAGAAGCCCGAGGACAGTAAGAAGAAGCCGTATCCGGTCAGTGTTTATCTGAACAAGAAGCTGATCGACAACTACCGCAAGCGCAAGGCGTTTCTGGAGGAGATCAAGCACGCGGCGGATAGCGACAAGGCGTTGTTCTGTTTCTTCTATGGGGTGACACCGGAGTTGAAGCAGGTGCCCGGCAAGAAGAACCCCGAAAAGCCTTTCGAGGTCTTCAATGCCAATATCGAGAACCTGGATCACTTCATTATTCGTGAAGCGCCGGGTCTGGAGTGACGGTTAGCCCTGGGGCAGTTGCAGTTTGACGGCGCCGGGGTGTTGTTTGACGAGTGAGTACGGCAGGATCGACCAGTCGGGTGAATCGCAGGCTCGTTCTATGCGGGCGAAGTACGCTCCGATGTACAAACCTTTTTCGGTGAAGTGCCAGTTGGAATAGCTCCAGTTGTCTTCATTGGTGAAGTCGCAACTGTCTTCATCTCCGCCTGCCGGTTTCTTCATTTCATCCGGGTACAGTGCGGTGAGCTGCTTTATTAGCCACGGCTTGAAGATTTCGCGTTGGTACTTTGAGCGCGCTGCGTCTTCGGCCTCGGTCAATGGCTGGTCACCGCCTCGGTAACGATCAGCGTGAAGGATTGGCTGACCCTCGCCCACCCAGAGCACGTCTTCGAGCGACAACGGATGGCCGGTTTTCACATCGATGTTAAGTGGTGAATCGCCGAAGTCCGGGTGCGCACCGCCGCAGTCGTAGCTGGTGGAGATGTTCAGGCTGATGACGCTGGGCGAGATAAATGTCGGGGTGACGTCCTGAAGGAATTCGGCGTAACCGCGACCTCGCAACTGGCAACCGTAGTAACTGATGGCCTCGTCCCACAAGCGCCCGAGCAACTGCTGGTTAACCCGTTGCAGATCTTCTTTTGGCATCCCGGATTCGATGCTGAACATGGACATCTTGGTATCAGGCTCTTCCCACCATTGCAGGGAGTAGCCCATGAAGTCCTGCTTTTTACCAGGTTTGAGTTTCAATCCCTGAAGCCGTAGATATTCGTAGGGCTCGCTCTTGGGCAACTTGGCGATGTAGGGCAATGCATTCGCCGGCACTTCGGGAAGTGGCGTATCAGTGACGAGTACGGGCAACTTTTTGCCCTTGGGGTTTTGCCATTCGCCCTTCCAGCCGCCATCAATCTGTTGCAGTTTCAGCGTGGGTAACGGCTTGCTCGGCTCCATACGATCACTGCCCTCTGTGAGCAGCAATATGTCATTTTGATAGGTGCCGTTAAGCTCTAGATCGCGGTGAAACTTCTCATAGAAGTAGCGACCGGTGACTTGCCCCGGGTCACTAATATCGACTTCGAAGACGATCGGCATTTTGCCCAACGTGCCGGTGAACACCATCCGGTTGTCTTCAGCGTGTGCGGTGGATTGCAGCGAGAACAGCACAGCGGCGCAGGTTGCCAGGCGCATCAGTCCCTTGAGCATTGATCGTTCCTTGAAAGAGGCGGAGGCCGCGCCGGCATTGGAGGGCCGGCGCGGATAAATTCGCGGCGATTATGGCGGGGTTACGCCTGGTAATCGAGAGTCTGCGCTTGAAAGATAACGCCACCTCAAGGCAGTTGCAGTGCAACCCCGCCCGGATGTTGTTTGACGATTGTGTACGGCAGAACGCTCCAGTCCACGAATCCGCAGACCGCCGCGACGTGGGCAAATGATGGCTCGAGCTTGATGCCCTGTTCCGTGAAGTACCAACCCGGATAATGCCAGGGATAATCCTCGTCGTAGCCGCAATCGTTTTCACCCTCAAGGGTGACGGTCATTTCGTTTGGGTAGAGTTTCAGCAACTGTGCGACCAACCAAGGTGCCAGTTCAGTGTTGCGGTAGTTCGACCACGCTGTCGAAGAGCCGGGTGAGCCCGCGGCGAAATCTTCATACTCCTCGTAGTGCAACGGCTTGCCCTGCCCCACCCACAAAACATCCTCAAGGGTCAGAAGCTTGCCTGTCTTGGTATCGATGTTGAGCGCGTCGTGGCTTTGATCCGGATAGGCACCGCCACAGTAATAGTCCGATGAAATCCGCACACTCATCACTGTGGGCGACATCCACAGTGGCTGGCTCCACTGCGCATAATTTCCAGAACAGCCATAAGACGACAACACTTCGCCCCACAAACGCGCCATCAATTGTTGGTTGATACGTCGACGCTCTTCGAGGGAGTAACCGGTCACCACTTCGAACAGAGAAGTGTCTGTCTTCGGCTCGGTCCACCACTGCAGCGTGTAGCCCATGAAGGTGTCGGTCTTGCCTTTTTTGAGGGTGACGCCCTGCAGTCGCAGATATTCGTAAGGGTACTTGTCGTGAAGAGTGGTGAAAAAGGGCAAGGCATCGTCGGGTACATCGGGGATGACGGCTGGTTCTAACTCGACCTTCAGGATTTTCCCAGCGGTACTCGTCCACTCGCCATACCAACCATGAGTTGTCGGCTGCAGACGAAGGGTCGGGCGCGAATCTTCCATCCGCGAACCTTCTTCCAGCATCAGTGTTTCCCCGTCCAGGGCACCGTCGAGTGGCAGATCCTTGCGATACTTCTTATAGAAGTAACGACCGTCTCCAGTGCGAGTGTTTATTTCGAGGACGATGGCCGCTTTACCCAAGGTGCCGGTGTACACCTGCGCGCCGTTGTCGGCCGACGTTGCAGTCGAGACAAACAAGCCCGTCAGAAAAAGAACAGCGAAAAGGCGTAACAATCCTCGGAACATCACTTCATCCTTGAATAAACGAGCAACTGCCCGCCAAAAGAAGCTGCGGATTATGTCGAGGTTGCGCGGGGGAATCGAGCGCTGTCGCCTTCAACTCAAGCACATGCTGATCATCACCATCAGCAACAGCCCGATGTACACACGCGCATGCACCCGATCCGGGATTCGTCCAATCCATGGCGCGGCCAATCGAATCCCGATGAGCGAGCCAACCGTCAGCACCGCAAACGCCAGCAAATCCACATACCCGACAAACCAAGCGCCCAGGTCAACCTGACTGAACCCGGCCAATGCCATGTAAGTCAGCGTCCCCGCCACTGCCACCGGCACACTCAGCGGATTGGCCATGGACGTCGCTTGCGACATGCTCAAGCCACAGCGGCGCAACAGCGGCACGGTCATGACGCTGCCTCCTACACCAAGAAACGTCGCGATGGCGCCGATGCCTACACCACCTGCGGAAGTTTCCGTAGCGCCAAGTCGGCGTGGGATGACATCTGGGTTCTGAGTGAGAAAGCCGCGTCGCAGCAGGCAGTCGACGATGGTCACGCCGAGGTAGCCGATGAATGCGTAGCGAATCACGTCGCCGCTGACCCACACCGCCGCCATTGCCCCCACGATTGCACCCAACCCGATGAACCCTCCCAACGGCCACAGGTAATGACGAATGAGATTGCCGGCGCGGCGGTGTTTGTCGGTGGCGATCAGGGCGTTGACGATCATCACGCAGGTCGAAGTGGCGACGGCGATGTGCATTGCTGACTGGCCGATCGGGTCGTCGGCGCCGTGGCTCGCGGTGAGGAGGCGATACAGCAGCGGCACCACGACGAAGCCGCCGCCGAAGCCGAACAGGACCGCGGTGATGCCGGTCAGGCAGCCGAAGAGGGTCAGCAGTAAATAGAACATGTCGAGGCGTCCGTGGTGGGAGAGCGGTCGACGATAGAGCGGCATCGCTTGGCCTGCTTCAGCAAGTCAGCCAATAATGTTTGCGTTTACGCCAATCACCGGAAAACGCCTGATGCGCAATGTTTCGATCAATCTGCTGGATGACACGCCGCGCGCGGTGGTGGCGATCGGTACGGATTATTCCCACGGTCACTTGCTGCCTTTTCACACGCATCGGCGGGCGCAGTTGTTGTACGGCGCGACCGGGGTGATGCAAGTCAGCACCCATGACGGCAACTGGGTGGTGCCGCCGCAGCGAGCGGTGTGGATTCCGCCGGGGGTGGCGCACGAGGTGTTGATGCTTGGGGTCAGCACGCGCAGCTTGTACATCGAACCGGGTGCAGTGGATTTGGGGGAGCGCTGTCAGGTGATCAGCGTGTCGCCGTTGATGCGGCATTTGCTGATGGAGGCGGTGGAAGTACCGCTTACCTATGACCTCAGCGGGCGCGATGGTGTGTTGATTGATCTGTTGCTGCATGAGTTGACGCGCAGTGCGCCGCTGCCGTTGCACATTCCGCTACCGACTGACGGAAAGCTCCTGTCTCTGTGTCAGACCTTTCTGCATCAGCCGTACGCCCACCAATCACCACAGCAGTGGGCTGACCAATTACACATAAGCTTGCGTACCTTCAACAGACTGTTTCGCCAACAAACCGGGCTGAGCTTCAGACAATGGCGGCAGCAGGCTTGCGTGGTCCTGGCGCTGGCACGTTTAGCCTCGGGTGAAGCGGTAACGCGCATCGCGCTGGACTTCGGTTATGAGAGCCCGGCGGCGTTCTCGACGATGTTCCGGCGGATCCTCGGGCAGGCACCGTCCGTCTGGTTGGAGGCGGCGAATTAGCGCAAATCAAAAAATGCGTTTGATCCCGGCCGAAAACAACTGTACAAAAACACAGTATATTTTCAATCAGCACTCTTGAGCCCGGAGCACACCATGGCCTCTCTTGCGATGAACCACATCCTCGAACGCATTGCCCTTTTCCAGTTCACCCCGACGCACTGCGTTCAGGCCCGAGCGATGCTGGGCTGGAGCGTGGAACAACTATCGCGGGAAGCTGAGGTTTCGGTTGAAGACATTCAACGCTTTGAAGCGCAGCAGGACGTAGCGGAGGCGGCGCGGCTGGCGCTGGCTTACCGGTTCGAGGCGCAGGGGCTGGTGTTCTTTCCGGGGTTTGCGCCAGGGCGTAGTGCGAGTGTTCAGAGCGTTTCGTCGGAAGCGGTGGGACGTGGGGATTTTGCGATGGCTGAGTAAGGATAAAAACATGAGCGTGATCGAAGAAAGCACAGGCAATGTTTATCAAGATTTAGGGCTTGAGCATGCAGGCGAGATGCTGCTCAAGTACGAGTACGCGACAAAATTGATCTCGCTCATCGAGTCCACCGACATAAGCGAATCTGAAGCCGCACAAAGACTGGGAATACCTCTGGAGAATCTCCAGCAAATCCTTCGTGGAAAATTCCGGGAGGTACCCGTTACTACGATGGCCGAATACAACATCAAGATTTCAGGGCTTGGTTCTGGAGCAACCGGTTCGCCCCCTTAGGCGCGAACCGTAGCCACCTGATCAGGCGCTCTTCACCACCGCCTCACTCTCCCCTTCAACCGCCAACCACCACGCCTCCCCGCGTTGCGGTTGAGCGATGTTAAACGCCTCGCCCATCTGCGGCGTGGTAATGGAAATACTGCGTTCCCACGCCAGTGCCAGGATCCGGTCGAACGGTTCGTGCCAGGCGTGCATCGCCAGGTCGAAGGTGCCGTTGTGGATCGGGAAGAGCCAACGGCCTTTGAGGTCGATGTGCGCTTGCAAGGTTTCTTCTGGCTGCATGTGCACGTGCGGCCATTCGACGTTGTAGGCGCCGGTTTCCATCAGGGTCAGGTCGAACGGGCCGTACTGTTCGCCGATGCGTTTGAAGCCGTCGAAGTAGCCGCTGTCGCCGCTGAAGAAGATCCGCGTGTCGCCGTCGATCATTACCCAGGACGCCCACAGGGAGCTGTTGCCATCGAACAGGCCACGGCCAGAAAAGTGCTGCGACGGTGTGGCGACGAAGCGGATGCCGGCAATCTCGGCGCCCTGCCACCAATCGTACTGGCGGACTTTGCTGGCATCGATACCCCATTTGATCAGGGTGTCGCCGACGCCCAGTGGCGTGAGGAACAGGTTGGTCTTGGCCGCCAGCCTGAGCACGGCCTGATAATCGAGGTGGTCGTAATGGTTGTGCGACAGGATCACCGCTTCAATCGGCGGCAACTGATCGATGCTGATCGGTGGCTGGTGGAAACGTTTTGGCCCAGCCCACTGCACCGGCGAGGCGCGCTCGGCGAAGACCGGGTCGGTGATAAAGAATTTGTCGCGCAGCTTCAGCAACAGAGTCGAGTGACCGAGGCGATAGACGCTGTGATTGGGCGCTGCCAGCAGTTCTTCCCGGGTCAACGCTTGCACCGGAATCGGCGCGGCGGGTCGGGTGTTGCGCGGTTTGTGGAAAATCATGTTCCACATGATCCGCAGCATTTTGCGTAGGCCTTCGCGTTGCACAGGTGCGTGGTTGCGAAACAGCCCCTGATGCTGCCGCGAGGCTTCAGGCGTGGATGTGTTATCCGGGAGCGAAACTGGATTGGCCATGACTGAATGACTCCAGAAAAACCGCGCAATTCGCGGTTTTTCCACGGTGGGACGATAAATGGCCAAAGCTGCACGCATAGGCCGAACTGTCTGGTTTTTAAGTTACGAGGATTAACGCAACATTACACTGCTCGGTGTAGTTTCTAGGTTGCATCAAAGCGGATGACAAGTAAACTGCCAAGTGTAATTTCATCTTTTCTCTGCCGAAGCGTACTTATGACAGCTCCACTGCGACTCACCGACCGTAAACGCGAAGCCATTATTCAGGCGGCGATTGCCGAATTCCGTGCCCACGGTTTCGAGATCACCAGCATGGACAAAATCGCGGCCACCGCCGGTGTGTCGAAGCGCACGGTGTACAACCATTTCCCCAGCAAAGAAGAGTTGTTCGCGGAAATTCTCAACCAGTTGTGGGCACGAATCAGCGCCGAGCAATCGGTGACCTACAACCGCGATCAGCCATTGCGCGAGCAATTACGGCAGATGCTGCAGGCCAAGGTGCAGCTGATGGCTGACGAGAATTTTCTGACCCTGGCACGGGTGGCAATTGCTGCGACCATTCATTCGCCGGAGCGCGCGCAGAACATGATCGAGCGCATGGGCGAGCGCGAAGAAGCTCTGACCGTATGGATTCGCGCCGCGCAGGCCGACGGTCGACTGAAAGCGGTCGATCCGGAGTTCGCCGCGCATCAGGTCCAAGGGTTGCTCAAAACCTTTGGCTTCTGGCCACAGATGTCGATGGGCCGTGCCGCTCTTGATGTCGAGATGCAGAACACCGTCGCCGAATCGGCGCTGGAGATGTTTTTGGCCTGCTATCAGCTCTAAATCGCCCTCCACCTGTAACCCGCTCCCTGCCAGTTGCCGCTGTACGAGGCATGGAGGCTTGATGGAGCGATGGGTGAAGCATTGAATTCATGTTGTCATCCACAGGTGCCAGACTTGCGAGTGGGTCTGAGTATCGGTCTGGCGCGTTATCAGCCCTTGTACAAGGATGCCCTCGACTGGCTGGACGATGCCGACAAAGCGCTGTACACCGCCAAACATAAGGGCCGCAACACCATCAGCACTGCCCTGAGCCATGCTGTGGCGGACAACGTTAGCGCCTAAAAAGTTATACAAAATTACAAATAATTACTTTCTTGTACAACTTTATGAAGTTTTGTATAAGTAGCCATCTGCCAGTTAAGGAATGCTGGCATTGAGCAGTCACCACCGAATGCCGTCCGCGCATTCGGTCTGCCAGCGCGGAAATAGGGACTGAATCCTCGATCCTCCCCCTCTTCCAGAGTACTGCGAGCATGTTCTTCAATCGCCACAAAGCCGTCGTCGACGACCTTCAGCGCACCCTCACCGAACAAGCCGGCCTGCTCGATGCGATCAATCGCTCGATGGCGGTGATCGAGTTCGACCTCGATGGCGTGGTGCTGCGCGCCAATGAAAACTTTCTCAAGACCATGGGTTACACCGCCGAACAAGCGATCGGCCAACCGCATCGGCGCTTTTGCACACCAGAGTTCGGCCGTAGTACTCAATACACTGATTTGTGGTCACGCCTGAAAAACGGCCAGTTTCAGTCCGGTACGTTTGAACGGGTCGACGGCAAGGGTCAGCCGATCTGGCTTGAGGCCAGTTACAACCCGATCAAGGATGCCTCGGGGCGTGTGGTGAAAGTGGTCAAGTACGCCATGGACGTGACCGCCAAGGTGCAGCAGGAAAGTGAGGCGAATGCCAAGTTGCAAGCGATTGACCGGGCAATGGCAGTCATCGAATTCAACCTCGACGGCAGCATTCTTACGGCCAATCAGAATTTTCTGGCGCGCATGGGTTACACCCTCGCCGAGCTGAAAGGCAAACATCACCGTTTGTTCTGCACGCCGGCACTGGTCAACAGCAGCGCCTATGAGGATTTCTGGCGGCGCTTGAACCTGGGAGAGCTTTTTCAGGGTCAGTTCGAACGCGTGGATAAACGCGGGCAAACGGTGTGGCTCGAAGCCAACTACAACCCGGTTTACGACGCTGCCGGGCGCTTGTGCAAAGTGGTGAAGTTCGCTTCCGATGTGACCACGCGAGTCGAGCAACACGAGCAGGACGCACGCAGTGCCAGCGCGGCTTATCACATCTCGGTGGCGACGCGAAAAGTCGCCGAGCAAGGCACTCAGGTGATCCAGCAAGCCGCCAGCGAAATGCGCGAAATCGCCGAGGACATTGCACAATCGTCGACGTTGATTGCGCAACTGGGGGAACGCTCCGAACAGATCACCGCCATCGTCAACACTATCCGCTCGATTGCCGACCAGACCAATCTGCTGGCTCTCAACGCCGCCATTGAGGCCGCGCGCGCCGGCGAACAAGGGCGCGGATTTGCCGTGGTTGCCGACGAGGTACGCCTGCTGGCGGGGCGTACCAGCGGCTCGACGGCGGAGATATCCACCATGATCGGCTTGATCCAGAGCGAAACCCGCCAGGCCATCAAGAGCATGGAAGGCACCCGGGGTCGTGCGGCTGAGGGGGTCGAGTTGGCGAATCAGGCGGGGACAGTGATCTTGCAGATTCGCGATGGCGCCAGTGAGGCGGTGGATGCCGTGAGCATGTTTGCCAATGAGCGGGTGCCAGGGTAATTGATGCAGAGTCGTTAGACCGAGGCGCGGCCTTCGCGAGCAGGCTCGCTCCCACAGGGAAAATGCATTCCAATGTGGGAGCGAGCCTGCTCGCGAAAGGGCCTTGAGCTGCAATGCAGGACTATAGTGACCTTCAGTCCCAAGTCCTGCCGAGAGCATCATGACCACAGATAAACCCGACGCCGCCAACACCGCTCCCGTCGATCACCTGCGCTTCCACCGCCCCCACGCCCACCTCAGCACCACCTTCGGTAACGACAAATTCGCCCTGCGCGCCGAGGCATTTGCGCGGTTCTTCGGCACGCCGATGTTTCTCGGCGCGCAAACCCTGATTGTGTTGTTGTGGGTGTGTCTGAACGTGTTTGGCGTGACCACCTTCGACGTTTACCCGTTCATCCTGTTGAACCTCGCTTTCAGCCTGCAATCGGCTTATGCCGCGCCGCTGATTCTGCTCGCACAAACACGCCAGGCTGCCCGCGACAAGGCGCAGGCCGATGCCGACGCACTACATCGTGAAGACCTGGCACAGGCCAATACCGAACGCCAGGCCCAAGCGGCGAAGAACACCGCGCAACTGCTTGAACTGCTGGAGCAGAACACCCGCCTCACCGAGATGACCAAAAACCTCACCGAACGCATCGCCAGCCTGACCAGTGAGCTGCACGATCACATGCGCCAGAATCCGCAGCGCTGATCACGGCAACCGCAGCGCCCGCCCCAGCTCATCGAACAGTGTCACCACCGAGCGCAAGGCCCGGCAATCCGGGCGAGTCAGCAGCCATAGCGCGGTGTCATAGCCGTGCAGCGGTTCGCCCAACGCCTGCAACTCATCGCCAATCAGAAAGTCCGGCAACGCCGCCACGCCGAGGCCCGCGCGAACCAGCTCCGTGACTGACAACATGCTGTTGCAGCGATAACCCGGGGTGACGCCGGGTAGATGCTGACGACGCCAGGCGATGGTCGGGTGATCGGGTAAAAAGTCATCCGGAGCGATCCACGTCAGTGCCGTCAGATCCGACGCATCGACGTTTTGCAGATAGCGCGCACTGGCGCAGACCCGGTAGGAAATCTTCGCCAGTTGCCGTCCGACCAGATGCTCCGGCGGTGTACGCGTCAGGCGCAGGGCAATGTCGGCGTCGCGGCGGCTGAGATTGGCGAAATCGTTGGAGGTGCTGAGTTCGATGGTCAGCGCCGGGTAATTGGGCATGAACTGCGCCAGCGCCGGCAGCAGCAAGCTGTGCAACACCGAATCGGTGCAGGTCAGTCGCACCGTGCCGCTGACCACTTCGCCGCCCTGCTCCACGCCGATACGCGCAGCTTCCAGTGCCTGTTCGGCGCGTTCGGCTTGCTCGGCCAGCGTCTGCGCGAGGGTTGTCGGCAGGTAACCGGCGCGGCTTTTTTCGAACAATTGCTGGCCGAGTGCAGCTTCGAGACGGCGCACGGCACGAAACACCGTCGACACGTCGACCTTCAACAGCTGCGAAGCGCGGGCCAGAGAGCCGCCACGCACCAAGGCCAGAATCAGGGCCAGATCGGGGTAGTCGAGCTGATAGTGCGTCGCTGCATTAATCACTTGGGTAAACGCCAATATCGAGTGCGTGAACGCCAATCTATAGTGAGTGCCATCAATCAACAAGCGCAGGGAATCCCCATGGAAAACAGCGCCATCCGTATCGCCCTGATTGGCGATTACGACCCGCAGGTCACCGCCCATCAAGCCATTCCCGTCGCCCTCGGGCTGGTCGCCGAACACCTCAACCGCAACGTGCAATTCGAATGGTTGCCCACCGAGCAGATCCACGCCGATACGCCGCTCGAGCGCTTCAACGGTTTCTGGTGCGTACCCGCCAGCCCTTACAAAAGTGAAGCCGGCGCACTTTGGGCGATCCGTTTTGCTCGCGAACAGCAGCGCCCTTTCCTCGGCACCTGCGGCGGTTTTCAGCATGCCGTGCTGGAATTTTCCCGCAACGTGCTGGGCTGGGTCGATGCGGAACACGGTGAAACATCGCCCGACTCTGAACGCGCGGTACTCACACCGTTGACCTGTTCGCTGGTCGAAGCGGTCGACAGTATTCACTTGGTTCCCGGGTCGTTGATCGCCAAGGCGTACGAAACGTCGCAAATTCGTGAGGGCTATCGCTGCCGCTTCGGTGTGAATCCGCTGTTCGAGCGGCAACTGTTGAATGATCGGCTACAAGCGGTCGGTCATGATTCGTCAGGGGATTTACGCGCGATAGAACTCAAGGACCACCGCTTCTTTGTCGCGACGTTGTTTCAACCAGAACGCGCCGCGCTCAAAGGGCAGATGCCGCCGCTGGTGCGCGCGTTTGTTGAAGCTTGTGGGGAGTCACGTTGATGACTTCCTGCTTTGCGGTGATTTTTACCTCGACTCGAACCGAGGGTGACAATGGGTATACCGAGGCGGCTGAGCGCATGGCCGCGTTGGTAAGTGAGCAGCCGGGGTTTCTGGGTGTCGAGTCGGTTCGTGGGGCGGATGGCGTAGGGATTACGGTGTCGTATTGGGAGAGCGAGGCAGCGATTCTGGCGTGGCGGCAGCATCCTGAGCATCGGGTGATTCAAGCGCGTGGGCGCTCGGAATGGTATTCGGCGTTTCATACGCGGGTGTGCCGGGTGGAGCGTGAGTATCGGTTCGGGCCATAAAATAGCGGCGCATTGGCGGCCGCCTTCGCGAGCAGGCTCGCTCCCACAGGGGATTTGTGACACCACGGTTCCCATGTGGGAGCGAGCTTGCTCGCGAAGAGGCCCGCACTGTCACAGATAATCTCAGCCGCGCACCAGACTGCGCACCGCGACAATCTCCGGCACTTCAACCTTGCTCATATAAACGCGCAACGGCTCGGTGATGTTGATCCGCTCATCGATATTCTGATCCAGCAACAACTGAATCAACTCGCGTTTAAGCGTCATGGTCTGCGCTGTCGCCGGCGCCCAGACAAATTCATTCACAGGAATAATGCCGTCATCGGCCACGTCCATACCGAACGAATCTTCGCTGAAGCGCACGATGTATTGACCGGTCTTGCGGTTGAGGCCGACAAAGCCCTTGAGGTCGTCGGCAGCCTGGCAGATGAGTTGGGAGGTGATGCGCATGGTAAACCTCACGAAAGATGATCGATGGTTTACACGCAGGGCAACTGAGCGGCGCGCCCTCTGCCGGGACGTCTGCCGAGAGCAAGCGTACTGCAAACCGCGCCACAAAAGTGCAGGAAAAATCGCTTTTAATACGTTTATGTCGGTCTGGCGATAGCACGCAATCGATTCAGTTGTTAAAAGATACGTCTTTGAAAATGCCCTGCGAAAGGAACTCGAACATGCCCGCCACTTTCACCAAAAGCGCTCTGGTCCTGAGCCTGCTGCTCGGCCTCGGTCAGGCGCACGCCGCCAGCCAGACTGATCCGAAAGCGATCGCTGCCACCAACGGCATCCCGCACCCGGCCGTGATTGCTCACCGTGGCGCGTCTTTCGATGCACCGGAATCCACGGCGGCGTCCTACAAACTGGCTCGCGACCTGGGCGCCGATTACCTGGAAATGGACCTGCAGCGCAGCAAGGACGGCGTGCTGTTCGCCCTGCACGACGACAATCTGCAACGTACTACTGACGTCGCCACCAAGTTCCCGGAGCGCAAGGACGCCTCGGCTACCGCGTTCACCATGGCCGAACTGAAAACCCTCGACGCCGGTAGCTGGTTCAACACCAAGTACCCGGATCGCGCGCGCCCTACTTACGCCGGACTGAAAATTCTGACACTCGATGAAATCATCGACATCGCCCAGGCTAATCCGCAACACAAGCCGGGCCTGTACATCGAGACCAAAGAGCCGCAACTGTTTCCCGGGATCGAGAAAGACCTGAAAGAGAAACTGCAGGATCGCGGCTGGCTGAGCCCGGCCGGTTCGAAACTGGCTAAAAGTGCATTGGGTGTTGGTCAGGGTAAAGGCAAGGTGATCCTGCAGACGTTCGAGAAGAACAGCCTCGCCCTGCTGGAAAAAGAAATGCCGCAGGTGCCGAAGATCCTCCTGCTGTGGGTTGGCGAAGGCAGCATCGAGCCGAAATCCAAGGTGACGTTTGCCGAGTCCGGCGAGAAAGACAAAAACGCTTTCTATGGCAAACAAGAGCCGAAGTCCGAAGCTGAGTTCAAGCAGTGGGTGGATTACGCCAAGGCCCAAGGTGCAATCGGCACCGGCCCTTCGGCGAAGCTGACCAAGGGCGGCGATCAGAGTTATTCGGATCTGGTGCAACCGTGGATGAATCAGTACACCCACGATCAAGGCCTGCTGGTGCATGTCTATACCGTCGACGAGCCGGTGGACTTCGAGAAAGTCATGGCGGCCGGTGTCGACGGTATCTTCACCAACCGCGCCAGCGAGCTGTTGAAGTTCTACAAACGCCCGGCGGCCGGCACCGTTGATCAGGTGTTGAAGAACAACGGTTTCTGAGTGAACCAGCGCGCGCCTTTCAATCAGGCGCGCGCTGAACATCAAAAGCTTTGCACATTCTCAATTACAGAAATTCCAAGCATGTTTCTCAGCCCAACTAGGGCTTCAGGTAATGCGCCACCCAATACCAGGAACGTTCTGGCGTTCTGTGGTTGGAGCTCCACACTCTGACGCGCCTGCAAAACAGCTTTGTACTTTACGCACTGATAAAGACCTCGAACGATATCCGCTTCATCTGCTGTCGAAGGCTTGACCTCAACGCCGATTACCTCCTTGCCCCGCATGAAGAAAACATCAATCACATCGCCAGATGGCAAACGATGTTCTACCTCAGTAAGTCCTCTCTTGCCTGTCAGATTAAGAATCTCGGGATGTTGGGCAACGAACAACTTGAGTCGTCTATGTTCTTCTCCCTCGCCGCCGCCGCGGCGTGAGGCTTCTGCCAACAAAGGAGCAAACACTGGTGTCAGCGGTTGCAGGTCTAGAGCCTCCAATACCTCGTTCCAGTACTGATACGCATAAACCTCCCTTAACTTGGCGTGGATAATGCTCTCTCGCTCCTTACGCGACTGTCTGCGATAGTTCTTCAGGTCATCTATAAACCAATCGATACCTTCACCCGGAATGCGGGTGGCTTTGTTTATCACCAGACTTTGCAATGGGGGGACCCTTTCTTTCCACTGCTCTTCCAGCTTTTGCAGAGACCTGCCCACACAACCCAAGACAAAGTTCAGGTTTCGTGGATTAGGCATACCCAACTCTTGCGCCAGGTCTTCATAGGTCAGTGGGGTGGTCGCCAAAGCCTGCCGAACCAGGATCGGAAATGCCAATCTCGCACGTTGTTGAAAAAGCTGATTGCCCCAAAGATTTTCCATTCCCGTCATGTCCTTGTTTCCTGTTGGTATGCAGACCGCTGATCAAAGAGCTCACTTGGATACTTGGAAAGTGAGTGATTTCCAGTTGGAGAAACACCGAATCGTTCACTTGAGCCCAGGCTCATTGATTAAGCCTGAATTAAGACAGCTTCGATACGCTGAACCCACTTGAATAGCTCAACCCATTCAAACGAACACCTAAAGGAATGAACCGATGAAAACTTTGACTGCCCTGTTTACCGCCGCTGCCCTGACTCTTACCGCTGGCCTGGCCCAGGCTGATGTTCGCGTTGACCAGATTCCGCAACTGGTCAAGGAAGGCAAGATCAAGCCACTGGAAGAAATGAACCAGGCTGCGCTGAAACTGCATCCGGGTGCGACTATTACTGACACGGATCTGGATAACCACTTCAATGGTTATGAGTATGAAGTTGAGCTGCGTTTGGCCGATGGCACTGAATGGGATGTCGACTTCGACGCCACCACCGGCAAGGTGCTGAGCAACAAGCAAGACCACTGATACCGCGCACAAGCGAAAGCCGCACGATTGAAAGATCGTGCGGCTTTTTTCATGTCTGGTGTTTGGCTTTGTTGATGTGTTGTCAGTGAGATTTTCTCCCCCTCACCTGCCCTCTCCCCCAAGGGGGGCGAGGGGGAAAGGGAGCCGATCGGGGGCTATTCAAGACCTGAGTTAGCCTCGAATTCTTGAAGCTGATCAGGAAACACCAAGGACCTGAGTACGACTCGATATTTCAGGTCGGCGTAGCTCAAATAGTCACCACGGTCAGTCCCCTCTCCCTCCGGGAAAGGGCTAGGGTGAGGGAAAAGGGCATCACGCCGAGGTACTGACCAGCGAACCGGAAGTGCTGCTGTCAGAATCCTGCAACGCCTGCAACAGTGAGGCGGTAGCGGTTGACAGGGACGCCGAGGTAGCGGTGATCTGCGCTTGTGCGGCGGCTACTTCGGCGGCTTTGGCATTAGAACTTTCCTGCTTCGCCTGCGCCGCTTGCAACGCCTGCTGTTCTTCCTGCAATTGCTTCTGCAGTTCGGCAATCTGCTTGCGCAGTTCTTTCACCGAATCCGATTCTTCGCTGTTGCTGGAACTGCTGTCACCCGCCGGAGCGGCCCCACCACCGGCGGTGACTTTACCGGTATCGGCCGTCGCACCCGTGCTGGCGGTTGCTGAGGTAGACGTGTCGTCACCAACGTCACTGATCGACGTTTTGCTGGTCGGTGCGCTGACGGTCTGATTGATAGAAACAGAAGTGATGCTGACCATGGAAAGGCTCCAATGCCGGTTATAGATAACCGGTCATCGACCACGGCCGCCTCAATTTGAGATCGACTGTGTACCGACTCGGTATCCGAATCGGTACACGCTCAATAACCTCAGGCGCTCAGGCGAGCGGTGACTTCATTGAGTTGCCCCGACAGACCATGCAGGTTCTGGCTGGCGCTTTCAGTGCGCTGGACGTTGTCGAGGTTGGTGCTGGCGATCGAGGTGATTTCGGTGAGGTTGCGCGAGATGTCCTCGGCCACCGAGGTCTGCTCTTCGGCAGCAGTAGCGATCTGACGGTTCATGTCGCGGATCGCTTCCACGGCGTGAGTGATGCGCTCCAGCATCGCGCCAGCCTGGGTCACTTGCTCAACGCTTTCATCACTGCGCGTCTGGCCGCTGTCGATGGCTTGCGCCGCATCCACCGCACCGGTCTGCACGCTCTGAATGATCTGGTTGATCTCGATGATCGACTCAGCCGTACGCTGCGCGAGGTTACGCACTTCATCGGCGACCACCGCAAAACCACGCCCGGCCTCGCCGGCCCGCGCTGCTTCGATCGCAGCGTTAAGCGCCAGCAGGTTGGTCTGTTCGGCGATGCCACGAATCACTTCCAGCACTTTGCCAATGCGGCCGCTGTCGGCTTCGAGACGACGAATCACCGTGGCGGTATTGGCGATTTCACCGCGCATCTGCGTGATCGAGTGAATGGTGCTCTGCATGACCTTTTCACCCTGCTGGGCAGACTGGTCGGCATCGTCGGCCGCACGCGCGGCATCGGCGGCGTGACGCGCCACTTCCTGCGCAGTGGCGGACATTTCGTTCATCGCCGTGGCCACCTGATCGGTGCGGTTGAACTGCTCGTTGGTGCCGCCGGCCATGGTCGTGGCGATCGCATTCAACTCACCGCTGGCGCTGTCCAGATCACTGGCGCTGCGCTGCAAACGGGTGAAGGTGTCGGCGAGGAAGTCGCGCAAGGTATTGGCCGCTGCGGCGAGGTTGCCCAGTTCATCCTGACGGTCGCTGACCACACGTTCGGCGAGTTTGCCGCGACTCAACTGAGTGACGTAATCGATGAGTTTGCGAATCGGCTCGACCAGGTTGCGGTTAACCAGCCACAGACTGAGCAGGCCGATCAACAGGCCCGACGCGAGCATCACCAGCAGCCCCAGCCACACGGTGCGATCGGCCTCGGCACTGATCAGCGCCGACTGTGCACTACCCTGCTTGCGCAACTCAGCGACCAGTTCGCTCATCTGATCGCTGGCGGCGCGGTCAACGCCTTTGACCGCCGCGTCACCCGCCGTCGGATCACCACCGGCAGCCACGTAGGCATCGCGTCCCCTCTGATAAGCGCTACCCAGTTGACGGTGTTCGTCGCGCAGGCGTTCGATGCGCGATTTCAGGCTGGGCTCAATGCCTTTCTGCCCGGCCAGTTCACCAAGGATGTTCTGCACATCGCGCTGACGATCTTCGAACTGGCTCCAGTACTTGGCCAGATCCGCCGGTTGCTTGCCGCGCAGCAGGACGTTCTTCCACTCCTGCACCTGCACCTTGAATTGCAGGTTGGCTTCGTCAATCAGTTGCGAGGTGTGCAAGGGACCGGCGATCAACTGGCTGTAGCTTTGCACGCCGTTGGAAAGGAAATGAAAACACGCCAGCGCAATCAACAGCACCGCCAGCAGGCTGCCGCTCAGCAGGGCGAGAATTTGCGCTCTCAGGGATTTTTGCAGCATCGAAAGATACTCAGGACAAGGATGAGGTACGCCCGGTAAGGCGTGAAATTGTGCCGGACATCCATGTCGGCGAGCCTTGGTTCATGGCCAATGGCGCGCAACCTAACGCACCTGTGATCGGCGCGCCAGAGCGCTTCTTGAAGAAAACCAGACCACCGGTAAGTCGCTGATTTGACGTCACTTTGCTGTCACATAAACGTCATGTGACATTGCGATGATGCGGCTCAGTGAACCTGCCATTTGCGCGACCGACGCACCCTCCTCGCAGCGAGCCCTCATGAACCACAGCCTCGACATCAGTCATCGCGATCCTGATCTGTTTGGCCTGCTCTACGGCTTTCGTTTCCTGCCCGGCGAACGGGGCCGCGAAGTCGATTCGGCCACGGCGCTGCGCTGTTTGCAGGACGACAATGAAAATGGCGAATTCCTTTGGCTGCACCTCAATCTTGCCCACGCGGCGTGCGAGCGCTGGATGAAAAGTCATCTGCAATTGCCCGAAGAGTTTTTCGAGGCGCTGCACGAAGGCTCGCGTTCGACGCGCATCGAGCATGTCGACTCGGCGTTGCTGGCGGTGGTCAACGATGTGGTGTTCAACCTGAGCAGCATGGTCTCGTCGGACGTGTCGACGCTGTGGGTCTGTGTGCGCAGCAAACTGATCGTCAGCGCGCGTCTGCAACCGCTGCACTCGGTGGACAAATTGCGCTCGTCGGTGAAGGCCGGCGAACGCTTTCGTTCGCCCTCGGAACTGCTCGTGCATCTGCTGCGCGATCAGGGCGAAGTGCTCACGCAGATCGTGCGCAAGACCAGCCTGAGCGTCGACCAGGTCGAGGACGAATTGCTTTCCTCGCGGTTGTCGACCAACCGCGCTGAACTCGGTGCCAATCGCCGCGTGCTGGTGCGTCTGCAACGATTGTTGGCACTGGAGCCGGGGTCGTTGCTGCGTCTGCTCAACCGGCCGCCGCCGTGGTTGCAGAAGGAGGACGTCAAGGAACTGCGCAAATCCACCGAGGAGTTTGCGCTGATCATCAACGACCTCACCGCCCTCGGTGAGCGGATCAAATTGCTCCAGGAAGAGATCGCCGCCAACCTCAACGAACAGAGCAACCGCACGCTGTTTACTCTGACCGTGGTGACGGTGCTGGCGCTGCCGATCAACATCATTGCCGGTTTTTTCGGGATGAATGTGGGCGGCGTGCCGTTGTCGCAGGATCCGGAGGGGTTCTGGATATTGGTTGCGCTGGTGGCGACGTTTACCGTGATTGCCGGGCGTTGGGCGTTTCGCAAGCGCGGGGATTATTGACCACGGAATGCACCGCTCATCCCCTGTGGGAGCGAGCCTGCTCGCGAAAGCGATCTGTCATTCAACAATGATGGTGACTGACACTCCGTCTTCGCGAGCAGGCTCGCTCCCACAGGGGACCTCAACGGCTTAAGACCGACGGTTGGATTAATCAGCCAAACACTGACATGGCGCAGTCTCTCTGTAACATTCTGCAACGATCATGGGCGACATTCCTTTCCTCGCTCAGGATTGTCCGCTCATGGCTACTCCCTCCCTGACCGCCAGCCCCGCGTCCGCCGCTAGCGGCAGGCCTGCCCTCGACAAGAAAACCGGCCCGTTTACCTACGTGATCTTTTTCGCCGTGCTGGCGATGGGAATGCTGTTCACCGCCTACAGCCTGATGCACGACATGCACGAACTCGGCACGGTGGTCACCACCTGGACGCCGTTTCTGCTGCTCGGCGTCGCGCTGCTGATTGCCCTGGGTTTCGAGTTCGTCAACGGTTTCCATGACACCGCCAACGCCGTCGCGACGGTGATCTACACCCACTCGCTGCCACCCAATGTCGCCGTGGTCTGGTCGGGATTCTTCAACTTTCTCGGCGTGCTGCTTTCGAGTGGCGCGGTGGCGTTCGGCATCATCGCGTTGCTGCCGGTGGAGTTGATTCTGCAGGTCGGTTCGTCCGCTGGCTTCTCGATGATTTTCGCCCTGCTGATCGCGGCGATCCTGTGGAACCTCGGCACCTGGTGGCTGGGTTTGCCAGCCTCGTCGTCGCACACCTTGATCGGTTCGATCATCGGCGTCGGTGTGGCCAATGCCCTGATGCACGGCCGTGACGGCACCAGCGGTGTCGATTGGGCGCAGGCGACCAAGATCGGTTACGCACTGCTGCTGTCGCCACTGGTGGGTTTCGGCTGTGCGGCGCTGTTGCTGCTGGCGCTGCGTGCGTTCGTGAAGAATCGCTCGCTGTACAAGGCGCCGGAAGGCAACACGCCGCCGCCATGGTGGATTCGCGGTTTGCTGATTCTGACCTGCACCGGTGTGTCCTTCGCTCACGGCTCCAACGACGGGCAGAAAGGCATGGGCCTGATCATGTTGATTCTGGTCGGCACACTGCCAATGGCCTATGCCTTGAACCGCACCATGCCGGAAGAACAATCGCTGCAGTTCGCCGCCGTGGCGCAAGTCACCCAGCAAGCGCTGGTGAAAAGTGCACCGCTGCCGACGCCGGCCGATCCGCGTGCAGTGCTCTCCGATTACGTGCGCAGCAAGGACGCCACGCCGCAACTGATCCCCGCCCTCGCCGCCCTCACCGGGCACATCGGTGAAGAAGTCAAAGGTTACGGTTCGCTGGCAAAAGTCCCGGCCGAAGCCATGGGCAACGTGCGTAACGACATGTACCTGGCCAGCGAAAGCATTCGCCTGATGGACAAGAACAAGGTCGGCAATTTCGACGCCGACACCAGCGGCAAACTGCAGTTGTTCAAACAGCAGATCGACAACGCCACGCGGTTTATTCCGCTGTGGGTGAAGATCGCCGTGGCCATCGCGCTGGGACTGGGCACCATGGTTGGCTGGAAGAGGATTGTGGTGACGGTCGGCGAGAAGATCGGCAAGACCCATCTGACCTATGCGCAAGGTGCCTCGGCGGAAACCGTGGCCATGCTCACCATCGGTGCGGCGGACATGTTTGGTTTGCCGGTGTCGACGACGCACGTGTTGTCCTCGGGCGTGGCCGGGACCATGGTTGCCAACGGTGGCGGGTTGCAGATGAAGACCATCCGCAATCTGTTGATGGCGTGGGTGCTGACCCTGCCGGCTGCGATTCTGCTGTCGGGCAGCCTGTACTGGCTGTTCACCCAGATCTTCTGACGGACGAAGATCCCCTGTAGGAGTGAGCCTGCTCGCGATAGCGGTGTATCAGTCAACATTGATTAAACTGACCCACCGCTATCGCGAGCAGGCTCACTCCTACAGTTTTGACCGGAGTTCAGGTTTAGAGCGCAGAGCGGATCAGATCGCCCAGCCAATCCATAAACACCCGCACCCGCAACGGCAAATGCCGCTGTCGCGCATACAGCAATGAAATCCCCATCGCCGGCGCGGTGAATTGCGGCAGCACGGTCACCAGTTCGCCGTTTTCCAGATGCGGCTGCATGCCGGTTCGCGGTACCTGCGTCAGACCGAAACCGCCGAGGCACGCCGACTCGTAAGCGTCAGTACTGTTGACCGTAATGCTGCCCGCCATCGGCAAGCGTTTAACCTGACCGCCCTCCTCGTACACAAAACCTTCCGAACGCGAACCGAGCACGCCAACGTAATGCACCAGCCGGTGCTGCGCCAGATCCTCCAGCGTTTGCGGCACGCCGTAGCGCTCGAGGTACGCAGGGCTGGCGCAGTTGACCATGGAAAAGTCACCGAGATGTCGCGCGACCACCGATTGATCCGGCTGCGCGCCGATGCGCACCACGCAATCGAAGCCCTCGCTGAGCAGATCGACGCGGCGGTCGGTGCTGCTGATTTCCAGCTCAAGATTCGGGTGACGATCCATGAACTGCGGCAAGCGGGGCATGATCAGGCGCCGCGCGAGAATGTTCGGCAGGTCGACACGAATGCGCCCGGTCAGAGAGGCCTCGTCCTGACGAAACAAGCCCTCGATCTCATCCATATGCGAGAGCAGATCCTTGCTGCGTTCGTACAGCACCAGTCCGTCCTGCGTCGCCTGCACCTTGCGTGTGGTGCGTTGCAGCAAGCGCGTGCCGAGTAACGCTTCCAGCGCCTGCACATGTTCCGACACGGTTGATCGCGGCAGCCCGAGACTTTCCCCGGCGAGGGTGAAACTCGACAGTTCGCTGACTCGGACGAAGGTGCGCAGCAGTTCCAGTTTGTTCATTAGGCACCTGTCGATTGTTCGGCTAAGCCGATCAGTGATTCCGGTTTCACTCTGTTTATCACCTCACGGCGGATAAATAAACTGAGCCCATCACCACTCACCGCAATCGAGGAAGCCTCCATGAACCGTAAAATCGCATTGATCACCGGCGCCAGCCGTGGCCTGGGCAAGAACGCCGCTCTGCACCTCGCCGCTCAGGGCATCGACATCATCGGCACTTACCACAGCCGTGCTGATGAAGCTCAGGCACTGGTGAGCGAAGTGCAAGCACTCGGCGGCAAAGCCGTGATGCTGCAACTCGATGTTGGCCGCAGCGAAAGCTTTGCCGATTTCGGTACACGTGTTGTGCAGGCGTTGCAGCAGACTTTCGACCGTCAGCGTTTTGATTTCCTGATCAACAACGCCGGGGTCGGCCTGCATGTCAGCTTCGCCGAGACCAGCGTTGAGCAATTCGACATGTTGGTGAACGTGCATTTCAAAGGGCCGTTCTTTCTGACTCAGCAACTGCTGCCGTTGATTAACGACGGCGGTCGGATCATCAACATCTCCAGCGGCCTCGCGCGTTTCACCCTCCCCGGCGCCAGTGCTTATGCGGCGATGAAAGGCGCGATTGAAGTGCTGACCCGCTATCAGGCGAAAGAACTGGGCGCGCGGCAAATTGCCGTGAACACCTTGGCGCCTGGCGCCATTGAAACCGACTTTGGTGGCGGTACCGTGCGCGACAACGCGGCAGTGAATGCGATGGTTGCCGAAAATACCGCACTGGGCCGCGCCGGTCAGCCGGATGATATTGGCGGAGCATTGGCGTTGTTGCTGTCGCCGGGTGCGCAGTGGATCAATGGTCAGCGGGTCGAGGCATCCGGCGGCATGTTTCTCTAACTAACGCTGAGACACCTTCACATGTAGGAGCTGCCGAAGGCTGCGATCTTTTGATCTTGATTTTTAAGGGCAAGATCAAAAAATCGCAGCCTTCGGCAGCTCCTACACGGGGAACGAGGTTAGTTCTGACAGGCGTTGCGGGTCATAAAGCGCTCACGCACCACGTCATAGCCCCAGTGATACACATAGGTGTACGGCAGGAAAAACAGCAGCACGCCGATGTCGAGCAAAAACGCCTGCCACAGGCTGACCGACAGCCACCAGGCAATCAACGGCACGCCCATCACGATCAAGCCCCCTTCGAACAGCAGCGCATGCACCACCCGCACCCAGGCGTTGTGCGCAACATTCATGCGTTCCAGCAGACGGTCGAAGAAACGGTTGAACACCACGTTCCAACCCAGCGCCAACAGGGCGATCAACACCGTCACGGCGCCCATTTCAAGCATCGGCTTTTTCATGATCCACGCCAGCAACGGCGTGCAGATCAGAATCGCCAACAGTTCGAAACCGATGGCCTGGAAAATACGTTCAGTGATGGATTTGTTGGCAGTCATGGCCTGACTCCTTGAGTGAAGATGGTTGCCATGATCTATCTTGATACCGATACTTCATAACCAATAACCATCGATCAAGGCGATAGTTGATGATCTCTCAGGAAGTGCTGCTGGCGTTTGTCCAGGCGGCCACACAAGGCTCGTTTTCGGCTGCGGCGCGTAAACTCGGGCGCAGTCAGTCGACCATCAGCGCGGCGGTGGCTAGCCTTGAGATTGATCTGGACCTGGTGCTGTTTGATCGCAGCAGCCGCAAACCGACCCTGACGCCGGCCGGGCATGTGATGCTGCAACGCGCCGAGGCGATTCTGGCGGCCAGCAGTCGCCTGGAAATGACCGCACGGCAGTTGTCCCAGGGCGTCGAAGCGAAGCTGACGGTGGCGATTTCCGATACCTATCAGTCGGACCGTTTTGAAGCGGCGTTGGTGGGGTTTGAGCAGCGCTATCCGGATCTGGAGCTGGAATGTTTGATCGCTGAGTGCGATGACCTGATCGAGCTGGTACAGCGCGGTCGCGCGCATCTGGCTTTCGCGGAAATGCAGGAAAATTATCCAGCGGATCTGGCGACGTCGACGGTGGCGGAACGCACGGAAATCGCCTTGTTCGTCAATCGCGACCATGCGCTGGCCAAGCTTGACCACATTGATCAGCAGATCCTCGAGCAGCATCGCGAATTGCGTCTGGCGACCATCGTCAATCCGTATGACAGTCGTGGCAAAGGTCGCGTGTGGTCGGCGCCGAGTTATCTGATGTTGCTGGAGATGGCCGAGAAAGGTTTTGGCTGGGCGCCGTTGCCGCGCTGGCTGGCGCAGCGCTTTGGCAATGATTTGCTGGTGGAATTGAAGGTGCGCGGCTGGCCGAAACCGGTGTTTGTCGATGCGTTGTGGTCGCGGCTGTATCCGCCGGGGCCGGCGGGGAGCTGGTTGTTGAGCAAGATGCTGGAATAGCGGCGCTGCTGATCGCTGGCAAGCCTGAAGTCAAAAGCCCCTCACCCCAGCCCTCTCCCAGAGGGAGAGGGGGCCGACCGCGGTGTCTTACGTCAGACATCGACCTGAAAGACCGAGTCGATTATGGATGTATAGCTACGGTATACACCTCAATTATGGATTCACCGCTGAGCGTTCAGGTCGGCGTACTTCTACAGCATCCCCCAATCAGTCCCCTCTCCCCCTGGGAGAGGGCTAGGGTGAGGGTAGTTCCAGCGCCATGAGCCGCCCTTGAATAAACCGCCGCTCCGGCTCTTGCCGCGTAAGCTCCAACGCCCGCAAATACGCCGCCCTCGCCTCTTCCACCCTACCCAACTGCCGACAAAACTCCGCCCGCGCCGAATGCGCCAAGTGGTAATCCTGCAACTCCCCTCGCGCCAAAACCCCCTCAATCAGATTCAACCCCGCCAACGCCCCATCACGCTTGGCCACCGCCACCGCCCGGTTCAACTCGATCACCGGCGAAGGCACCGCGCGCAACAGCACGTCATACAAACCAACGATCTGCTCCCAATCCGTCTCCCCCGCCGACGGTGCCTCGGCATGCACCGCGGCAATCGCCGCTTGCAGACAATAAGGCCCAAACCGTCGCTTGGTCAGCGCACGCTCGACCAGCGCACACCCTTCGGCAATCAACCCGGCATCCCACAAAGCACGATCCTGATCATCCAGCAGCACCAGTTCACCACTCGGCGAAGTGCGCGCCGAGCGTCGCGATTCGTGCAACAGCATCATCGCCAACAGCCCCATCACTTCCGGCTCCGGCAACAACTCCATCAACAACCGCCCCAATCTGATCGCCTCGCGAGTCAAATCCTCACGGGTCACCTCCGCCCCGCCCGACGCCGAATAGCCTTCGTTGAACACCAGATAAATCACCCGCAACACACTGTCGAGGCGTTCGGGCAATTCGCTCAGGCTCGGTACTTGATAGGGGATTTTTGCGTCACGGATCTTGGCTTTAGCGCGCACGATACGCTGGGCAATCGCCGCCGGCGCGGAGAGAAAGGCGCGGGCGATTTCCTCGGTGGTGAGGTCGCAGACTTCACGCAAGGTTAGCGGCACTTGCGCGTCAGCCGCCAGCGCCGGGTGACAACAGGTGAAGATCAGCCGCAGACGATCGTCTTCCACGTCTTCGCCACTCCAGTCGGCCTGTTCCAGTTCTTCCAGCTGCGCCAACAACAAGGGCTGCGAAGCCTTGAACCGCGCGCGGCGGCGCAACACATCAATCGCCTTGAACCGCCCGGTCGAGACCAGCCAGGTGCGCGGATTGTCCGGCACGCCGTCGCGTTGCCAGCGCTCGACCGCGACGAAGAACGCCTCATGCAAGGCCTCTTCGGCGAGGTCGAAATCACCGAGCAGACGAATCAGCGTCGCCAGAATCCGCCGCGAGTCTTCGCGATAGACCTGCTCGACCCGCGCCCGAACCTCAGACATTCAACTGCCGCACCGGGCGCACTTCAACGCTGCCAACCCGCGCGGCCGGAATGTTGCCGGCGACCTGAAGCGCTTCGTTGAGATCCTTGGCGTCGATCAGGTAGAAGCCGGCCAGTTGCTCCTTGGTTTCGGCAAACGGGCCGTCGGTGATCGACAGTTTGCCGTTGCGCATCCTGACGGTCGTGGCGGTCTGCACCGACTCCAGTGCCTCGGCGGCAACCATCCGGCCGCTGCCCTGAATCGACTCGGCATAAGCCCAGCACTCGGCGTCTTCCGGGCTGTCGGGCGATGAATGCAGCAGGCGCTCATCGCTGTAGACCAAGCATAAATACTTCATGGCGTTCTCCTGAAACGGACGGATCAACTATGGCTGAAGATCAGGGAGTCACATCGAACAGGGTCGCGCCGCTCATCGGATCGAACGGCGCCGACCAGTGTTCGTGGACGATTTTCCAGGCCCCGCCGACCTGCCGATAGCAGGCGGTGACGCGCATCCAGCAGCTTTGGGTTTCGCCTTTGTCGTTGGTGCCGCCGCAGTTGGCGACCCAGTGGGCGAAGGCGATGTTATCGGCGCTTTCGATGACGATTTCCTGGAATTCGAAGACGTGCGGGCCGGGGCACATTTCCATACACGCGACCCAGTGCGCGCGGTACGCCGGTTTGCCTTTGAATTGCAGAGCCTTGATCGCGTCGAAGGAGACGATGTCGTCGGCGTACAACGCCATGACTTTCTCCACGTCCTTGGTCATGACGGCTTCGCGGTAGGTGTTGATCAGGGTCTGGATTTCAGCTTGTGCGCACATGGTGTTCTCCGTGGTTTTTGTTGTGAAGACACCCTTAGTCGTCCGGCGATCAGGCAGATCGACAGAGCAAACAAAAAAATTCTACAGAAGACAAAATCGCTAGAATCCGCGACTTACCTTGTAGGAAAAAGGAAATTCCCGTGTCAGCCCAACTCGTGCCGTACGACAGCCTGAACGCCCTGCAGCGTGAGCAAGTCGAGGCGATTGAAATCCATGCCGAACAGATCAAGTTCTCCGGCGACATTCATGGTGCCTTGCACACCCTGCTGTCGAAACCCGGCCCGGGCGTGAAGGGTTTTGCGTTGTTGGCAGACGACGTGCCGGTGGCGTTTCTGCTGCTCAAACGCCCGCCAGTGTTGCCGGCCTGGGCCGATGAGCACAGCGCCACCTTGCATGCATTGCAGGTTGATCACCGGGCACAGGGCAAAGGTTTCGGCAAGGCTTGTCTGCAAGCGCTGCCCGAGGTTGCGCGTCAGGCGTGGCCGGAGATCAAAGGGCTGGAATTGTCGGTGGACGCTGACAATGATGCGGCGATCGCGCTGTACGCCAAGCACGGCTACGTCGACAGCGGTGAAGCGTACAAGGGCCGGATCGGTTACGAACGGCGCATGGGCCTGGTTTTCTAAGTCATCGAGGGATGCACGATGATCGATTCAATCGAAGCGCTGGAAGCGATTTACGGACTGCCCCACGAGCGGGCGGTGCGCAAGCAGATCGGTTTTCTCAACGAGGATTATCAGGCGATGGTGCGGGTTTCGCCGCTGGTGATTGTCAGCTCGGTGGGCGCCGATGGCCTCGACAATTCACCGCGCGGCGACAAGGCCGGGTTTGTGCGGATTATTGATGAGCGCACCTTGGCCCTGCCGGATCGCCCGGGCAACAACCGCATCGATACCTTGCGCAATGTGCTGCAGGATTCGCGGGTGTCGCTGCTGTTCATCATTCCGGGAATTGGCGAGACGTTGCGGGTCAATGGCACGGCGACGATCAGCGCAGATCCGCAACTGCTGGAAAGCTTTGCGGTGAATGGCAAACCGGCGAAAACGGTGTTGCTGGTGACGGTGGAGGCGGCGTTTTTTCATTGCTCAAAAGCCTTCGTCCGCTCGGATGCATGGAATCCTGAAACGCATCTGCCACGCTCGGCCCTGCCCTCTGCCGGCGCCTTCCACAAGCGCCTGAACGATGGCCAGTTCGATGCCGACACCTATGACCGTGAAGCCCCAAAACGGGTCACCGACACTCTCTACTGACACAACGCGGTCCATTGTAGGAGTGAGCCTGCTCGCGATAGCGGTGTGACAGTTAAATTAATGTTGACTGACACTCCGCTATCGCGAGCAGGCTCACTCCTACAGGTTTTGATCAGTGTTGGGTTATAGGGTCAGGATCATCTCGTGCCACGCCATGCCGCCGTGATCGGACTCCGACGGCTTGATATAGGCAAAGCCAAACCCGGCATACAGCGGGATGTGTATTTCTTTGCACATCAAATGAATCGTCGCTTTATCCATCCCGCGCATACGCTCGATGAACTCGCCCATCAAACGCTTGGCCAAGCCCTGCCCCTGATAATCCGGGTGCACCACCACCGACATGATCACCACGTTCGGCCCTTTCGGGTCATGGCCGATCAGTTCCTTGAACGCCTCGTCCGACATCTGCACGTCGAACGCCGCACCGGAATTGACGAAACCAGCGACCACGCCATCCACCTCCGCGACGATAAAACCTTCCGGCCAAGTAGCAATGCGCGTAGCGATCTTCTCGCGAGTGGCCGCTTCGTCACCTTCATAGGCGACGGTTTCGATGGCGTAGCAGCGGTCCAGATCGGCGGCGGTGACGTTGCGGATGACGGTGTTCATGGCGGCTCGGAAATCAGCAGAAGAAAGTGCCGAAAGCATAAAGGAATAAGGTCTGCATATCGATGCGCACGGGCAGCGTAAAGCCTGCGTATAAGCGCTTTTCTTCGTGCAGGCGGCGGGCTATTTCTGAGGTGTGTCTTTGACTACCTTCGGGGGAAACCGCTTATGAACAGCGTTGAAATCGGCCTGTCGCTGGTGTTGGGCATCAGTACGTTCGGCTTTATCACCTTGGGCATCGACCTGTTGCGGGCGCGACGGTTCGGCAAAGGCAAGCGGGGTTGAAAACCATGAGGCGGATCACTGATCCGCCGCAGGTTTGTCGGCTCAGGCCTTGGTATCGACCGGCACGCAGATTTCCAGCTTACCGGTGTTCAACTTCGGATTGAAATCCGCGCTGTAGCGCTCCAGCTCCGGGGCGTTGAGCTCCACGTAATGAGAGGTCGGCAACCAGGTCTTGTAGATGTATTGCAGGGTTTGCGGCAGCTGATCGAGTGGCCCTTTGTGTTCAAACACCGCGTACTGCCGGGGCAGCACTTCGACCCACTGGTAGACTTTCTGGTCGAGGTCATCGAGCTTGCTGATTTCCACTCCGGCGATGTAATCGAAGCCGCCCTTGCCGTCGAAATTGCTGCAGACGCCGTAAGTCACTTCGTTCTTTTGCCCCTGAATCTTTCCCAGGTGCGGCAAGAACTTTTCCCACAGTGCCGGGATGTCTTTTGCTGTGGTTTGGGTAAATCGACCGCGAAAGCCTGCAATCAGCAGAAAGTGTCCATGTTCGAAGCGAGGTTCAGCCACTTCGACGCGTGTTTGCTCATCCATGACTCGACTCCTGGAACAAAAAAGGGATTCGGCTGGGAGTATAGAAAGCCAAACTCAATTCGCACGCTTACAGCGTGTGCAACTGCTCGACGGCGCCCGAACCGACAAACTCGTTATAGCCGGATACGATCACGTAAACTGCGAAATAGCAGAAGATCGCTGCAGATGCCAAGTAGGAATAGCGCAATAGCTTGTCGCCCAGCAGCTTGCCACCGTGGCTCGCGGCGAAGCATAAACCTGCCGACCAAAGCAGCCCGGCGCAGAGGAAACCGCCAAGGAACAGCGCCGAACTCAAAGGGCCGCCGCCACCGGAACGCGCGATCAAGGTGCCGCCGACCGCTGCAAACCAGAGAATCGCGCTTGGCGATGACATCGCGAGAAAAATCCCCCGGAAGAACTCCTTGCGATGGGAGTTCTGCCCTACCTCGGCGGTCGCGGCCAGTTGCGCTTCGTGATGAATCGCCGAGTAGATCATCTTCGCCGCAAAGTAGATCAGCAGCGCCGAACCACCGATCCACAGCACCCAGCGCACGCTTTCGTACTGCAGCAAAACCGTCATCCCGGCCAGCGCCAGCACCGCGTAGATCAGGTCGCCGACGCAAGTGCCGAGGCCCAGCGCAAAGCCCTGAAAGTAACCGCGCTGCATCGCCAGCGTGATCATTGCGATGTTGGCCACGCCGATATCCAGGCACAGCGAAAGGCTCAGCAAGAAGCCGCTGGTGAATTCCATCTACCGATTTCCTTGGGACAAAATTGTTTACAAACGGGCTGGACAGTATGCCATCACTGACCTTATCTTCCGCCACAGGTCACCGCAGTGACCAGCGTCGCTCGGACGGTTCCGGGCGCTTACGTTATCCGAGGCAACAATGGCTGAACAAGGTTCGCCGCGCCGCTTTGCGCGCATAGATCGACTCCCCCCTTACGTTTTCAACATCACCGCCGAGCTGAAGATGGCCGCGCGTCGTCGTGGTGAAGACATCATCGACTTGAGCATGGGCAACCCCGACGGGGCTACGCCGCCGCACATTGTCGAAAAACTCGTACAAGTTGCCCAACGCGAAGACACCCACGGCTACTCCACATCCAAGGGCATTCCGCGCCTGCGCCGGGCGATTTCCAACTGGTACAAGCAGCGCTACGAGGTCGATATCGACCCGGAAAGCGAAGCCATTGTCACCATCGGTTCCAAGGAGGGCCTGGCGCACTTGATGCTGGCGACCCTCGATCAGGGCGACACCGTGCTGGTGCCAAACCCGAGCTACCCGATTCACATCTACGGTGCGGTGATTGCCGGCGCCCAGGTGCGTTCGGTGCCGCTGGTGCCGGGCGTGGACTTCTTCGACGAACTGGAACGGGCCATTCGCGGTTCGATTCCGAAGCCGAAAATGATGATCCTCGGTTTCCCGTCGAACCCGACTGCACAGTGTGTGGAACTGGATTTCTTCGAACGGGTGATCGCCCTCGCCAAGCAGTACGACGTGCTGGTGATTCACGATCTGGCATACGCCGACATCGTCTACGACGGCTGGAAAGCGCCATCGATCATGCAGGTGCCGGGCGCCAAGGACATCGCGGTGGAGTTTTTCACCCTGTCGAAGAGCTACAACATGGCCGGCTGGCGCATCGGTTTCATGGTCGGTAATCCGGAACTGGTCAACGCCCTCGCACGGATCAAGAGCTACCACGACTACGGCACCTTCACCCCGCTGCAAGTGGCGGCGATTGCCGCCCTGGAAGGTGATCAGCAGTGTGTGCGCGACATCGCCGAGCAGTATCGTCAGCGTCGTAATGTGCTGGTCAAAGGTCTGCATGAACTGGGCTGGATGGTCGAAAATCCGAAGGCGTCGATGTATGTCTGGGCGAAGATTCCCGAGCAGTACGCGCATTTGGGTTCGCTGGAATTCGCCAAGAAGCTGCTCGCCGAGGCCAAGGTGTGCGTCTCGCCGGGAGTGGGGTTTGGTGAGTACGGCGACGATCACGTGCGCTTCGCGCTGATCGAAAACCAGGACCGGATTCGTCAGGCGGTGCGCGGGATTCGCGGGATGTTCCGGGCCGATGGATTAGTCGCAAAAACTGGCGGCTAACGCAAAACCTGTAGGAGTGAGCCTGCTCGCGATAGCGGTGTGTCAGTCACCGTAAATGGCACTGACACACCGCTATCGCGAGCAGGCTCACTCCTACAAGGGAATGTGTCCGGCCTCGAAATTTCACCCACAAAAAAACCGCATCGCTGCGGTTTTTTTGTGTCTGCAAGAAGCGCTTACACGAACAGCGACAACAGCAGGATAAAGCCCAACGCAACCACCGAGAGGATGGTTTCCATCGCCGTCCAGGTCTTGAACGTCTCGGCCACGGTCATGTTGAAGTACTGCTTCACCAGCCAGAAACCGGCGTCATTCACGTGCGACAGAATCAACGAACCGGCACCGGTAGCCAGTACCAGCAGCTCACGGTTAACGCCCGGAATCATCCCCACCACCGGCACCACAATGCCCGCGCCAGTGATGGTCGCCACAGTCGCCGAACCGGTCGCGATACGGATCACCGCTGCCACCAGCCACGCCAGCAGGATCGGCGAGATCTGTGCGCTGACCGCCATGTGGCCGATCACATCGCCCACACCGCTGGTCACCAGCATCTGCTTGAAGCCACCACCAGCACCGATGATCAGAATGATCGCGGCGGTTGGCGCCAGGCTCGCGTCGAGCCACTTGAGCATCTGCTGGGAACCGATGCCCTGCTTGTGGCCGAAGGTGTACAGCGACAGCAGCAATGCCAGCAGCAGCGCCGAGATCGGGTGACCGATCATGTCCATCCAGGTGCGGAAGAAGTGACCGTCCGGCAGCGCGACGTCAGCGAAGGTTTTCAGCAGCATCAGGAACACTGGCAGCAGCACGGTGATCAGGGTGATGCTGAAGCTCGGCAGCGTGGTCGAGTCGTCATTTTCGCGGGCTAGTTGATCGACCAGTTCCTGATTCGGGTGACCCGGAATGTGCTTGGCGATGAACGTACCGAAGATCGGGCCGGCAATGATGGCGGTCGGCAGCGCAACGATCAGACCATAAAGAATGGTCTTGCCGATGTCAGCGCCGAACACACCGATGGCCAGCAGCGGACCCGGGTGCGGTGGCACCAGACCGTGCACAGCGGACAGGCCGGCGAGCAGCGGGATACCGATCTTGATGATCGACACACCGGTGCGACGCGCAACGATGAACACCAGCGGAATCAGCAATACGAAGCCGATTTCGAAGAACAGCGGAATGCCCACCAGGAACGCGGCGAACATCATTGCCCACTGGACTTTGTCTTTACCGAACGCACGGATCAGGGTCTGGGCGATCTGATCCGCCCCGCCCGACTCGGCCATCATTTTGCCGAGCATGGTGCCCAGCGCGAGGATGATGCCGACGAAACCGAGCACGCCACCGAAGCCGTCCTGGAACGCTTTGATGATGGTGCCGATCGGCATGCCCGACGTCAGGCCGAGGAACGCGGCGGCGATGGTCAGGGAAATGAACGGGTGAATCTTGAATTTGGTGATCAGGATAATCAGGCCGATTACCGTGACCACTGCATCGAGCAGCAGGAACGTCTCATGGGACATGCCAAACATTGGGGGTGTCTCCTGGATTGTTGTTGTTATTAAAGCGGGTTAAACAGAAGTCGGGAGGACAGCGCTATCTCTTTCAACACACTCATACCGCCTGCTTCAGACCGTGGGCCTGCCACCAGACATGAGCCTGGGACGCCAGTTCTTCAACGCTGTGGATCGAAGCGTTCAGGGCCAGGGTCAACGGCTCGCCCTTCGGCGATTCGAGGGTGGCGAACTGGCTTTCGATCAACGTGGCCGGCATGAAGTGGCCCGGACGATGGGACACACGCTCAGCGGCAACTTCAGGGGTCAATTCAAGAAACACGAAGCCCAGGCCCGGCAAGGCACTGCGCAACACTTCGCGATAACTGTGTTTAAGGGCCGAGCAGGTCAGCACCGGGCGTTTGCCCGACGCATCGACGCGACGCAGTTCATCGCACAGGCTGTCGAGCCAGCCGGCGCGGTCGTCGTCGTTCAGGGGGATCCCCGCGCTCATCTTGTCGATGTTCGCGGCCGGATGGAAAGTATCGCCTTCAATGGCAGTGGCGCCGCTCAATTGGCACAGGGCCTCGCTGACGCACGTCTTGCCGCAACCGGCAACGCCCATGATGACCAGGGCGGTGATGGGATGACTCATATAACACCTCAGCGCGCAGACAGCGCTACCTTTGCTAGCTATGACTCTAGTGCACAGGCAGAAGTTGCCGACGCCTTCTTGTCGTTTTTTTGGGTTGCAGCAGGTTTGTTCCCGACACCAAAAAGCGAAGATCAGGCAGGACCTCGCTTACGCATTTACAGCTGCATCAGGACAGCGCTACCTTAGTGCCTTGATTTTTGTTTGGCAAGCCGTCGATGACCACCCCTAAAAACGATAAAAATACCCGCACCACCGGCCGTCCCACCCTGAATGAAGTTGCCCGCCTGGCCGGTGTCAGCCCGATTACCGCCTCCCGCGCCTTGCGTGGGGTCAGCACGGTCGCCACCGAACTGGTGGAAAAAGTGCAGAAAGCAGCCAGTGAACTCAACTACGTAGTGAACCCTGCTGCCCGCGCGTTGGCCTCGGCGCAGAGCCATTCGGTTGTGGTTCTGGTGCCTTCGTTATCCAACTTGCTGTTCATCGATACGCTGGAAGCCATTCATCGGGTGCTCACGCCCAAAGGCTTTGAAGTGCTGATCGGCAACTTCCACTACTCGCGCGATGAAGAAGAAAACCTGCTGCGCAACTACATGGCTTATCAGCCGCGCGGTTTCTTGTTGACCGGGTTTGATCGCACGGAAAGTTCGCGGCGGATGATCGAGGCGAGCAATATCCCGTGCGTGTACATGATGGAACTGGACAGCGCCGCCGGGGTAAATTGCGTCGGCTTCTCGCAGCTCAGTGCCGGTGAAACGGCGGCCGAGCATTTGCTCTCTCGTGGGCGCAAGCGTCTGGCTTACATTGGCGCGCAGCTTGATCAGCGCACGTTGTTGCGCGGTGAAGGTTTCCGCAAAGCACTGCAGAAGGCCGGCCGTTATGACCCGGATCTGGAAGTGCTGACGCCTCGCTCTTCATCGGTGGGCTTGGGCGGCGAGTTGTTTTTGCAGTTGCTGGCGGCGCATCCGGATGTTGATGCGATCTTCTTTGGTAACGACGACCTGGCGCAGGGAGCGTTGCTGGAAGCATTGCGCAGCGGCATCAAGATTCCCGAACAAGTGGCGATTCTCGGTTTCAACGACTTGCCGATGTCCGAGCACATGGTGCCGCGCCTGAGCAGCATCAACACCCCGCGAGAAGCGATTGGTCGGCGAGCGGCAGAGCAGATGCTGACGTTGATGGCCGGTAACAGCGTGGCGCGCCCGGTTGAAGACATGGGCTTCGAACTGAAGATTCGCGAAAGTACCTGAAACTGTCGCAATCCCCTGTAGGAGCTGTCGAAGGCTGCGATCTTTTGATTTTGCTCTTGAAAACAAGATCAAAAGATCGCAGCCTTCGGCAGCTCCTACAGTTTTATGTGGTGCTCACAAATGCTGAGTTGAAACACAACCCTTGTAGGAGTGAGCCTGCTCGCGATAGCGGTGTGTCAGGCGATGCATGTGTTGAATGACACTCCGCTATCGCGAGCAGGCTCACTCCTACAGGGGATCTGCGCAATGTTCAGTGGCTGAGCAGGTCGACGAGGGCCAGTGCGCCTTTCTGTAGTGGCTGGCTTTTGAGCCACACCGCATGCACCGGCATCACCAGACCGTTTTCGATGTTGCGGAAATTCAGCCGTTTCAGCCGTCCGTTGTCCAACCGTGCCTGCACCACCGACAACGGAAAATTACCCCAACCCAATCCCGCCTCAACCATCTCCATCGCCGTCTCAAGACTGTCGGTGCGCCAATACGACTCCGCCACCAACGGCCGCGTTTCACTGATCGGCAAGTCGCGACTGGCAACGATGATCTGCCGCACATGCACCAGGTCTTCGAGAAACACATCCTGCCCCTGCAACAGCGGACTGTCCGCCGCCAGCGTCGCGATCATCCGTTCGCTGCCGACAAACTGAAAGCGCTCCAGCACATTCATGCTCAACCCGGCGAACGCCAGACACACGCTGACGCGGCCGCTGTGCAGCATTGCCAGCACGTCATCCTGCGGCGCAGTCAGCACTTCGATATCGAGCAATGGATGGCGCTCGGCGATCACTTTGATCGCCGCCAGCAAACGACCTCGGTCGATGTCCGCAACCACGCCAATCGACAATTTGCTCTCCAGCCCAAGCGACAGCTCCACGGCATGCACTTGCAACTGTTTAAGCTGCTCGGCAATCAGCCGCGCGTGCGGCACCAGTGACAGCGCCATCGCCGTGGGCTGCGGTTCGCGATGGCTGCGGTCGAACAGCAGATAACCGAGTTCGGCCTCGAGGTTGCCAATACCCATACTGACGGCGGAGGGCACCCGACCTAATGCACGCGCCGCCGCCGAAAACGAGCCACGCTCGATCACGGCAAGAAACAGCTCGATGCTGTCGCTGTTGAAATTCACATCAAACACCTATCAATAGAACTGAAAGTAGCTGACTTTTTCTGTCAGCCCTATTGAAGCTATCTTTCGCCGCCTTCGCCAGTCCCACTGGCCAACAAACGGCAAGAAAGAGGCAAATCCCCCATGCAAGGCGTTAAACGCAAACTGGTCTATGTGTCGCTCTACGAAGTGATCGGCATGACCTTCTCCGCCCTCGGTCTGGCGTTGTTGTCCGGCACGTCGCCGGGCAGCACCGGGCCGCTGGCGGTGATCATCACCACCATCGCCGTCACCTGGAACTTCATTTACACCTCGCTGTTCGAGCACTGGGAAAGTCGCCAGCAATCGCGCACCCGCACAGTCAAACGACGCATTGCGCACGCCGTCGGTTTTCAACTGACGTTGATCGTGTTCCTGATTCCGTTGATTGCCTGGTGGATGAACATCAGCCTGGTGCAGGCGTTTCTGCTGGATCTGGCGTTGATCATTTTCATTCCGTGCTACACGTTTGCCTTCAACTGGCTATTCGACAGGATCTTCGGGCTGCCAGCCTCGGCGCTACCGAATTCGGAGGCTGCGGCATAAATCGTTAATTCGTAAGCAGATATTGCTAGAAATCAGCGGATTAGCCGATTAATCAACGATATTCACAATACGTTAACTCCGATAGCAGGCTAAGCTTTTCCATTAATAAAAAAAAAGGATCAGCCTATGACTGCTCACGCCTCTGCCCCCGCCGCCGCGCAACGCGACGGCATCGACCCGATCCGCGCCGCTCAGGTGTCCGCCCGCATCGATCGCCTTCCGGCGGTCGCGACGATTTGGCGCTTGGTGGCGCTGCTGTCGATCGGTGGTTTTTTCGAACTCTACGACCTGTTCCAGACCGCCTACATCAGCCCCGGGCTGATTCGCGATGGCATCTTTGCCACCGGTAATCAGGGTGTGTTCGGTTTCTCCGATCAAGCGGCGTTTGCCTCGGCAACATTCCTCGGCCTGTTCCTCGGCGCCAGCCTGCTGAGCCCGTTGGCGGACCGCTTCGGTCGTCGCGCGATCTTCACCTTCGCCCTGGTCTGGTACACGGTGGCGACGGTGTTAATGGGGATTCAGAGTTCGGCACCGGGCATCATCTGCATGCGCTTTCTGGTCGGCATCGGCCTGGGCATCGAGCTAGTGACCATCGACGCCTACCTCTCGGAGCTGGTACCCAAACGCATGCGCAGTTCGGCGTTTGCCTTCGCGTTTTTCGTGCAGTTCCTCTCGGTGCCGGCGGTGGCACTGATGTCGTGGTGGCTAGTGCCGCAAGCGCCGTTCGGGGTATCTGGCTGGCGTTGGGTGGTGTTGGCCAGCGCGGTGTTTGCGCTGTTTATCTGGTGGCTGCGCAAACGTCTGCCGGAATCGCCGCGCTGGCTCGCGCAGCAAGGCCGCTTTGAGGAAGCCAACCGGATTCTCGATGGCATTGAAGCACGATGCGAGAAGGATCACGGCAAGCCACTGGACGTGCCCGAAACGGTACCGGTCGACGTCGAAGGCAAGGGCCGTTTCGCCGATATCTGGCAACCGCCCTATCGCCGTCGCGCGTTGATGTTGATCGTCTTCCACATCTTCCAGGCAATCGGTTTCTTCGGCTTCGGCAACTGGCTGCCGGCGCTGCTGTCCGGTCAGGGTGTCAGCGTTACCCACAGCTTGATGTATGCGTTCATCATCACCCTCGCCTACCCGCTCGGGCCGTTGCTGTTCGTGAAGTTCGCCAACCGCTTCGAGAACAAGTGGCAGATCGTCGGCTCAGCCCTCGGCGCAATGACCTTCGGCACCTTGTTCGCGCTACAGACCAGTGCGTTCGGGCTGATCTTCTGCGGGGTGATGATCACGTTCTGCAATGCCTGGTTGAGCTTCAGCTATCACTCGTACCAGAGCGAACTGTTTCCGACCAACATTCGCGCCCGCGCCGTCGGCTTCTGTTATTCCTTCAGTCGTTTGTCGACGGTGTTCAGCAGTTTGCTGATCGGGATGTTCCTGGATAATTTCGGCACGCCGGGAGTGTTGGCATTCATCGTCAGCAGCATGCTGATCGTGATGCTGACCATCGGCTGGTTCGGCCCGCGCACACGCAATCTGGCACTGGAGAATATTGCGCATCGCTGACGGCGCAGCGGTCATCCTCTGCCGCTTATCGGCAAGGGATGACCGCTACGAAGACCTGATCAATGATCAATCCGTTGAAATAAAAGGATTTATTCAGAAGGCACAGTAATTGCTCTGCTACGCCAGTCAGCAATTACCGACAGGTCTGCACATCATGTTGATCAGTGCCAAACAACAGCAAATCATTCACCTGCCCAAAGCGCTGAATGAAGATGCCACCACCACGGCAGCCGCCGGTCTGCAAGGTGGCCTGCACGGCGCCATGCTGCAAACCCTGCAAAACCAGACCCAGGCGCAAACCGCTGAAGCCACTGCCAAGGTGCAGGACTCGGCCACGCAGATCGCCACCCAGCAAGTCAGCGAAGCCTCGCGCATCAGCGACAACGTCGACGAAGCTTTCGCCAAAACGCGCGTGGGCCTGCAATCGACCGATGCCACCAGCGCCTCGGCAAAATCCGCCACCGACGAATTCAAGGACTACATGAGCAAGACGCCGGAACAGCGTCTGCGCGACAGTATCCTGCAGTCGATGGGGCTGACCGAAGATGACATCAAAGCCATGCCGCCGGAGAAACAACTGGCCGTCGGCAAGGAGATCGCCGAGCGTTTGCAGGACAAGATGAAGTTGGCGCAGGCTGAGAAAGACAACGATGTGAAGGACAGCGACAAGCAGGCGGACAAGTTTCTTGCTGCGCTCTGATTTCCAGGTCGCCTGAAATCAAATGTGGGAGCGAGCCCGCTCGCGAAGGCGGTGAACCAATCAACGTGGATGTTGAATGTTCCATCGCCTTCGCGAGCAGGCTCGCTCCCACAATGTTTTGGTTGATCGGCGTCAGTTCAGTTGCAGGGTTTCATTGAACTGGCTGATCGCATCCACCACATGCCGCGATCCTTGCTGGATCTCCAGAATCACCTCCCCCGCCTCATTCGCCAACTCAACCCCGATCCCGGTACGGCTCAAACTCGACTGCATGCTCGACACCGCACTCAACGACAGGTCATGGTTCTTGCGCACCACCTCGACAATTTCCAGCGTCGCCTGACTGGTCCGCGCCGCGAGGCTACGCACCTCATCCGCGACCACCGCAAAGCCACGCCCATGTTCACCGGCCCGCGCCGCTTCAATTGCAGCGTTAAGTGCCAACAAGTTGGTCTGATCGGCAATCCCGCGAATGGTCTGCACGATGGTGCCGATGATGTCCGATTGTTTGCTGACCGCATCAATACTGGACGCAGCTTCGTTGAGGTCGCGGGAAATGTCCTGAATGATCTGCACCGTTTGCTGCACGACCTGTGAGCCTTTTTGTGCGCAGGCGTCGTTTTGTACCGAGGTGCTGTGGGCCGATTCCGCAGCGTTCTGCAACGTAGTCATCTGATGGGTGATGTCGCTGGCGAATTTCACCACTTTGTACAGACGGCCCTTGGCGTCGAACAGTGGGTTGTACGACGCTTCCAGATAGACCATGTGTCCGGACTTGTTCTTGCGCTCGAAACGATGCGAGTGATATTCGCCGCGATTGAGCGAGGCCCAGAATGCCTTGTATTGCGAGGACTCGGCTTCGGCGCGATGGCAGAACAGGCTGTGATGATGGCCGACGATTTCGTTGAGCGAGTACTGCATGGTCTTGAGGAAGTTGTCGTTGGCGGTAATGACATTGCCTTCCGGGGTGAACTCGATCACCGCCATCGAGCGACCAATCGCGGCCAGCATGCTTTCTTCTTCGTGTTCCTTGTTGATCCGCGCGGTGATGTCCGCCGCCACTTTGATCACACTTCTGACTTGCTTGTCCGGGCCATATACCGGCATGTAACTGGCTTCGAGCCAGACTTCCCTGCCGGCCTTGTTCAAACGCAGGAAAGTCCCGCTGATCGGTTCACCACGGGCCAGGTCACGCCACAGCTTTGCGTATTCCTCACTGCGGTAGAACACCTCTTCACAAAACACCCGATGATGTTTACCACGCACTTCATCGGCGCTGTAGCCCATGGTCTTGCAGAAGTTTTCGTTGGCATCCAGAACAATGCCGTCAGGGGTGAACTCGATCATTGCCATCGAACGGCTGATCGCTTCCAGCTTGGCGTTGGCCTCGGTCAAGGCGCAGCTGAATCGCTCGATCTGCTGCAGGTCAGCCTTGTGATGTAGGTTGAACATGGTTGTATCACCTTCCGCGCGGACTTTTGATTTGATGAAAGTTCAGTTCTTTCAAGATCCACCACTACGTTCCACAGAACAGGCACACGCATTCCTCCACGGGAGGAAGTTGTCAGGTGATAAATGATGATCAATCGGAGAGTCCATGCAGCGACGCTCTAATCAAGACATCCTTCTCTTGATAGCCCGCAAGCGGGCCAGCCCTAACGCGTTGAAGAACTTCCATGTAAGCGACGCTCCTTGTTGGTTCAGTGTCGGTGCCTTGGGTTGCGCACTCTGGCAGCATGAATTCACGGACCAACGATGTGTTTCAGCCATGTTTTGACATGACGGTCGACATAGTTAGTTACGAGAAGCATAGCCAGTGCAAAGACCTGCGCAAGGCCATTAGTCGGCCAGTATCTGGCACTTTTTGCACAAGAAACGGTTCAGCGCGGGGAGAATCGTCGGCGAGGCGGACGCTTTCGCGAGCAGGCTCGCTCCCACCTTTGGAACGCATTCCCCCTGTGGGAGCGAGCCTGCTCGCGAAGGCAAAAGTTATAGCGCTACAAAAACGACAGAAACGACTTACAAACTTCCAGTCACCTTGGTCGCCACCTCCGCAGGCACCCAAGGCTTCCAGACCTGCGGCTGATCACGCAAAAACGCTTCCGCCACCAACCTCGGCTGCAAACGTTTTTCACTCATCCCCGCCAAAGTCTGGTTCAACAGATCAATCGGCAAATCGACTTTCTCGAAGAACGCCACCAACTCCGGATACTGCGCCTTGAACGGCGCCGATACGCCAATCGCCAGGCTCGCCGGCATCGAGCGGGTGCCTTTGGGGTTTGGGTTATTGGCATCGGCCAACGTCTTCCAGGCCTCGGCATCGAACGGCGGTTCTTCCAGTTTCACCAGTTTGAATCGCCCCAGCAGCGGCGTCGGTGACCAGTAGTAGAACAACACCGGTTTACCGCGTTTGATCGACGATGCCACCTCGGCATCCAGTGCCGCGCCGGAACCGGTGCGGAAATTCACGAAGCTGTCGTTCAGCGCATAGGCCTTGAGCTTCTGGCTGTTGACGATCTCCGAGGTCCAACCGGTCGGGCTGTTAAGGAAGCGTCCGCGAGTTGGATCTTCCGGGTCGCGGAATACGTCTTTGTAGCGCGGCAGGTCCGCCACCGATTTCAACTCCGGCGCCAACGCTTTGATGCCCCGCTCGGGGTCGCCCTTGATCACATACTCCGGCACCCACCAGCCTTCGGTTGCGCCTTTGACCGTGTCGCCCAAACCGAACACCTTGCCTTCGGCGGCCGCTTTGACCCACGCTGGACTGCGCCCGGCCCATTCTTCTCCGATCACCTGAATATCGTTTTTCGCCAGCGCGGCCTCAAGGCTGACCGTGCTGCCGGGCAAAGTGTCGGTCGAGTAGCCGTAGCCTTTTTCTACGATCAGACGCAGCACTTCGGTGATGAAACTGCCGCTTTCCCAAGTGATATCGCCGAAGTGGATCGGCGCGTTTTTTTCCGTCGCCGAAACAGCGCCGACACTCAGGCTCAACGCCAGCAACGAAGTGCCGAGCAGGGTTTTGATCGATCTCATGCGGACCTCTTGTCTTGCAGGGATTGGTTGGCGCTGTGGCGATCGCACAGCGCTTGGGAACGGTTCATGTACTCGCTGACCGACCGCTGGGAGATGCCCAGTTCGGCGGCGATTTGCGGGTAGGTCAGGCCGTCGATGCGCGCGAGTAGAAACGTCGTGCGGACTTTGTCGGGCAGGCGCTGCAAGCTGTGATCGAGGCAGTTGAGGGTTTGCGATAGCGTGACCAGGTCTTCAGGCGAGACGGCGTAATCGACATCGAGTTGCTGGCGATGACGACGCTCCAGATCACCGCGCCGCCAGCGTTGATAGAGCAGACGCTGGGCGATAGTCGTCAGCAAGGCGCGAGGTTCGCGGATGGCCCTCAGTGCCGGGGCTTCAAGCAATTGGGCGAAGGTTTCGGCGGCGATGTCTTCGCTGCCGGCCGCGTCGTGCAGATGACCGCGCAGATAAGCACAGAGCCAGCGATAGTGGGCGCGAAACAGACTGTCCACGGTGTGACGATGGGAAAGCTCGGCGCCGGACATAGGGGCTCCTTGATGAGGGGTCGCTGAATGTCCGGTGTTCCGGTGGCGCGATCGTAGCAAGGCGCCTTATTCTTTAAAAATACTTATATTTCATTTTTATATTCTATTCTGAAATATAAAAACAAAAGATCGCAGCCTTCGGCAGCTCCTACACTGATCCCCTGTAGGAGCTGCCGGAGGCTGCGATCTTTAGCGCAAGCGGCCATAGCCAAGTTCTTCAGCCTCGCGCTGATAATCGAGCAGGATTTGATAATCGCGCTCACTGGCCGCAATCACCTCAGGCAATCCCAAGGTCTGTGCGACATCAGGGAGTTCGCGCAAGGTTTCATTCATTACCTGTCGGAGCTGCTCGATCTGCTCATCCGTAGCGCTACCTACCGTAATGAACGGCAAGGTCGGACTCCACGCACTGCGCGCTATCACCCGCAAGGCACTGACTTCTTCCGGCGCATGTTGCGCCAGATAGGCGCAGGTGACGCTGTCGATGGCAGCAAGATCGGCGCGGTTTTCGCGCAACCAGCGCAGGCTCTCGCGATGGCCGCCGCTGATGCCGACCGAGGCAAAGAATTGTCCGTCCTGATTCAGTGGCGCCAAGCGCTGACGCAGCAGGTTCATGCCACTGTTGGAGTCCTCACTGTTGATCACCCCGCGCCTGTCGCGGAACTCCGCCAAGGTTTTGCGTGGGTCATGAACCCGGTTAAGGATCAGGCTGCAATGATTGCCAGCGCTGGCGTCGGGCAGTTCGTAGCGTGGGCGGCCGACGATGCGCACTTGTCCGCGCAATGCAGTCATCAGCGGGTAACCGCAGGTCTGCGTGAGCAGCAGATCGGGGGATAACCAGAGTTCTCGCAGTGACAGGCCTTCAGCACTCAGGCGAGTGTGGCCAAGTTGCTCGAGAATGCGCGCAATCCAGCGCTCATTCGCCGCGCGGATTGGCTCGGGGGCGATGTACATCAGGAGTTCGGCGTGGTGTTGGGTCATACATTTTTCCCGGTAAACACAAATCCAATGTAGGAGTGAGCCTGCTCGCGATAGCGGTGCATCAGTGACATCTTCAGTGCCTGACACACCGCTATCGCGAGCAGGCTCACTCCTACAGGGGTTGCGGTGTTCTTGGGTCAGTGGTAAGGATGCTCTGGACTGTCGATCGGCTTGAAGCCATTGCGTCGCCAGAACTCGCCATACCCTTGGACCAGAAACCCGCCACTGCGCGCAATCCATTGCTCGCGATGCATCCGGTAAACCGTGGGCAAGTCGTACCACGCAAGCTTGGGCAAGTCGTGATGCACCAGATGAAAATTCAGATTCAGGAACAACCAGCGCCACGGCCAACCCGCTTCGTTCAACACCGTGCGCTGCTCAGGCTGCGCGTGTGGGCGATGTTCATAATAGGAGCGGATCATCGCGATCGACAGCGCCGGCACGCTGATCAGCAGCAGGTAATGCCAGACCGGCAGCGCGCTGAAACGGGCGATGAACCACAGCATCAGTAACGTGAACAGGCCGTGGGTCAGCCACATCAACCAGGCTTGGCGTTCGCCATTCTTCAGCCGGAGCAACTCTTCTTTGGCCAGCGCCATCAGCGCCAGCGGTGCGCCGATCACGAAGCGTCCGAGCACGGTTTTGTTCAACCAGTGCAGGCAGCGTTCGAACAGCGAACTGCCCTGCCAGCCGGCGCGGGTGAGGTAACGGCTTTCCGGATCGACGCCGGGCACGGTCAGATCCTCATCGCGGTGATGCAGCAAATGGCTGTCGCGATACAGCGTGTACGGATACCACACGGCAAAAGGCGCATAGCCAAGGATCTTGTTGAAGCGCACCCAGCGTGTCGGATGGCCGTGCAGCAACTCGTGCTGCACCGACAGCCACAATACCACCAGCGGGATCAGCAACAGCGTGCTCAAGGCACGGCCCAGCCAGTGACTGTTGAGCACAATGGCGAACCAGCCAGCATAGACGCCGATCAGCAACAGCCAGGTCGGCCACTCGGTACGGGCGGTGACGCGTTGGCGCAGGGTTTCGATCTGCTTACGATGGGCGGCGTCGAAGTAATGGGACATGGCATTGCTCGGAACGGGATTCATCCCCTTCTGTGCAAGGACGCGGTGCAATCTTGCAGATTATTTTTGGATGCAGGCGGGAGCCCGAGAACCGGGCTCCGGAAAGGCGTTATCAGTGACCGAAGATGTCGACCTTTTTGGCTTTCTTCTCTGCGCGTTTTTCAATCGCGGTCTTGGCCGGTTTCTTCTTCGCGGCTTTCTTTGAATCCATACCTTTGGACATGATGCCTACTCCACTCACAGGGGATGTGAGGTCAGGTATACACCTATCCAGAGCCGTGCGTTCTTTTATAATCGGCGCTTTGCCCACCGACAGTCCGATCCCATGCCCGACACCCGATACAGCCTGCTCGACGAGTCGCTTTGGCCGTTGATGAACAAGTTTTACCGCAGCCACCAGTCCTCTATGAAAGCCGTTCGCGATGCGCAATTGTGGGTCGCGCGGCGCGGAGAGATTGTGGGCGCGTTGTGCTTGCGGCCGGTGTCCGGCGGGCAATGGTTGACCGGGCTGTTTGTGGATCCGGGGTGTCGTGAACAGGGCGTTGCCGCACAGCTGATCGCAGCGGCAGTGCAGGATGTGAGCGAGCCGGTGTGGCTGTTCTGTCATCCGGATTTGCGTGAGTTTTACGAACGGCGCGGATTCACCTTCGACCCGGCGCTGCCCCAGGCGATGGCGGAGCGCTTGAGCCGGTATGCGCGGAGCAAGCCGATGATTGCGATGGAACTGAGACCGTCAATCTGATGCAAAACCCTGTAGGAGTGAGCCTGCTCGCGATAGCGGTATGTCAGTGACATTTTCGGTGACTGACATACCGCTATCGCGAGCAGGCTCACTCCTACAAGGGGATTGTGGTGTTCTCGGGGATTAGTCGTCTGCTGCGGGATCGAGGTCGGGGAACATCACTTCGGTAAAACCGAACTTGCTGAAATCGGTGATGCGCGACGGGTACAGCCGGCCGATCAGGTGATCACGTTCGTGCTGCACAACGCGTGCGTGAAAACCTGAAGCGATGCGCACAACCGGTTCACCTTTCGGATCAAACCCTTCGTAGCGAATCTGCTGATAACGATCCACGGCACCGCGCAAACCCGGGACCGACAGACAGCCTTCAAAGCCCTCTTCCGTCAGCGGACTCAGCGGGGTGATCAACGGATTGATCAGGATCGTCTGCGGCACCGCTTCAGCGTCCGGATAACGCTCGCTGTGCTCGAAACCAAAGATCACCAATTGCAGATCGACACCGATCTGCGGCGCAGCCAGGCCAACGCCACCGACGCTTTCCATGGTCTGGAACATATCGTCGATCAGTTGCCACAGCTCAGGGCTGTCGAACATTTCCGCCGGCACGGGCGGAGCAATGCGCAGCAGGCGCTCGTCGCCCATTTTCAGAATTTCACGAATCATGATCAGACTTCGTCAGTGTCCGGCTTGAGCGAATGATCGCGGCCCAGGCCCGAGACGTGTTGTTTGGGATGTTCATCGAGTTCGCCGGGGACTTTCTCACCCGCATCCTTGCCCTCGCTGGACATGTGCTCGATCACCGCGTTCATTTCCGCTCCCAGCAGCAACACCGCGGCGGAGATGTAGAAATACAGCAAGAGCACGATGATTGCGCCGATGCTGCCATACATCGCGTTGTAGTTGGCGAAGGTTTTCACGTAGAAGGCGAAACCCAACGAAGCGATGATCCACACCACCACCGCCAATACCGAACCTGGGGTGATAAAGCGGAATTCCTGTTTGACGTCGGGCATCACGTAGTAAATCAGTGCCACGGCGACCATCATCAGAATCACGATCACCGGCCAGCGTGCGATGGTCCAAACGGTGACGATGAAGTCTTCCAGTCCCACTTGCGCGGCGATCCAGCCCATCACCTGCGGCCCGAGCACCATCAGCGCGGCGGCCACCAGCAGCATGCCGGCGATGCCGACGGTGTAGACAATCGACAATGGGAAGCGCTTCCAGACCGGTCGGCCTTCGACCACGTCGTACGCCGCGTTCATCGCACTCATCATCAAGCGCACGCCTGCGGAGGCGGTGTACAGGGCGATAACGATACCGACGGAAAGCAGGCCGCCCTTGGACTGCTGCAACTGGTCAATCACCGGATTGACCTGCTCCAGCGCCTGCGGTGGCAGGACCAGTTCCGATTGCAGACGCAGCCACGAAAAGAAGTCCGGCAAGTGCAGGAAACCGATCAGGGCGATCAGAAACAGAATGAACGGGAACAGCGAGAACAGCATCTGGTAGGCCAGTGCCGAAGCGTAGGTCGACATCTCGTCGTCGACGAATTCAGTGACTGTGCGCACCATCACCCGGTGCAGGGGCAGACCTTTCATGTCCGGAAAAATCATTCGCGTCTCCTTTCGCCGCAATACAGGTTGAAGTCGTGGCGACTCAGGGGCCGTTTTTTACATCACGTTAGCCTGTTTGGCGAACCTCGTCGGGTCGCAGCAGGCTTTTGACACAAAAACGGCCATCCTTGGATGGCCGCTCGTGTATTTCGTTCAAGGCTGAGTTACGCCTTGTCGACACCTTTTTTGACGGCGTCCTTGGCTGTGCCGACCGCTTGCTGGGCCTCACCTTTTTTCTCTTGAATCTTGCCTTCGGCCTGCAGCTTGGTGTTGTCGGTGGCTTTACCGACGCCTTGCTTGACGTTGCCGACGGCTTCGTTGGCCATGCCTTTTACTTTATCGCCTGTGCTACTCATGGTGTTTCTCCTTGGTGCATTTAGGGGGAAAAGTCAGTACGTAATGATTGACTGGCCGGGTTTGCGCCAAGTTTCATTTATTTTCGGGGGTTCATTTCGTCGCGGCGTGCAGGTTGGGCTTTATGTTTGCTGCCCAACCCACGAGAATGCCCACCATATGGGCGCCACGCGCCAGGAACCGATCCCGCAGGAATGTTATGAAACTCGATAAAACGCAGGCCATCGCCCGACGCAACAAGGAACTGGGCGGCGCCGTGCTCGGCACCAACAACTGCCACTTCGCCGAACTGAACCGTAACCGCAACATCTGGTGGTTCGACCTGCCGGTGTCGCGTCTGGCCATCGGTCAGTACGAGTGGATTCACCTGCTGATGCACACCCCGGCCACCGATGAACTGCTGCACCTGAAAGTGCCGACGGTGTTTCTGCGTGAAAAGCTTGAAGGGCTGGTGATTCGCAATGAAGGCAAGCGTAAAGCGGCATTGAGCCTGGAATTGAGTGCGGACAAGGATTCGTATCTGCAGGACATGCGTCCGGCGGGGACTAACGTGAATTTTGCGCCGTTTCGTCAGTAGGATTTGTGCTGTCCCCCTTTTCCCCTCACCCTAGCCCTCTCCCAAAGGGAGAGGGGACCGACTGAGTTGTTTGGGCGAGCTACGCCGACCTGAGATTCCGAGTTGAACTCAGATTCTAAACAGCCCCCCGATCGGCTCCCTTCCCCCTCGCCCCCCTGGGGGAGAGGGCTGGGGTGAGGGGGTAGGATTTACCGGACACTGCAAACTCCCTCGCATACACCAACAAAAAGCCCCGCATCTGCGGGGCTTGGTGTTTTTAAGCGGCGGACTTGGCCTTGATCTTCTTCAGCTCTTCATCACGCAACTCACGACGCAAAATCTTGCCGACGTTAGTGGTCGGCAGCGCATCGCGGAACTCCACCGTGCGCGGCACCTTGTAGCCAGTGACGTTGGCACGCATGTGATCCATCACTTGCTCTTTGGTCAGGGTGACGCCCGGCTTGGCGACGATGAAAATCTTGATCGCCTCGCCCGACTTCTCGTCCGGCACGCCGATAGCCGCGCACTGCAACACGCCCGGCAGAGTTGCCAGTACGTCTTCGAGTTCGTTCGGATAAACGTTGAAACCGGAGACCAGGATCATGTCTTTCTTGCGATCGACAATGCGCATGTAGCCGTCCGGCTGGATCAGCGCGATGTCACCGGTTTTCAACCAGCCTTCGCTGTCGAGCATTTCATCAGTAGCTTCCTGACGCTGCCAGTAGCCCTTCATCACTTGCGGGCCCTTGACGCACAGCTCGCCGATTTCACCCAGCGGCTGCTCGACACCGGCATCGTCGATGACTTTGCACAGGGTCGATGGCACCGGAATACCGATGGTGCCGATCTGGATGTGCTGGATCGGGTTGACCGTGGCCACCGGGCTGGTTTCGGTCATGCCGTAACCTTCGCAGATGGCGCAACCGGTAACCGCTTTCCAGCGCTCGGCAGCGGCCAGTTGCAGGGCCATGCCGCCGGACAAGGTGACTTTCAGCGCCGAGAAATCCAGCTTGCGGAACCCTTCGTTGTTGCACAGCGCCACGAACAGCGTGTTGAGGCCAACGAAACCGCTGAACTTCCACTTCGACAGTTCCTTGACCATCGCCGGCAGGTCGCGCGGGTTGCTGATCAGGATGTTGTGGTTGCCGATCAGCATCATCGCCATGCAATGAAAGGTGAACGCATAGATGTGGTACAGCGGTAGCGGCGTGATCAGGATCTCGCAACCTTCGTTGAGGTTGGAACCCATCAGCGCTTTGCACTGGAGCATGTTGGCGACGAGGTTGCGATGAGTCAGCATCGCGCCCTTGGCCACACCAGTGGTGCCGCCGGTGTATTGCAGCACCGCCACATCGCCGCTGTCGGGATTGGCTTCGGCCACCGGTTGGCCCTGGCCCTTGCTCAGCACGTCGTTGAACTTGACGGCTTTCGGCAGGTGATAGGCCGGGACCATTTTCTTCACGTACTTGATGACGCTATTGATCAGCAGGCGCTTGATCGGCGGTAGCAGGTCGGCAACTTCAGTGACGATGACGTGTTTGACGCCGGTTTTCGGCATCACGGCTTCGGCCAGGTGCGCCATGTTTGCCAGGCACACCAGCGCCTTGGCACCGGAGTCGTTGAATTGATGTTCCATTTCCCGCGCGGTGTACAGCGGGTTGGTGTTGACCACGATCAGCCCGGCGCGAATCGCACCGAAGACGGCCACCGGGTACTGCAGAACGTTGGGCAGTTGCACGGCGATTCGATCGCCGGGCTGCAAATCGGTATGCTGTTGCAGATACGCGGCAAACGCACCGGACAATTCATACAATTCACCGTAAGTGATTGTCTTGCCCAGGTTGCTGAAAGCCGGTTTGTTGGCGAAGCGTTGGCAGGATTGCTTCAACACTGCCTGAATGTTCGGATACTCGTCCGGATTGATGTCGGCAGCAATTCCAGCCGGGTATTTATCCTTCCAAAAGTCTTCGATCATGGAAGCCCACTCCTCAGCAACGCGAATTCTTCACCGCATTTGATGCGATTATTATTGGTGTGTGTTTGGTATTGGTGAATCTGGCTTTTATATAGGCCGAGAAGTCACAAAGCGCGCCGAGAGTAGCAGCTTTGCCAAGGGTCGACTAGAGCCAAAAGCAGCCCCTACAGTCACTATGATGACTCAAGACCATCTAGCAGTCATTTTAGAGCAAAAATCCTAGAACACCTTGAAAGCCCCGGTTTTCGGGGACTCAAAGCAAAAGATCGCAGCCTTCGGCAGCGCCTACAGGAAATGCATTCCAAGGTAGGAGCTGCCGATGGCTGCGATCTTTTTGCTTTTAACCGTCAGGCGATATCGCGCAACTCACGCCGCAGAATTTTCCCGACAGGCGTCATCGGTAATGACTCACGCAACACGATGTGTTTCGGCACCTTGTACGCGGTGAAATTCTCTTTGCAGTAGGCCTTGAGCTCTTCGAGACTGACCCCGGTTTCCCGCGCCACCACAAACAGCTTCACCGCCTCGCCCGAACGCTCGTCCGGCACCCCGATCACCGCGCAGTTGGCGACTTTCGGGTGCGCCATCACCACATCTTCGATCTCGTTCGGGTACACGTTGAAACCGGAGACGATGATCATGTCTTTCTTGCGATCGACGATGCGCACGAAACCGTCCGGATCGATCACCGCAATATCGCCGGATTTGAACCAGCCCTCGGCATCCAACACTTCAGCCGTGGCCTCAGGCTTGTGCCAATAGCCCTTCATGATCTGCGGGCCCTTGATGCACAACTCGCCGCGCTCGCCCATCGGCTGCTCGACGCCGTCATCGTTGATGACTTTGAGCAGCGTGCCCGGTACCGGCAAACCGACGGTGCCTAGACGCGACTGATCGCCGTACGGGTTGGTGCAGGCCACCGGCGAGGTTTCTGTGAGGCCGTAACCTTCAGTGATGCGGCACCCGGTCATCTGCTCCCAACGCTCGGCGGTGGCCTTGACCAGCGCGGTGCCGCCAGAGTTGGTGAGCTTCAGGCTGGAGAAATCGAGGGTCTTGAAATCCGCGTGTTCCATCAGCGCCACGAACAAAGTGTTCAGCCCCAGCAGCGCCGAGAAGCGCCAGTTCTTCAGCTCCTTGATGAAGCCGGCAATGTCGCGCGGGTTGGTGATCAGCACGTTGTGGTTGCCGGAAACCATCATGCACATGCAGTTCGCCGTGAACGCATAGATGTGATACAGCGGCAGCGGCGCGATCATCACTTCCTGGCCTTCGCGCAGCAGCGGCTGGCCGTCCTGGCCGAGTTGGGCGAGACAGGCGCGCACTTGCTGCATGTTCGCCACCAGATTGCCATGAGTGAGCATCGCGCCTTTCGCCAGCCCGGTTGTGCCGCCGGTGTATTGCAGCACGGCGATGTCGTCGAGGCTGACCTTCAGCGGCTTGATGCCCAGACCTCGGCCCATGCGCAGCGCGCTCTTGAAGGAAATCGCCTGCGGCAGCGAATACGCCGGGACCATTTTCTTCACTTTGCTGACCACGGTGTTGACCAGCCAGCCCTTGGCGGCGGGCATCAGGTCGCCCATCTTCGCTTCGATCAGGTATTGAATGTCGGTGTCGGGCAGCACTTCCTGGACTTTCTGGCCGAACATGTTCAGGTACACCAGTGCCCGTGCGCCGGAGTCCTTGAACTGATGGCGCATCTCCCGCGCGGTATACAACGGGTTGGTGTTGACCACGATCAGCCCGGCGCGCAACGCACCGAACACGGCAATCGGGTAATGCAGGACGTTGGGCATCTGTACCGCAATGCGATCCCCCGGTACCAGATCGGTATGTGCTTGCAGGTAACCGGCGAAGGCAGCGCTCTGACGCTCAAGTTCGGCGTAGGTCAGGGTGATGCCCATATTGCTGAACGCCGGGCGATCAGCGAACTTCTTGCAGGAACGCTCGAACACCTCGATCACCGACTTGAACTCACCCATGTCGATGTCCAGCGGTACGCCGGCCGGGCGCTTGTCGTTCCAGAAATCAGGTTGCATTGTTCTTGTCCTCTTTACCTGAGCCGATCCGGGCCGCTTTCTGTCATTTCTGAAAAAGCGGAGCTTCACGGACACTAGCAGTTATGGCCATTGAGGCAAATATGGGCAAAGCCGTCATTGATCGTGTGAATCTTCCTGCCGTGGCGTGGGCTGATCAGACGCGCTATACAATGTTCCGACTCTGAGCAAAGGAATCGCCATGATCCACGACACCCTATGGCTGGACGCGAGTGACCGCAGCCGCCTGTTCGTCAATCAATGGCTGCCTACGGCGCCGTTGAAAGCGGTGATCCTGCTAGCCCACGGCATGGCTGAACACAGTGGTCGCTACGCGCGACTGGCCGACACGTTTTGCGACAAAGGATATGGCGTGTACGCCGCGGATTTACGCGGACATGGCAAAACCGCCAATCACGGAACCCTCGGCCACTTCGCCGATGACGACGGCTGGTGCAAAGTGCTCGGCGATCTGGCCAGTCTCAATCAGCACCTCGGCCAGCAGCACCCCGGCGTGCCGATCATCCTGCTGGGGCACAGCATGGGCAGCTATCTTGCCCAAGGCTATTTACTGCACCACAGCGCCAGTCTGCACGGGGCGATTCTCAGTGGTTCCAACTTTCAGCCTGTTGCGCTGTATCGCGCTGCGCGGCAAATCGCCCGTCTGGAAAAACTGCGTCAGGGTGGCAAGGGCCGCAGTGCGCTGATCGAATGGCTGTCGTTCGGCTCGTTCAATAACAAATTCAAACCGGCGCGCACACGCTTCGACTGGCTGAGTCGTGATCCCGCCGAAGTCGACCTGTACGCCAACGACCCGCTGTGTGGCTTTCGCTGCACCAATCAACTGTGGATCGACCTGCTCGGCGGCTTGCAGCAAATCAGCAAAGCGTCCAATCTCGCGCAGATCGATCCGGGCCTGCCGCTGCTGGTAATCGGCGGCGAATGTGATCCGGTGAGTGAAGGCAAGCGTCTGACAGATCTGGCCAATGCGTTGCGCACGGCCGGCAGCCAGCACCTGCAACTGAAGATCTACCCGCAGGCGCGGCACGAATTGTTCAACGAAACCAACCGCGACGAAGTGATCGCTGATGTGCTGGCCTGGATCGATCAGGCCCTGAGCCATCCACGCCCTCATCGCAGCGAATAATTTTTTGTGGATTCACTGAATCCGTCACAGGAATCGAGACCGATGACCCAGGTTACCAACATCCCTTACGAAGCCCTCGAAGTCGGCCAGACCGCCAGCTACAGCAAGACCGTCGAAGAGCGCGACATTCAACTGTTTGCCGCGATGTCGGGCGACCACAATCCGGTGCACCTGGACGCCGAGTTTGCCGCCGCGAGCATGTTCAAGGAGCGTATCGCTCACGGCATGTTCAGCGGTGCGCTGATCAGTGCTGCAGTAGCGTGCGAGTTGCCTGGGCCGGGCACTATTTATATCGGCCAGCAGATGAGTTTTCAGAAGCCGGTGAAGATCGGTGACACGCTGACAGTGCGTCTGGAAATTCTCGAGAAGTTGCCGAAATTTCGTGTGCGCATTGCCACTCGGGTGTTCAACCAGAAGGATGAGCTGGTGGTGGATGGCGAGGCTGAGATTCTGGCGCCGCGCAAGCAGCAGACGGTGACGTTGCCGACTTTGCCGGCGATCAGCATTGGGTGATTGATTGGCGGGGTGTCAGGTAAAGCTTTTCCCCCTCACCCCAGCCCTCTCCCCCATGGGGGCGAGGGGGAAAGTGAGCCGATCTCCGTGGTTTTCAGATCTTGAGTTCGACTGGATATTTCAGGTCGGCGTACCTCGACAGAACACCTGGATCAGTCCCCTCTCCCTCCGGGAGAGGGCTAGGGTGAGGGGCTCTTGCTTTGGCTTTCCCCCAGACATAAAAAAACGCCAGACTAGCTGGCGTTTTTTGTAACCGGCAAACGCTTACGAACGAGCACGAGCCTGGTTACGCAGGGCTTTCACCTGATCGTGGTTACGTTGCACACCGTGGTACTGGCGTTCAACCAGGTCACGAATACCTACCAGGTTATGCTTGTTGATCTTCTCGATGGCTTCACGATAGGCCTTCAGCGCATGGTCTTCACCACGCTCGGCTTCGTTCAGCACAGCCTCTTCGTCTTTGCCGGTGAACATGGCTTTGACGTCGACCCAACGACGGTGCAGGTCACCGCTGACGCTGGTAGAGGTTTCCGGATCGCCGCCCAACTTGCGAACTTCAGCCTGCAGTTCTGCTGCAGCGGTTGCGCAATCGGCGGAGCGCGTTACAAACAGGGTTTTCAGTTCTGGATGTTTGATGTCTTCAGCACAAGTCTTGAACCCTTCCTGACCGTCTTTGCTGGTTTCAATCAGGTCATTGAGTACAGAGATGGCTTCTTTATTCATGTCGGTCATTTTTCAATTCCTCGCGATCGGTTGAAGATGCAAGGGATATTGCAGCGTGCGTGCCAGCTTTTTTATTTCTAATAAAATGTTTTAAATCAACAACTTAAATATAAGTGAACTATCTGTATCACGGTTATTTGCATGATCTGTCATTTGGCCTGCATGCAGAATGCCTGTATTTTCCTGATTGTTTTGAAGCCAGACGAAAACCCTGATGAATCCCGAAAAACTCGAACTTCTGATCACCCGCGAAATGCCCTTCGGCAAGTACAAGGGCCGGATCATTGCCGACCTGCCAGGGCCGTACCTGAACTGGTTTGCCCGAGAAGGTTTCCCGCACGGCGAACTCGGTGGCTTGCTCGCGCTGATGCAGGAGATCGACCATAACGGCCTCTCGGACTTGCTCGAACCGCTGCGCGCCAAACATGGCAAACCTGCCCCGCGCCACTGAAGCGCCCTCCTCTCTCAGAGTCAGCCGACCATGCCCGATAACACCCGACGCGCCCGTGACGAAGCCTTTTGGCAAACGTTCGCCGATCGTTACGACGTTCAACCCGGCCCCGTGAATCTGGAAAACGGTTACTTCGGGCGCATGTCGCGCACGGTGATCGAGGAGTACCAGCGCAATATCGAGCTGATCAATACGAGCAATTCGGTGTACGTGCGCCAGCGTTTCGAGCAGCACGACAACCTCGATATCCGCGCGCAACTGGCCGAGCTGATCGGCGTACATGCACAAAGCGTCGCGTTCACCCGCAACGCCACCGAAGGCTTGCAATCGCTGATCCGCAATTACAACCGCTTGCAGCCGGGCGATCAGGTGCTGATCAGTGATCTGGAATACGACACGGTCAAAGGCGCCATGCGCTGGCTGGCCAGACATCGCGGTGCAGAAGTGATCGAGATTGCCCACGCGCACCCGGCGAGCTACGACAGCCTGCTGGAGACTTACCGCGAAGCCTTCGTCGGTCATCCGAAGATCAAGCTGATGGCCCTGACTCACGTCACTCACCGCACCGGCCTGGTGATGCCCGTGCAAGCCATCGCAGCGCTCGCCAAAGAGCACGGCGTCGATGTCATCCTCGACGGCGCCCATGCGCTCGGTCAGATCGAGTTCGATCTTGAAGCACTGGGCATCTCTTTCGCCGGATTCAACTTGCACAAATGGATCGGCGCGCCACTCACCCTCGGCTTCCTCTATATCGCGCCGCAACGCTTGGCCGATATCGATCCGGATATGGGCGAAATGCATTACCCGGTGAATGACATCCGTGCGCGCACCTCGTACAGCACGCCCAACATTCCGGCGCTGATGACCTTGCCGCTGGTATTCGAGGAGCATCGTTCCCTCGGCGGTGCGCCGGCCAAAGGCGCTCGCGTCAATTATCTGCGCAATCTTTGGGTCAGCGCGGTGCGGCACTTGCCGGGCATTGAGGTAATGACGCCAGATGATCCACGGCTGTATTGCGGCATCACCTCGCTGCGTTTCACCCGCCACGATGATCAACAGGCGATGGCCGAGCGTCTGCTCAACGACTACAACCTGTTCACCGTGGTGCGCAACGGCGCAGCCAGCGGGCCGAGCATCCGCATTACACCGGGACTGACCACCACCGCTGCCGACATGCAGTTATTGGTGCGGGCGCTGAACGAACTGCGCTAAAACACCGCGCCTGTGGACTTCTCGTAGCCAGCAAGGCCGATCTGCGACGACACCGCAAAGGTGTCGACGCCGATCGTCAGGCTGCCGAAGTAGCCGTCCTCAAGACCTTCCCCGCCAATCGGTCGCAACACCAGTCGCGAAGCATCATCCCCCGCCGTTTCACAGCTACAGACATCCGGAAGATGCAGCCGTCCTGCCCAGGCCTCCTGATGTGACTGCGGGTGTTGATCATCACTAGCGATGCAAACGGTCATGGCGATGCACGAGGCCCCGCCAGAGTGCTGATCCGGGTAAATACTGGTAAACCGCACGATGCCTTGGCTGTCGGTCGACTGGGCGCCGCACAGACTGTCGGCGCCAATGTTCTGTTCGATCCGGACCTGGGCGCCAACCACTGGCTCACCGGTCATGGCGTCGACCAGGGCCAGACGCAAAACCAGGGGCAGGCCTTCGTTGCCGCCACTGATGTTGCGCACCTTGCCTTCGGTTTTGCGCCAATCGAAGCTGCCAGGGATATGAGTTTTCCGTTGCCGAAGAGGCTGATGGGGCAAGTCTGCTGATTGATGGTCGTCCATGAGGCGTTCTCTCTTCCGTAAGATGAACGCAGATTAGCGCCACGCAAACGCGGCTGTGCGGTAACTATGTATCGCGTCGTAACGGTGTCGATGTAGGAGCTGCCGAAGGCTGCGATCTTTTGATGTTGGCGCTCAAGAGCAAGGTCAAAAGATCGCAGCCTCGTTTCACTCGACAGCTCCTACATGGCTTCTACACAGCAATTTTCAGGCAAAAAAAAACGGTGCACCGACCAAGCGCACCGTAAAGCCGTAGAACACACAACGAAGTGTCTGGTAACAATCAGTCCAGCAGCGCCAACGCCTCGGCGGTGCATTCCTGAATACGGGCCCAGTCGCCGTTCTTGATCCACTCCGGATCAAGCATCCAGCTACCGCCCACGCACATGACGTTTTTCAGCGCCATGTAGCTTTTGATGTTGGCCGGGCCGACGCCGCCAGTCGGGCAGAATTTCACTTCGCCGAACGGGCCACCGAGGGCTTTGATCGCTGCTACGCCACCGCTGACTTCAGCCGGGAACAGCTTGAAGCGGCGATAACCCAGGCCGTAGCCTTCCATGATGCCGGAGGCGTTGCTGATGCCCGGCAACAGCGGAATCGGGCTGTCGACGCTGGCTTCCAGCAGGTCACGGGTGATGCCCGGGGTGACGATGAATTGCGAACCGGCCGCTTCAGCTGCCGCGAGCATGTTGCGATCGAGCACGGTGCCGGCGCCGGTCATCAGTTCCGGGCGCTGTTCGCGCAGGATCTGAATGGCTTTGAGGCCGAACTGCGAACGCAGGGTCACTTCCAGCGCGGTGAGGCCACCGGCGGCCAGGGCGTCGGCCAGTGGCAGCACGTCCTGTTCGCGAGCGATGGTGATCACCGGCAGGATCCGCGCCTTGGCGCAGAGGCTGTCGATCAGGGCAACTTTGTCCGCCATGGAAACGGTCGGGGATGGGGTTGTCATAGCGGCTGTTCCTTGGCTCATGGGCACCAGTAAATCTCTAACGTAGGTTGCAGAAACGCGCGCACCGGCATGGCGGCGACGTCGTCGGATGCCAGTGCGGCATTCAGGGTGGTCAGTTTCGACTGACCGGAAATCGACAGAATCTTGTGCCTGGCCGAGGCCAGCAGCGCACGGCTCATGGTCAGACGCTGACGCGGCACGCTTGGCGCCAGCATCGGCCAGCAACGGCGTGTGCCATCAGCTTGCAGAGCTTCGGCAAGGTTCGGGCTGTCGGGGAACAGCGACGCGGTGTGGCCGTCATCGCCCATGCCCAGCACCAGCACGTCAATCGGCGGCAATTCGGCGAGCAAGCGGTCAGCCTGTTCAGCAGCCTGCTCGACGTTGGCCGCCGCGCTATACAGGCTGAGGAACTGCGCCTTGGCCGCCGGGCCTTTGAGCAAGTATTGCTTGAGCAAACCGGCATTGCTGTCAGCGTGTTCAACCGGTACCCAGCGCTCGTCGGCGAGGGTCACAACGACCTTCGACCAGTCCAGATCCTGCTTGGCCAGGTGCTGGAAAAACGCCACCGGGCTACGACCGCCAGACACCACCAGCACCGCGTTGCCGCGCGCCGCAATGGCCTCGCTCAATTGCTTCGCGACGTTCAGCGCCTGACCTTCGGCCAACAGCACCGGGCTCTTGAATTCGTGAGCGTTCACGCCCGCAGGCAGTTGCACATCAGATATCGCCATACCACGACCTCCCATCCCGCGTGATCAATGCAATGGAGCTCATCGGCCCCCACGACCCGGCCGCATACGGCTTGGGCGCGTCACCGGATTTTTTCCACCCGGCGATCAGCTGGTCACACCACTTCCACGCGGCTTCGATTTCATCTTTACGGACAAACAGGTTCTGATTGCCGTTCATCACTTCCAGCAACAACCGCTCGTAGGCATCGGGGATCCGCGCGCTACGCCAGGTGTCGGAGAAATTCAGTTGCAGCGGGCCGCTGCGCAGTTGCATGCCTTTGTCCAGGCCTTGCTCTTTGGTCATCACGCGCAAGGAAATACCTTCGTCCGGTTGCAGGCGGATGATCAGTTTGTTGCTGATCTGCAGGCGCTGCTCAGGGGCGAAGATGTAGTGCGACGGTTCCTTGAAATGGATGACGATTTGCGACAGTTTTTGCGGCATACGCTTGCCGGTACGCAGGTAGAACGGCACGCCGGCCCAGCGCCAGTTACGGATATCGGCACGCAAAGCGACGAAGGTTTCGGTATCGCTCTGGGTGTTGGAATTCGGTTCTTCGAGGTAGCCCGGTACGGATTTGCCTTCGCTGTGGCCGGCGATGTACTGGCCGCGCACCACCTGAGTGGTGAGGCCTTCCGGGCTGATCGGTGCCAGCGCCTTGAGCACTTTTACTTTCTCGTCACGGATGCTGTCGGCGGACAAATCGGCCGGCGGGTCCATGGCGATAAGGCAGAGCAACTGCAACAGGTGATTCTGGATCATGTCGCGCAGCTGGCCGGCCTTGTCGAAGTAGCCCCAGCGGCCTTCGATGCCAACCTTCTCGGCCACGGTGATTTCCACGTGGGAGATGTAATTCTGGTTCCACTGGGTTTCGAACAGGCTGTTGGCGAAACGCAGGGCGATCAGGTTCTGAACGGTTTCTTTGCCCAGATAGTGGTCGATGCGGTAGGTACGGTTCTCCGGGAAGAACTGCGCGACGGCGTCGTTGACCTTGCGCGAGGATTCGAGGTCGGAGCCGATCGGCTTTTCCAGCACCACGCGGGTATTTTCTGCCAGACCGACTTTCGCCAGGTTCTCGCAGATCGCGCCGTACACCGCGGCCGGCGTGGCGAAGTAGGCAATCATGCGTTGCGTGCTGCCGGCCAGTTCGGCCAGCGCCACATAATCTTCAGATCTGAGGAAGTCGACGTGCAGGTAGGTCAGGCGTGCGAGAAAACGCTCGGCGACGGCCTCGTCCAGCTCTTTGCCCACATAACGACGCAGTTCGGCGGCGATGAACGCCATGTGCTGCTGCTCGGAACCTTCTTCACGGGCCAACGCGATGATGCGCGTGTCCTCGTGCAGCAAGTCGGCGCCATCGAGGTGATAAAGGGCAGGAAACAGCTTGCGCAGGGCCAGATCGCCAAGCGCGCCGAACAAGGCAAAGGTGCACGGTTCAACCGTAATCGAAGGCATGATGTTTGTTCTTTTATCAAGTTAAGCTACAAATACCTTTTTTCAAGGCATCACTCAAGGGAAAATGTAGTAATAACCACAACATTTTCGCAAAATACAGATTCCGAGTGGTGGTCGGTCGGAGCCATCAGTAGGATAGGCCACCGTTACGGGCCATATCAAAGGCCCAATTTGCATAGCCCGGCGCACCTTTGCGCAGGTGAATTAGGAATTCCATATGGACCGCGTGCGAAATTTACTGGAACAGATCCAGAGTCGCCTTGAAGACCTGAACAAGGCCGAACGCAAAGTCGCCGAGGTGATCCTGCTCAACCCGCAGCAGGCCACCCGCTTCAGCATCGCCGCCCTCGCCCAGGCCGCCTCGGTGAGCGAACCGACGGTCAACCGTTTCTGCCGTTCGTTCGGCGTCAGCGGCTATCCCGAGCTGAAACTGCAACTGGCGCAGAGCCTGGCTAGCGGCGCGGCGTATGTCAGTCGCGCGGTCGAGGCAGACGATAATCCTGAGGCTTATACGCAGAAGATTTTCGGCAGCGCCATCGCCTCGCTGGACAGCGCTTGTCAGGCGCTGGACCCGAATCTGATCAGCCGTGCCGTCGACCTGTTGATTCAGGCGCGGCAGATCCACTTCTTCGGCCTCGGGGCTTCGGCACCGGTGGCGCTGGATGCGCAGCACAAGTTCTTCCGTTTCAACCTGGCGGTCACTGCGCATGCCGATGTGCTGATGCAGCGGATGATTGCCTCGGTGGCGCACACCGGTGAGTTGTTCGTGATCATTTCCTATACTGGGCGCACCCGTGAACTGGTCGAAGTGGCGCGCATTGCTCGCGAGAACGGCGCTTCGGTGCTGGGTTTGACGGCAGAGAATTCGCCGCTGGCCAAGGCGAGTACCTTGAGCCTGAATATTCCGCTGCCGGAAGACACCGACATTTATATGCCAATGACTTCGCGGATCATTCAGTTGACGGTGCTGGATGTGCTGGCGACCGGGATGACCTTGCGTCGCGGGGTGGATTTCCAGCCGCATTTGCGCAAGATCAAAGAGAGTTTGAATGCGAGCCGGTATCCGGTTGGGGATGAATTCAACTAAAGATCAAAAGCACCCTCACCCCAGCCCTCTCCCGGAGGGAGAGGGGGCCGACCGAGGAGTCTTGCGCTGCACATCGACCTGAAATATCCAGTCGATTATGGATTCAGCACTGCACTTTCACTTCGGCGTAACTCTTCAGCATCCCGCAATCAGTCCCCTCTCCCTCCGGGAGAGGGCTAGGGTGAGGGTAGCGGTGTACTTGACACACTCAAGCCGCCGCCCACGCCTGCAAGCTCAAATGCGCCTTCTCCCCCGGCGCCAGATGCAGGCTGTCAGTCCCACCCGCCGCCGCTTCCACACAGACAAACTCGGAAATCTCATCCCACGTCACGCCCAACAATGGCCGCGCACCCGGATGCCACACAACCGTGTCGGCACTGTCCCCGGTATCAATGCACAACTCACGCTGCCAGGCATGATCCTTGAGCTGCAATTCACCATCATGCTGGAACACTCGCTGACAGCCGCCATCCACCCGCAACTCGCCTTCCTGCTGGCAAACCTGGCGATTCAACTGGTCATAACCCTGCGCCCCTTCGAGCCCAGACAGCGCTATCTCGCCGACATCGCCAATACGCCAGTAAGCGTGCAAAGCCTGGCTCAACTGGCACGGCATGTCGTCCTGATGCTCGGTGCTCAGGCGTAATTCCATGCGTTCACCCAGATGTGCGTGCAGGTCAACCTGCCAGTCGCACAGCTGCAATTGCCAGTGCAGGCGCACGCCATCTTCGGCGCTGCTGCTGTCGAGCAACTTCCAGTCGAGCAAGCGCGCCCAACCATGCGATGGCCAGGCGTTTTCACTCGGATGACGACCATACCAAGGCCAGCACACCGGCACGCCACCGCGAATGGCACCCACGTGCGGCCACTTCGCCGCACACCACAACCACGGCTTTTGCCCGCGCGGCTGAAAGTGCAGCAACTGCGCGCCCTGACGACTGAACACCGCCTGACACAGCGGGTGATCGATCACCAACACGTCGCGCATCTGATAGCGCTCCCAGGCGAACACCGGTTGTTCACGCAGGGATTTGAAGAAGCGTTGTAGCGGATGCTCATGCATTTGCCACGGTTCCGAATTCATCTGTTACGGGGATTACTGCCCCTCAAAAAAAAGCGGACAGCCTTGGCTGTCCGCAAATATGCGCACATAGAGAGGAGCTTATCGCAGACGCGTTAGAACGTAGACTGAATTTTCAGGCCAGCGACCAATGCGTTGTCCACTTCATCCACACCACCCGGGTGAGTGATGTACTGCAGGTTCGGACGTACGGTCAGCCAGTTGGTGACGTGGAAGCCGTAGTTGATCTCGTAGTTGTATTCGGTTTCACGAATCGGCGAAAACACCGGATTGTCGTAGTCCGAAACACCGTTGGAAGCGTTCAGCAGCTCGGCGTTTTTCTTCACGTCATCGTTGACGTGGATACGCGCCGCGCCGATACCGACGTCATCCTTCGGACGCGCGTCGAACGGGCCTTTGTAGACAAACATCACCGACTGATAGTTGTCGATGAAGTTGGTGTCCTTGTCGTGGAACGTGGCGTTGGCCGCGATGTTCAGACCGCGAGAAGCATCACCGTTGTGGCTGGTGAGTTGCTGTTGCGCCACGAACCAGTAGCCGCTTTTGCTGCTGTGGGTTTTGTAGGCGTCGCCAGTGGTGGCGGCGTCGAAACCGTTGACGTCTTCACGAACGTCGTCGGCATCGGCCGTGCTCTTGTAGTAACCGACGCGGTATTCGCCCGGCAGGCTGTTGACCTTCGGCGACCAGACCAACTCAACCGGCAACACAGTACCTTTGGTGCCGCTGCCGCTGAGCTTGAAGCCGTTGCCGTGTTCCAGCTGCGACGGGTTCTGGTTGTACGCACCGATTTGCGCGTAGAGCTCGTCGTTGATGTTGTACTTCACACGGATCGCGGCCTGGCTGACGGGCCAGTTGTACCAGATGTTGGTCGCCCAGTTACCCACTTGGGAGCCGCAGAACGCGAGGTTCTGGAAGTCGCACGGGAAGGTGTTGAAGTCTTCGCCTTCACCGAAGTAACCGGCCTTGACGTCGAGTTTGTTGTCGAAGAACTGGTGCTGAATCCACAACTGGGTCAGACGCACCATGTGGCCACGACCGTAAACTTCTTGCGAGGAACTGAGGGTGCCGGCACGCGGATCGCCAACGCGGTCGTTGGAGATGTTGTAGCCGTTACGGTTGGTCAGCTGGATCTTCGCCTGGGTGTTATCCCAGCCCCATAGCTTTTGCAGATCGAGTGCCACGCCCAGACCGAACTGGTCAGCGTAACGCGCGGTCTTGTCGTCGTTGTAGCCACCGTTCAGGTTGCCACCGACTTCCCCAACGTAGTCGGCCTTGATGTCGATACCCTGCTCGATCAGCTTGGTACGCTCGCCACCCCAGTCGCCGGTCATCCATTTCGAATCGGAACTGAAGGCATCCGCCGCCATGGCGTTACCGGCCAGCACCAAGGCCGCCGCAGCCGACACTTGGCAGATCAACCGGGCATTGACGTGTTTCTTTTTCATCCCTACATCCTCGTCTTTATTGTTATTAACTGTTTTTATCTAACGCGGTTTACATAAATTGCGATGCTCGACAGGCCGGGCACCGCGTGCTCCTTTGTAGGCCTTCGCCTGCTCGCGATAGCGGTGTGTCAGGTAACAACTACATCAACTGACAGGACGCAATCGCGAGCAGGCTCACTCCTACACTGTTCCTCAGCGGCCTTTGAATTGCGCCACGTTCGCAGACCGCGCATCGGTCTCTGGTTGCCCGGCAGTGCCGAGGCGTTCGCCAGTCTTGGCATCAAACAACAACACTTTCGACGGATCGAATTGCAGCGTCAGGTTCTCGCCCACCTGCGGTGCCACGTCCGGCGCCAGACGGCAGCAGACTTTGGTTTCATTGAGATTGACGAATACAAGGGTGTCCGGACCGGTTGGCTCGGTGACCTGCACTTCGGCACGAATGCTCGGCAGACCATTGCCCTCGCCGTGCGCCAGAACGATCTGTTCAGGGCGCAGACCAAGGATCACTTCGCGATCTTCGAGACCGGCGTCCTGCATGCTCATCGGCAGCTCGCAACGCGCCTGGCCGCTGTCGAGCAGCGCCAGCAGACGGCCGTCCTTGCGTTGCAGACGCAGCGGGATGAAGTTCATCGGCGGCGAACCGATGAAGCTCGCCACAAAGAGGTTGGCCGGGTCGTTATAGATCTCTTTTGGCGTGCCGAACTGCTGAATGATGCCGTCCTTCATCACCGCAACCTTGTCGCCCAGGGTCATCGCTTCGATCTGGTCGTGGGTCACGTAGACCGTGGTGGTTTTCAGGCGCTGGTGCATCAGTTTCATTTCGGTGCGCATCTCGACACGCAGTTTGGCGTCGAGGTTGGACAGCGGTTCGTCGAACAGATAGATCTTCGGCCGACGCGCCAGTGCACGGCCCATCGCCACACGCTGTTGCTGACCACCGGAAAGCTGACCCGGTTTGCGATTGAGCAAATGTTCGATCTGCAGCAGCTTGGCGACGCGCGCGACTTCTTCATCGATCGCAGCTTGAGGCATCTTGCGAATTTTCAGGCCGAATTCGATGTTCTCGCGCACGCTCATGGTCGGGTACAGCGCGTAGGACTGGAACACCATGGCGATGTCGCGATCTTTCGGGCTCATGCCGCTGACGTCTTGATCACCGATCATGATCGCGCCGCCGGTGATGGTTTCCAGACCGGCGATGCAGTTCATCAACGTCGATTTGCCGCAGCCCGACGGGCCAACGAGGATCAGGAATTCGCCTTCCTTGATCGACAGTTCGATGTTCTTCAGGGTGTCCGGCAGGCCGGCACCGTAGGTCTTGTTTACGTTGCGAAGTTCGAGCGTTGCCATGATTACCCCTTGACTGCGCCGGCCGTCAGCCCGCGCACGAAATACTTGCCTGCGACCACATAGACCAGCAGGGTCGGCAGGCCGGCGATCATCGCCGCTGCCATATCAACGTTGTATTCCTTGGCGCCAGTGCTGGTGTTGACCAGGTTGTTCAGCGCCACCGTGATCGGTTGCGAATCACCGCTGGAGAACACCACACCGAACAGGAAGTCGTTCCAGATCTGGGTGAACTGCCAGATCAGGCAGACCATGATGATCGGCGTCGACATCGGCAGAATGATCCGCCGGAAAATCGTGAAGAAACCCGCGCCATCCAGACGTGCAGCTTTCACCAGCGCATCCGGAATGCTCACGTAGTAGTTCCGGAAAAACAGCGTGGTGAACGCGAGACCGTAAACCACATGGATAAACACCAGACCGGTGGTGGTGCTCGCCAGGCCCATCTTGCCGAGGGTGAACGAGGCAGGCAGCAGTACGGTCTGGAACGGCAGGAAGCAGCCGAACAACAGCAGGCCGAAGAACAACTGCGAACCGCGGAAGCGCCAGAACGACAGCACGTAACCGTTCAACGCACCGATGGCGGTGGAGATGATCACGGCCGGAACGGTGATCTTGATCGAGTTCCAGAAGTAACCGTCAACCGTGGCCCAGGCTTTGACCCAGCCGATGCCGCTGACCACGGTCGGCCAGCTCAGCAGGTTGCCGGTGCTGATGTCTTCCGGGGTCTTGAAGCTGGTCAGCAACATCACCACCAGCGGCACCAGATAAAGCAGTACGGCGAGGATCAGCACTGCGTAGATCGCGATGCGACTCAGGCTGATAGCAGGTTTGGCAGCGAGACTAGTCATTGCGCTTGGTCCTCAGCTCGGAATACAGGTAAGGCACGATGATCGCGAGGATCGCACCGAGCATCAGAATCGCACTGGCCGAGCCCATGCCCATCTGGCCGCGACTGAAGGTGAAGGAATACATGAACATCGCCGGCAGATCGGAGGAATAACCCGGACCACCGGCAGTCATCGCCGCGACCAGGTCGAAGCTCTTGATCGCGATGTGCGCCAGAATCATCACGGCACTGAAGAACACCGGACGCAGGCTTGGCAGCACCACTTTCCAGTAGATCGTCGGCATGCTCGCGCCATCGATCTGGGCGGCACGGATGATCGATTGATCAACGCCACGCAGGCCGGCGAGGAACATCGCCATGATAAAGCCCGAGGCTTGCCAGACAGCGGCGATCACCAGGCAGTAGACCACGCGATCAGGGTCGATCAGCCAGTCGAGACGGAAGCCTTCCCAGCCCCAGTCCCGCAACAGTTTGTCCAGGCCCATGCCCGGGTTGAGCAGCCACTTCCACGCAGTACCGGTGACGATCATCGAGAGCGCCATCGGGTACAGGTAAATGGTGCGGATAAAGCCTTCGCGACGGATGCGCTGGTCAAGGAACACCGCCAGCAACACGCCGATCACCAGAGTGATACCGATGAACATGCCGCCGAACACCGCGAGGTTTTTGCTCGCGACCCACCAGCGATCGTTGTCGAACAACCGCGCGTATTGCGCCAGACCGGCCCACTTGTAGTTGGGCAGGAACGTCGAGGTGGTGAACGACAGAATGAACGTCCACAGGATGTAGCCATAGAAGCCCACCAGCACGATGAACATGCTCGGCGCCAGCACCAGTTTGGGCAGCCAGCGTTGCAATGCATCGAACGGCGAGGCCTTGCTGAACACAGCAACAGAACTCATGGGGAAATCCATCATAAAAAGAGAAGAGCAGCTACAAGCTGCAAGCTGCAAGACCGCTAGAGCTCAAGCTTGTAGCTTGCGGCTCGCAGCTCGCAGCTTGCCGTTACGGCTTATTTGGACGACTTGATCGCAGCACCAAGTTTCTTGGCGGTGTCGGCCGGGTCGGCTTTCGGGTCGTTGATGTAGTTGGTCACGACATCAAAGAACGCGCCTTGCACGGCCAGCGTGGTCGCCATGTTGTGCGCCATGCTCGGTTGCAGGCCGCCGGACTTGGCGTCTGCCAGGAAGTCCTTGGCAGCGGTTTGTGCGCAAGAGTCGAAGCCGAGCTTGTCCATGTTGTTCAACATGTCGTTGCGCACCGGGATCGAACCTTTGTTGATGCTGAAGACTTTCTGGAAGTTTTCACCCAGCACGACTTTGGCGATGTCCTGCTGACCGGCCGCAGTGCCTGCGTCCTTCTGCTTGAACACGGCCAGCGAGTCGATGTTGTAGGTGAACGCTTTGTCGGTGCCCGGGAAGGCTACGCACTCGTAGTCCTTGCCAGCGACTTTCTTGGCCGCGGTCCATTCGGACTTGGCCCAATCACCCATGATCTGCATGCCGGCCTTGCCGTTGATGACCTTGGCCGCTTCGAGGTTCCAGTCCTGACCTTTGCCGTCGGCGTCCATGTAGGTCGCGACTTTCTTCAGCTCGGTCAGTGCCTTGACCATTTCCGGGCCGGTCAGCGCGGCGTTGTCCAGGTCAACCAGGGCTTTCTTGTAACCATCGACACCCATGACCGAAAGCACCACGGCTTCGAACACGGTGCTGTCCTGCCAAGGCTGACCGCCGTGAGCCAGCGGAATGAAGCCCGCAGCCTTGAGCTTGTCGCCAGCGGCGTAGAATTCTTCGAGGGTGGTCGGGTTCTTGGTGATACCGGCTTTCTTGAACACTTGCGGGTTGATCCACAGCCAGTTCACGCGGTGAATGTTCACCGGCACGGCCACGTAATCACCGTCGTATTTCACGGTATCGGAGACTTTCTTGTCGAGCAGGCTGTCCCACTTTTCCGACTTGGCGACGTCTTTCAAAACGTCAGTGTCGAGCAGACCGGTCGACGCCCATTCCTGGATGTCCGGGCCTTTGATCTGAGCGACGCCAGGCGGGTTGCCGGCGACTGCACGGCTTTTCAGCACGGTCATGGCAGTCGCACCGCCACCACCGGCGACAGCGCCGTCTTTCCAGGTGAAACCGTCTTTTTCAACTTGGGCCTTGAGCACATCAACAGCGGCTTTTTCGCCACCGGACGTCCACCAGTGCACGACTTCGACCGAACCTTTGGATTCGGCAGCGGAAACACTGAGAGGCAGAATTGCGAGCGGGAACAGGGAGGCGACAGAAATGACAGTAGCGAGGCGAGAAATCGCATTCATCTGAGATGTACCTTTCTTGTTGTTATGCATGCAAGTCTGGTGCTTGCGCTGCACAGGAGTTTAAACAGGACGTTTCCCTTCGCAGGTAACGAAGGGACGCGCGAATGTCACCACATGGTTACACAGGACTGCTCTGGGATAACTGTGCCAGCGCAGTCGCCATACTGGGTGACAAGGGTAGACGAGGGATCAGCACGGCCTGCCAGGCGTGATACAGATCGGGTTTGCCCGGCCAGATATCGGCACTAGGCAGGTTTTGCGGATTGAGTTCGTGGTGCCAGCTGCCGTCGCAGCGGTCGATGAAATTCATCTCGCAGAATTCCCAGAACAGCCGGTACCAGGTTTCGTATTGCGCATCGCCGGTGCGCTTTAGCAACGCGCTCGCAGCAGCGCTGGCTTCAGCGTGCGTCCAGTGCAGGCGATGGCGGACGACGGCCTTGTTGCTCCAGTCGAGGGTGTAGACGATGCCCGGCAGACCATCGACGTCCCAACCGTTGCGGCAGTTGTTCTCGAACAGTTTTTGCGCATCGGTGGCGAGCCAACCGGGCGTGAGCATGCCGGCCTGAACCCGCGCCGCTTCGAGGTGCAGCAACAGCCGCGCCCACTCGAAACCATGGCCCGGTGTGGTGCCGTAGGGGCGGAAACCGTCGGCAGGATTGTCGTGGTTGTATTCACGCAGCGGCTGCCAGTCGCGGTCGAAATGTTCGATGACCATGTAACCGTTGCCGGCAGCATGACCGTGGATCACCCGCTCGACGATGCGTTGCGCACGCACCAGCCAGCGCGGATCTTCAGTGACATCGGCCAGCGCGAGGAACGCCTCGGTCGCATGCATGTTGCTGTTGGCGCCGCGATAGGCTTCTTCTTCGCTCCAGTCGCGGTTGAAGAATTCGCGCATGGCGCCCTCTTCTTCGCTCCAGAAATACGTGTCGATGATGTCGATGGCGTCATCCAGCAACGCTTGGGCGCCGGGACGCTGTGCAACCACGGCGGAGCTGGCTGCCAGTGCGACAAAGGCATGCAGATAGGCGTTCTTGCCGGTGTTGTCATCGCGGTGTTCGGCAACGGCGAACCAGCCGCCGTGCAGTGCATCACGCAACGGCCCGCGCAGGGCGGCGATGCCGTGATCGACCAGATCGGCAAAACCCGGCAGGCCCTGAATATGGGCCATGGCGAAGCTGTGGGTCATGCGCGCGGTGTTCATGGTTTCGGCTTGCGCGTTCGCTGGCAGACGGCCGCGTTCATCGAGGTTGCCGAAGCCTTGTGGGAGTTTTGCTGCCTTGGCGAAATCCAGCAGACGCAGGCCTTCGGCGGCGAGCCATTGCTGGTGGGCAGGGGCGTTCAGCCAACTGCTGAAGCCGGGTTGGAAGAGATCCATGGGTGGCCTTTTTTGTTGTTATGACTGCGGGCAGTCTAAACAACGGGTCGGGGTGGGCTTGTAACGAAGGGGGCGGGGTTTGTCACCAGATCGTGACAAAGAGCGGCCCTCACCCCAGCCCTCTCCCGGAGGGAGAGGGGGCCGACCGAGTGGTGCTGGGTTATCCGCCGACCTGACACATCGAGTCGATTATGGATTCGCTACCGGACTTCCAGGTCGGCGTATCTCTGCAGCATCCCCCGGTCAGTCCCCTCTCCCTCTGGAAGAGGGCTAGGGTGAGGGAAAGCTTTTGACTCAATCCGCCGAACGCGGCAATTGCAGGGTCACCCGCAACCCACCCTCACGCAAATTCTGCAACGTCACCTCACCACCATGGCTGTGGGCAATATTGCGCGCGATGCCTAACCCAAGCCCATACCCCTGCTGCTGCCCCGCCAATCTGAAGTGCGGCTCAAACACCTGCTCCAGGCGCTGCTCCGGCACACCCGGCCCTTCATCATCAACGTGCAAGACAAACGCGCTGTCATCGTCATCGATATGCAAGTGCGCGTTCTGCCCATACTTCAAGGCGTTGTCGATCAGGTTGCCAATACAGCGCTTCAACGCCAAAGGCTTGCCCGGATACGCCGCCAGCGCGCGACCATGCTGCGTCACGCGACCGTTGCCGTTCGGCGCCAGGTACGGCTCGACCAGACAATCGAGCACATGATTGAGATCCACCGGTTCGATGTTCTCGTGGATGTCAGTGTCTTTCACGCATTGCAGCGCGCCTTTGACCAGCAGTTCCAGCTCATCCAGATCGCGACCGAATTTGGCCTGCAGCTTCTCGTCTTCGAGCAATTCGACGCGCAAACGCAAACGCGTGATTGGCGTACGCAGGTCATGGGAGATCGCGCTGAACAACTGGCTGCGCTCGGTCAGGTAGCGGCTGATGCGCTCGCGCATAGTGTTGAAGGCGCGCCCCACTTCGACCACCTCACTGCCGCCGCCCTCGGCCACTGGCTCGACGTCAGCGCCCAGCGACAAATCCCGAGCAGAACGCGCCAGACGCTTGAGCGGGCGGCTCTGCCAGTGCACCAGCACGCCGATGAACAGCAGCAGGAATCCGCTGGTGAGAACGATGAACCACACCTGTTGCGAGGGCAGGCCTTGCTCTTCAAGACTGGTGTACGGCTCCGGCAACAGCGAGGCGATGTACAGCCATTCGCCCGGGGCCATTTGAATCTGCGTGACCAGCACGGGCGGATTCACCGGTTCCAGAGTCAGCGCGTAATGCGCCCACGAGCGCGGCAGCTCATCGAGTTTAAGCCCGGCATTGAAAATCCGCAGATCTTCAGGACTGACGAAGGTCACCGAGATATCGGTGTCATGACCCAAGGTCTGGCGCAGCACTTCGTCGACCGCTTTCATCACCGCTGCTTTACGCGGCGTGACCGGCAGCACGTCCATACCCAATGGTTTGTCGTTGAGGGTCACGACGAAGCGGGTACCGCCCATGCTGCGCAATTGATCGAGCACCAACGGTCGATAAGCCACCGGCAATGAGCGGAAGTAACTGACGCTGGCGGTCATCGAATGCGCAAGGCTGCGGGCGCTGGTGACCAGACCTTCGAGCTGGGTGGCACGCAATTGCGAGACCCAGATCACGCTCGATAATGTCTGCGCAAACAACACCGCCAGCAAAGTCAGCAGCAGCATCCGCCCGAGCAACGAACGCGGCACCGGCACCCGGGCGGCGAGCTTGCGCAGCGACTCAGTGACCATTGCCGGCAACCACATTGGCTGCCAATTGGTAACCGCTGCCGCGCACGGTGCGAATCAGCCGTGGCGGTTTCTCGGTGTCGCGCAGACGCTGGCGCAAACGGCTGACGGCCATGTCGACGATGCGATCGAGCGGCATCAGGTCGCGGCCCCGGGTGGCGTTGCCGATGGTGTCGCGGTCGAGGATTTCCTGCGGGTGATCGAGGAAGAGTTTCAGCAGGGCAAAGTCGGCGCCAGAAAGAATCACTTCCTCGCCATCGGTGTGAAACAGTCGATGACTGACCATGTCCAGCCGCCACTCGTCGAAGGCCAGTACGTCACTGCCGCTGCGCTCCTGACCGAATTGCGCACGACGCAGCAATGCCTTGATGCGTGCTTGCAGCTCGCGGGGGCTGAAGGGTTTACCGAGGTAATCGTCGGCGCCGAGTTCCAGACCGATCACGCGGTCGGCTTCGTCGGAACTGGCGGTAAGCATGATGATCGGCACCTGCGCCTGACGCGGATGCTGACGCACCCAACGGCAAAGGCTGAAGCCGTCTTCGTCGGGCAGCATGACATCGAGGATCACCAGATCGCTCGGCGCCTCGTTGAGGGCCTGACGGAAACTGGCACCGTCGGCGGTGGCCCGTACCTGAAACCCGGCGCGGGTCAGGTAGGTTTCCAGCAACTCGCGTATTTCCTGGTCGTCATCGACCAACAATATCGACTTGTTGACTGAGCTCACTTCGAAGGCATCCTTGTTGTTGGAATTGGGGCGGATTATGCCTTAAGCACTGATTTTACAAACACCACAAAACAACTGTAGGAGTGAGCCTGCTCGCGATAGCGGTCTTACATTCAACACATTCGTTGACTGACATACCGCTATCGCGAGCAGGCTCACTCCTACAGTTTGATTGCATTTCAGGTTGGGGTTGATTGGTCCAGGGCCACACCGGCACCGACAAGGCCGGAATACGGCGCTGTCACCAGCCACACCGGAATGCCTTTGAAGTAATCGCTCATGCACCCTTTGTCAGCAAAGCTGCGGGCAAAACCGCTTTCGAGGAAGAAATCGGCAAAGCGTGGAATTACACCACCAACGATATACACCCCGCCACGTCCGCCCGTGGTCAGCACGTTGTTGCCGGCGACACGGCCGAGCCAGCAGCAGAACTGCTCGAGCACTTCCAGTGCAATTGGATCACCCGCCAGACCAGCTGCGGTGATCGCTTCCGGCGTATCGAGTGTCGGTTCATGCCCATCGACCGCGCAGATCGCCCGGTAAACCCGTGGCAAGCCACCACCGCTCAACGCGGTTTCCGCGCTGACATGGCCGATCTCGTTGTGGATGTGCTGCCACAACTGGGTTTCACGCGGACTGCTCAGCGGCAGATCGACATGACCGCCCTCCCCCGGCAACGCCGCGAAACGGCCTGCACCGAGGTCGAGCAAGGTGCCGACGCCCAGGCCAGTGCCCGGGCCGATCACCACCGCCGGACGCAACGGCTCAGACGTGCCTTCGCAGACCACGCGAAATTCGCCCGGCTGCAAACGGGTCATGCCCAGCGCCATCGCCGAGAAGTCGTTGACCAGCAACAACTGCTCGACCTGCAAGGTTTTGCAGAACGCGGTGCGACTCAGGCGCCAGTGGTTGTTGGTGAACTTGAACTCATCACCACTGACCGGGCCGGCCACCGACAGGCACACCGAACCGATCGAACCCGGCGCCAGACCGAGCCCGCTCAGGTACAGGCTGATCGCCTCTTCCGGGCTGGCGTGGTCGGCCGTGGCCAGCACCTGAACCGATTGCAGTTGCTGGTTTTTCCACAACGCGAACCGCGCGTTGGTGCCTCCGATGTCACCGACCAAAGCCAGTTTCAATTAAGCGTCTCCAGGGCAGAAGTGAAGGCGCTGGCGCCCTGCTCCGCCGAGCTGAAGGCCAAACGCATAAAGCCAAACAGTTCGCGACCGCTGCCGATGTTGTTGCCCAACAGGCCTTTGGCGGGTTCGCGCGCTGCAAATTCTGCGGCGTCGACCTTGAGTTCCAAGGTGCCTTTGACGCCATCGACGCGGATGATATCGCCCTCTTGCACCCGCGCCAAAGCGCCACCGACATAAGCCTCGGGGCTGACGTGAATCGCTGCGGGGATTTTCCCCGAAGCGCCGGACATCCGTCCGTCAGTCACCAACGCGACTTTGAAGCCGCGATCCTGCAGCACGCCGAGGAACGGCGTCATCTTGTGCAGCTCAGGCATGCCGTTGGAGCGCGGGCCCTGGAAGCGCATCACGGCAACGAAATCTTTTTCCAGCAGGCCGGCCTTGAACGCGTCGGCCAGGTCTTGTTGATCCTGGAACACCATTGCTGGCGCTTCAACGATCTGATTTTCCAACGCGACAGCGGAGACCTTCATCACACCGCGACCGAGGTTACCTTCCATCACGCGCAAACCACCCTCTGCCGAGAATGCGCGGGCGACCGGGCGCAGGATGTTTTCGTCGAGGCTGTCGACCGGGCCTTCGCGCCAGACCAGTTCGCCGTTATCAAGGAACGGTTCTTTGGTGTACTTGCTCAAGCCGTGGCCGAGCACAGTGTTGACGTCTTCGTGCAGCAGACCGGCGCCAAGCAGTTCGCGGATCAGGAACGACATACCGCCGGCGGCCTGGAAGTGGTTGATGTCGGCTTTGCCGTTCGGGTAGACGTGGCTCAGGGTTGGCACGACTTCGGAGAGGTCGGCCATGTCCTGCCAGGTCAATTGAATGCCCGCGGCCATGGCGATGGCCGGCATGTGCAGAGTGTGGTTGGTCGAACCGCCGGTGGCGTGCAGCGCCACAATCGAGTTGACCAGCGATTTCTCGTCGACGATTTCACCGATCGGCATGAAGTTGCCATTCTGTTTGGTCAGGCGCGTCACTTGATGCGCGGCTTCGCGGGTCAGCGCGTCACGCAGCGGCGTGTTCGGGTTAACGAAAGAGGCGCCCGGCAAGTGCAGGCCCATGACTTCCATCAGCAACTGGTTGGTGTTGGCGGTGCCGTAGAAGGTGCAGGTGCCCGGGCTGTGGTAGGACTTCATCTCCGATTCCAGCAGCTCTTCGCGGGTCGCTTTGCCTTCGGCGTACTTCTGACGGACGTCGGCTTTTTCCTTGTTGGAAATCCCCGAGACCATCGGCCCGCCCGGGACGAAAATCGTCGGCAGGTGACCGAAGCGCAGCGAGCCCATCATCAGGCCTGGGACGATCTTGTCGCAGATGCCGAGCATCAGCGCGCCGTCGAACATGTTGTGCGACAGCGCCACAGCGGTCGACATGGCGATCACTTCGCGGCTCGGCAGGCTCAGTTCCATGCCCGGCTCGCCTTGGGTCACGCCGTCGCACATCGCCGGCGTGCCGCCAGCAAACTGGCCGACCGAGCCGATTTCGCGCAGGGCGTTCTTGATCTGTTCCGGGAACACTTCATACGGCTGATGCGCCGAGAGCATGTCGTTATACGAAGAAACAATGGCGATGTTCGCCGAGTTCATCATCCGCAGGCTGTGCTTGTCTTCGCTGCCGCAACCGGCCACGCCGTGGGCGAAGTTGGCGCATTGCAGCTTGCCGCGCATCGGCCCGTCAGTGGCGGCGCCGCGAATCAGTGCAAGGTAAGCCTGACGCGTGGCGCGGCTGCGGGCGATAAGCCGTTCGGTGACCTCAAGGACGCGGGGATGCATGTGTAGAACTCCAGGCTAACGGATGTGGCGACCTGATTGTCTATGCTGATCAAACGCCGTTGTTATTGGAATGACAGACGGCTTTTTTGACCATTCGGACCAGTTGATTCAGGTCACTCGTTGTAGATAAAACAAAATATTGCCACTAAAAAGGCTTGTTTTCTATTTTTATGCGAATAATCTTGTAATTCCAACAACAAAACGACGGCGGCGCTGTTCCATGACTCTTCGAATCGCAATCAATGGTTTTGGCCGCATCGGCCGTAATGTCCTGCGCGCACTGTATACCCAAGGCTATCGACAGGATTTGCAGATCGTCGCCATCAACGATCTCGGCGACAGCTCGATCAATGCTCATCTGCTCAAATACGACACCGTTCACGGCACGTTCGACGCTCAGGTCGAGCATGACAATGAAAGTCTGACCGTCAACGGCGACCGCATTGCGGTCAGCGCCATTCGCAACCCGGCCGAGCTGCCATGGGCGGCGGAAAAGATTGATGTGGTGTTCGAATGCACCGGTCTCTTTACCGACCGCGCCAAAGCGGCCGCGCATATTACTGCCGGCGCACGCAAAGTGATCATCTCGGCCCCGGCAAAAGGCGCCGACGCCACCGTGGTTTATGGTGTGAACCACGACATTCTGCGCCAGTCGCACCAGATCATCTCCAACGCTTCGTGCACCACCAACTGCCTGGCACCGGTGGCACAAGTGCTGCACCGTGAGCTGGGGATCGAAAGTGGTCTGATGACTACAATTCATGCCTACACCAACGATCAGAACCTGACTGACGTCTATCACACCGACCCGTACCGCGCGCGTTCGGCCACGCAGAACATGATCCCAAGCAAGACCGGCGCCGCTGAAGCGGTAGGCCTGGTGCTCCCGGAACTGGCCGGCAAACTGACCGGCATGGCCGTGCGGGTGCCGGTGATCAATGTGTCGCTGGTGGACCTGACCGTGCAACTGAAAAAAGAAGCCAGCGCCGAGGAAGTCAACGCGCTGCTCAAGGCTGCGAGCCAGCATTCGAAGATATTGGGTTACAACACGTTGCCGCTGGTTTCCAGCGACTTCAACCACAATCCGTTGTCGTCGATCTTCGACGCCAACCACACCAAATCCAGCGGCAAACTGCTGAAGGTGCTGGCCTGGTATGACAACGAGTGGGGCTTCTCGAACCGCATGCTGGATAACTGCCTGGCGTTGTGTAACGCCGAATAACTCCCTGCTTTTTGTAGGAGTGAGCCTGCTCGCGATTGCTATCTGTCAGTCACAGATGATGTGGCTGATCGACCGCTATCGCGAGCAGGCTCACTCCTACAGGGGTTTTGTGCTGTATTTGAAATCAGGGCTTGACCATTCAAACAGATGATAAGCATTATCATTCGCTTGAAATCGATCAGGTCCTCCCGTGAGTCAATCGCGCTTCAACCACGTCTTCCTCACCCAGCGCACGTCCTTGCTGCGCACGCTGGAACGGATGGTCAACAATCACAGCACCGCTGAAGACCTGTTGCAGGAGACCTACCTGCGCGTGACGCGGGCGTTGAGCGAGCGGGCCATCGATCACCTCGAACCTTTTGTCTTCCAGACCGCGCGCAATCTGGCGCTGGATCATCTGCGTGCGCGCAAGATCCATTCGCGAACCATGGTCGATGACGTGCCGCAGGATGTCGTGCACAGCATCGCCGCCCCGGCCAGCAGCGCCGAAGATGCCGCCCACGCCGAACAGATGCTGGAGCGCTTGAACGTGAGCCTCAGTCAACTCAGCCCCCGCCAGCAGCAGATTTTCATCCTCAGCCGTTTGCACGGGAACAGTTATCAGGAAATCGCTGATGAGCTGAATGTTTCCCTCAGCACCGTGCAAAAAGAACTGAAGCTGATCATGACCATCTGCATCGGCGTCGCCGAACGTCTGAATGGCGACTGAGGCTGTAGGGCTTTTCTGTAAGTGCTCGGATCGCCTGCACGGATCATCGGGCTTTGTTACCCTTGCCCGACTTTTACGCTTCACTTGAAAAAACAGCCGTGCGCAGACACTGCCGAGGAAACACCGTGACGGACACCCACCGCTCGCCTTCGCCGGATTCGGTGCAGGACGCTGCAAACGCAATGGACCAGGCACTGGACTGGCTCATCGTGCTCGGCAGCCCGGACGAGGAACAGACCCGGCAATTTCACGCCTGGCTCGCGGCCGATCCGTTGAATGCCGAGGCGTTCGCCAAGGCTCAGGCTATCTGGGACGGCCCGCAAGTCGCCCAGTGCGCGCAAAGCCTGGCGGCCAAACCTGCGAAAGTCACCTTCCTCAAGCGTCTGCGCCCACACTGGAAACCGCTGGCGACTGCTGCGGTGCTGATCCTCGGATTGTTCAGTTTCAGTAATCTGCCGATGCGCATTCAGGCCGATCATCTGACCGTGGTGGGCGAGCGCCAGCGTCTGCAATTGGAGGACGGCTCGAAAGTCCTGCTCAATACCAACTCGGCATTCTCCAGCACCATCAACGATCAGCAGCGCGTTGCCCGGTTGTTTCAGGGCGAGGCGTTTTTCGAGATCGCCAGCGGCCGCAGTCAACCGCTGGAAATCGATGCCGGCCCGGTCACCGCCAGCGTGCGCGATACCGCGTTCGCCGTGCGTTATCTCGACGGTGTGGCGCAGGTCAATGTGCAGCGTGGCGACGTCGATCTGCGCGCCACGCATAACGATGCTCGTGTGCGCCTGACTGCCGGTGAGAGCATCCGTATCGGTCCCAACGGCTTCGACCGCCCGGCCAAACTCGACGCCAACACGGATCTGGCGTGGGTGCAGGGCCGACTGGTGTTCGAGAACTGCCCGCTGAATCAGGTGCTGGCCGAATTGCGCCGCTACTACCCGGGCTGGATCATCAACAATAACGAACAGTTGGCGGACGTCGCCGTGACCGGCAATTACCGTCTCGACCAGCCGCTCGACGTGGTTCGCTCCCTCGCACACATCACCTCGGCGCGCCTGCAGGAATTCCCCGCGCTGGTGATCTTGAACTAAATGAGAATTATTTTTACTCGATAGCCAACGTCAGTACGTCTCGTTATAGCCAATGCAATTGATTCGCAACACGCGAAGCCAATCAGCCCCTATAAAGATTCGTGCGACACGGAGCGCTATCGATGTCCTCACGCCTTACCCGCCAGACTTCCTCCCCTTCTCGCGTATTGTCGCTGCTGACCGCTGCCATCCTGATGGCCGGTGCTGCACCGCTGATGGCTGCCACCGAGCAACCTTCGCGCAACATGGGCGATTACTCGTTCGCCATCGGTCAGCAGCCGCTGGTGTCGGCACTCAATGCCTTCACCGCCGTGACCGGTTGGCAGGTCGGTTTGCCGGCAGAACTGGGTCAGGGCGTGGCTTCGCCGGGCGTGCGTGGCTCGCTACCCCCGGAAAAAGCCCTGGAGCGCCTGTTGGTGGGGACCAACCTGAGCTTCCGCAAAATCAGCAACAACAACGTTGTGCTGGAAAAGCGCAACGCCAGCGGCACGCTCAATCTCGATCAGGTGACCATCAGCGCCACCCGTCAGGAGCAGTCGGTCAACAGCGTGCCGGCCACCGTCACCGTGCAGACCCGCCAGGACCTGGACCGCAACAACGTCAACACCATCAAGGATCTGGTGCGTTATGAGCCGGGCGTATCCGTCGGCGGCGCCGGCACCCGTGGCGGCATCAGCGGCTACAACATCCGCGGTATCGACGGCGACCGCATCCTGACGCAAGTCGACGGTGTGGAAGTCCCGGACGGTTTCTTCAACGGCCCGTACGCCAAGACTCAGCGCAATTACGTCGATCCGGAAATCGTCAAACGCGTGGAAATCCTCCGTGGTCCGGCCTCGGTGCTGTACGGCAGCAACGCCATTGGCGGCGCGGTCAGCTACTACACCCTCGATGCCGACGACATCATCAAGCCGGGCAAAGACGTCGGTGCGCGTCTGAAAACCGGTTACAGCTCGGCCGATGACAGCTGGTTGAAGTCCGCCACCGTGGCCGGCCGCGCCGAGCAGTTCGACGGTTTGCTGCATTACAGCCAGCGTGACGGTCACGAAACCGATTCCTATGGCAGCAACAATGGCACTGGCCTTGAGCGCACCGCCGCCAACCCGGAAGACGTCAGCGCCTACAACGTGCTGGCCAAGATCGGCTGGAACTACAACGAAGATTCGCGCCTGGGCCTGACCTACGAAAAGTACAAGGATGATCGCGACACCGATCAGAAAAGTGCTTACGGCGGCCCGTACTTCAACGGCGCCCCGACCATTCCGAACAGCGTGCTGCCCGGCGGCATGTACCAGTGGCGCACCGGTAACGATACGATCACCCGTGAGCGTTTCGGCATCGAGCACTCGTTCGCCCTCGACAGCCTGCTGGTCGACAACGTGAAGTGGAGCCTCAACCACCAGATCGCCAAGACCGACCAGAGCACCACCGAGTTCTACTATCCGATCACCCGTAAAGTGCTGCGCACCCGTGACACCATTTACGAAGAAAAGCAGTGGGTCTTCGATGCGCAACTGGACAAAGCCTTCGCCATCGGCGACACCGATCACGTGCTGACTTACGGCACCACCCTCAAGCAACAGAAAGTCACCGGCTCGCGCAGCGGCGACGGCACCTGCCTGGCCGTCGGTCGAGGCTGCACCGCCATCGGCGCAACCAGTACCGCTGACGTATTGGCCAAAGCCACCGACTTCCCGGACCCGACCATCAACACCTACAGCGTGTTCGCTCAGGATCAGATCAGCTGGAACAACTGGACCTTCCTGCCGGGCCTGCGCTACGACTACACCCAGCTCAAGCCGCACATCACTCAGGAATTCCTCAACACCGTGGCCGCCGACGGCCAAGGCACGGTCAGCGACAAGAACAAGACCTGGCACAAAATTTCGCCCAAGTTCGGCCTGACCTACGCCCTGACCGAGAATTACACCTGGTACGGTCAGTACGCCGAAGGTTTCCGCACCCCGACCGCGAAAGCCCTGTACGGCCGCTTCGAAAACACCACCACCGGTTACAGCGTGGCGCCGAACCCGGACCTCGAACCGGAGAAAAGCAAAAGCTATGAAACCGGTCTGCGCGGCAATTTCGAACAAGGTTCGTTCGACGTCGCGGTGTTCTACAACAAGTACCGCGATTTCATTAACGAAGATGCTGTGACCCCGGGCCGCAACGAGCTGACCTTCCAGTCGGCCAACATCAAGCACGCCACCATCAAGGGTGCGGAAGTCAAAGGTCGCCTGAACCTGGATGCGTTTGGCGCGCCGCAAGGCCTCTATACCCAGGGCTCGATCGCCTACGCCTACGGTCGCAACAACGACAACGGCGAACCGATCAACAGCGTCAACCCGCTGACCGGCGTGTTCGGACTGGGTTACGACCAGGACAACTACGGCGGCCTGCTGAGCTGGACCGTGGTGAAGAAAAAGGATCGCGTCGACGACAGCAACTTCAAGTCGCCGGATGGCGTCAGCAGTCAGTTCAAGACGCCGGGCTTCGGCATTCTGGATCTGGCCGGTTATTACAAAGTCACCGACGACGTCACCGTCAGCGGCGGCATCTACAACCTGACCGACAAGAAATACTGGCTGTGGGATGACGTGCGCGGTTACGACAGCGTCGGCGAAGCTTCGGTGACGCAACCGGCCAACCTCGATCGCCTGACCCAACCGGGCCGCAACTTTGCGATCAATCTGATCTGGGACATTTGATCCAACCAACCTCACGGCGCTTGTTCACACACCGCGCCGTGAGGTTTTTTTACGCTTGCACGTCTTCTTGTTCGTCTCGTTATCAAGCGCCTCTTTTATCAAGGACATGTCATGACCACTTCGGAAAAAGCCCTGCGTTCACAACGCCTGAACCAGATCACCCACGAGCCGCACAGCAAGCTCGACGCCCTGGTCAAAGCCCACGCGCCGTTCGAGACCCGCGCCAATTTCGCCCGTTTTGTCGTCGCGCAGTACCTGTTCCAGTCGGAACTGGTCGATCTGTATAACGACGCCGAACTGACCGCCATGGTCCCGGATCTGCCGGCCCGTTGCCGCGCCGAAGCGGCCAAGGCTGACCTCGCCGACCTCGACACCGAAGTGCCGGCACCCGTAGCCGGCGCGGTGAAGAACCCGAGCAAGGCTCGCGCGCTGGGCTGGATCTTTGTCTCCGAAGGTTCGAAGCTCGGTGCTGCGTTCCTGATCAAACGCGCGGTGGCGCTGGAGCTGAGCGAAACCTTTGGTGCCCGTCACCTCGGTGAGCCTGAAGGTGGCCGTGCCGAAGGCTGGAAAAGCTTCGTGCGTACCCTCGATTCGCTGCAGTTCAGCGCTGAAGAAGAAGCTGAAGTCGAGCAAGGCGCGATCGATGCGTTCAACCGCTTTACCGTGCTGCTGGAACAGGCTTACGCCACAGAAGCCGAACCGGCCTGACACAACACACATCCCCTGTAGGAGTGAGCCTGCTCGCGATGGCGTCCTGTCATTCAATATGAATGTCGACTGATACACCGCTATCGCGAGCAGGCTCACTCCTACAGGGGAACTGCGTAAGCCTGTAAGATCTCCACTCCGCTTCAGAAGCCACCGCTGAGCCCATGCCGCAACCCGCCTCCTCGAAACTCGCCCGTGTGCTGTTCGGCCTGCTGGCCTACGTTAGCCTTGGCATCGGCCTGATCGCCATTGTCGTGCCCGGCCTGCCGACTACCGAGTTCATCCTTCTTGCCGCCTGGGCCGCGACCCGCAGCTCGCCGCGCCTGAGTGCCTGGCTGGAAAACCATCGGCTGTTCGGGCCGATCCTCAGTAACTGGCGCAACGGCAAGATCATCGCGCGCAAGGCCAAGGTCAGCGCCACGGTAAGCATGTTGCTGTGCGCCACGTTGATGCTGGTGATGCTCGATCACGGCTGGCCGGTTTATCTGGCGATTGCCGGGATGAGCGTGGGCAATCTGTGGATCTGGTCGCGCCCGGAATCTCTGGCTAAAACTGTCTGATCACGCTCGCGAAAAGTCTCTCCCGCCCGTGACAAGCGCCGTCACCGTCCTGAAACATCCCTGTAATTAATCGCTTTTTCAGCACTTTCCCCTGCGCAAACGTTTAGCGCTGACCGTCCGTCGGCACACGCCTCATGACCTCTGCTTCCACGCCGATGAGCATTGAATGGCGCTGAATGGATTTGGCGAACCGGATAGTTCATATCCGCCTGCCACCCGTATATTCATTCGCGAGATCGCCCCATGTTCGACGCTCTGTCCATTCGCCTGAAAATCGTTCTGCTCTCCGGTCTGTGCCTGCTCGGTGTGGTTGCGCTGATCGTCGGCATGAACATCTACCAGACCAACCAGAACGACGAACTGGTCAGTAACTCCAGCAACCAGTTGCTCACCGCCAGCGTGCAGAACCTGTTGCAAGCCAAAGCCGCCGAGCAAGCCGTGCGGGTGCAGAAAACCTTCGGCGAAAGCCTGACGGTGATCACTGCCGTAGCGGATCAGATCAAGGACATGCGGGTAATGGCCGCCAAGCGTTCGCTGGACGCCGGCGCCTTGCGCGAAGAGTTGAACCTGAGCCTGAAAAGCGCTTTTGAGCGCAACGACAAAGTGCTGGGCATCTGGCTCGCCTTCGAACCGAACGCTCTCGACGGCAAGGACAGCGAGTTCGCCAACGACGCCGCGCGTCAGTCCAACGAAGCCGGGCGTTTTGCCACGTACTGGAGCCGCGCCGCCGGTGCCTCGCTGAACACCATCATGGTCGAAGAAGACCTGACCAAAACCACCCTCAGCGTCAGCGGCACGCCCTACAACAGCTGGTACACCTGCCCTCGCGACAACAAACGCACCTGCCTGCTCGACCCGTATGCCGACACTGTCGGGGGCAAGGAAATGCTCATGACGACCATTTCTGTGCCGTTGATCGTCGACGGTAAAGCCATCGGCGTGGTCGGTGTCGACATTGCTCTCGACGCCCTGCAAGCGGCGGCCGTGGATTCCCAGCGCAGCCTGTTCAACAACGCCGGGCATATGCTGATTGTCTCCGGCAGCGGCGTGCTCGCGGCCGACAGTTCCGACGCGAGCAAGGTCGGCAAAAAGATCAGCGACACCCTCGGCGCCGATGGCAAAGATGTGCTGCAACTGCTGAGCTCCGGCACACCGAAGATTCTCGAACAAGGTGATTTGATTCGCGCCGTTTACCCGGTCGACCCAATCGGCAACTCGCGCGCTTGGGGCGTGGTCATCGACCTGCCGAAACAAGTGCTGCTAGCCGATTCGGTAAAACTGCAAGCGGTACTCGACGATGCTCAGGAAACCGGCGTAATCACTGCACTGCTGGTCGCCGTGGTTGCCGGTCTGGTTGGCCTGTTGCTGATCTGGCTGACCGCGTCCGGCGTCACCCGACCGATCAACAGCGTCGCCGAAATGCTGAAGAACATCGCCAGCGGCGAAGGCGATCTGACCCAACGTCTGAACTACAGCAAGCAGGATGAACTGGGCGAACTGGTGAACTGGTTCAATCGCTTCCTCGACAAGCTGCAACCGACCATCGCGCAGATCAAACAGAGCATCACCGAAGCACGCGGCACCGCCGACCAGTCCTCGGAAATCGCCCGCCAGACCAGCGAAGGCATGCAGGTGCAGTTCCGCGAGATCGACCAGGTCGCCACCGCCTCCAACGAAATGAGCGCCACCGCCCACGACGTCGCCAACAGCGCATCCAACGCAGCCAATGCCGCCAAAGGTGCCGATCAGTCGGCGAAGGACGGCATGTCGATCATCGAGCGCAGCACCCGCGACATCAATCAACTGGCCGATGAAGTCAGCAAGGCAGTGACCGAGGTTGAAGCACTGGCGGTCAACAGCGAGCAGATCGGCTCGGTACTGGAGGTGATCCGCAGCATCGCCGAACAGACCAACCTGCTCGCCCTCAACGCGGCGATTGAAGCGGCCCGCGCCGGTGAGAGCGGCCGTGGTTTTGCGGTGGTTGCCGACGAAGTGCGCAACCTCGCCAAGCGCACGCAGGATTCGGTGGAGGAAATCCGCATTGTGATCGAGCGGATTCAGACCGGTACGCGGGGTGTGGTCGCGACCATGCATTCGAGCCAGACTCAGGCGCATAACAACGCCGGACAGATTCGTCAGGCCGTGGATGCGCTGGGCAAGATCAGCGATGCGGTGACGGTGATCAGCGATATGAACCTGCAGATTGCCAGTGCGGCTGAGCAGCAGAGTGCGGTGGCGGAAGAAGTGAACCGCAACGTCTCGGCGATTCGTACCGTCACCGAAACGCTGACTGAGCAAGCCACCGAATCGGCGGCGATCAGCAGCCAGCTCAATGCCCTGGCCAGCCAGCAGATGAAATTGATGGATCAGTTCCGCGTCTAAGCCACACTGCATTTCCCTTGTAGGAGTGAGCCTGCTCGCGATCGCGGTGGATCAGTGGAGCATGTGTCGACTGACCCACCGCGATCGCGAGCAGGCTCACTCCTACAGGAGCTTTCATCTAATCCGATGATGTTTTGCACTATCATCGCCCTCTCGCTCCGGAGGGCCTTCGATGACTGATTTACTCACGTCCATTCAAGCCGCGCTCGGCTTGCTACACACGCCGGTTCCGTTCACCGAGCGCGGCGCCCTGCCCTCGGCGTTCGCCGTCACTGACCTTGCCTGCGCCAGCATGGCCGCGGCCGGTCAGGCTGTCAGCCAATTGATCGAGCAACAGACCGGTCATTTGCCCGCTGTAGAAGTCGACCGACGCCTGGCCTCGTTCTGGTTCTCGACCTCGATCCGCCCCCTCGGCTGGCAAGTGCCACCACTGTGGGACCCGATCGCAGGCGACTACGCCACACAGGATGGCTGGATCCGCCTGCACACCAACGCCCCGCATCACCGCGCCGCCGCTGAACGCGTGCTGGGTGCCTGCGCCGATCGTGCCGCGATGGCGGCGAAAGTCGCGCAATGGACGAGCACGGATCTGGAGCAAGCGGCGGTAGACGCCAAGGGCTGCGCCGCCGAAATGCGCAGCTGGGCACAGTGGCAGACGCATCCGCAGGGGCTGGCGGTGAATGCCGAGCCGTTGGTGCATTTCATCGATTCGCAAGATGAAAGCAGCCAAACCTGGCGAGGCTCGGTGGCGCAACCGTTGGCCGGGATCAAGGTTCTGGACCTGACCCGCGTGCTCGCCGGCCCCACCGCCAGCCGTTTTCTCGCGGGCCTTGGCGCCGGCGTATTGCGCATCGATTCACCGACCTGGAACGAGCCTGGTGTCATTCCGGAAATGACCCTCGGCAAACGTTGCGCGCGGTTGAACCTGCATGATCCGGTTGATCGCGCGGTGTTCGAAGGATTGTTGAAAGACGCTGACATTCTGCTGCACGGTTACCGCGCCGATGCGCTGGAGAATCTTGGTTTCGGCGTTGAGCGCCGTCGCCAGCTCGCGCCGGGCCTGATCGACGCCGGCCTCAACGCCTACGGCTGGAGCGGCCCGTGGCAGAACCGTCGAGGTTTCGACAGCCTGGTGCAGATGAGCAGCGGCATCGCCGATGCCGGGCAGCAATGGATGCAGGCCGACAAACCTACGCCGTTGCCGGTACAGGCGCTGGATCATGCGACCGGATATTTGATGGCGGCAAGCGTGCTCCGACTGTTGGCCGAGCGTTTTAAGACGGGTCGCGGTGGCTCGGCGCGATTGTCACTGGCGCGGACGGCGAAGTTATTGGTCGAGCATGGGCCGGGGACGAATGAGGCAATGCGGGCGGAAGATGAGCAGGATCAGGGTTCATTTCTGGAACAGACCCCGTGGGGCCCGGCGCATCGCTTGCAGGTGCCGGTGAAGATCAGCGGCACATCTATTCAATGGGCTTTGCCGGCTACGGAATTGGGTTCTCACCAACCACGGTGGGCTTAAAAAAGCCCCTCACCCTAACCCTCTCCCAGAGGGAGAGGGGACTGATTGGGGGATATTCGAGAGATTCACCGACTTGTACGATTGGCGCTGAATCCATAATCGACTCGGGCTTTCAGGTCGGTGGATCGCGCAAGACACCTCGGTCGGCCCCCTCTCCCTCCGGGAGAGGGCTGGGGTGAGGGCTGCAATTTCAGGCCGAGCGATGATGTTTCAATCTGCCCGGCTCAAAGATGTCCACAAAAGCTGCGCCGCATACCCTCGATAAGGCCGCCAGGTCTCAGCGCGCAAAGCCAATTCCCGCGCTGTCGGCCGCTCGCCTTCCAGCACCTCCAGCGCTCGCAACAACCCGACATCTCCGGTCGGAAACCCATCCATATCCCGCAACTGGCGCAGCGCAATGTACTGCGCCGTCCACTCGCCAATCCCGTGCAACGCCAACAACCGCGCCACGCCACATTCACGATTCGGCTTGAACAATGAAGGCTCATCCAGCAACGCCTGCGCCACCCCAGATAACGTCCGCCCGCGACTTTTCGGCATGCCCAACGCCGCCAGATCTGCCGCTACCAGCACCTGCGCCTCGGGAAACACATGGGTCAATCCAGGCACACTCGAATCCAGCGGCGCGCCATATTGCGCAACCAGTTTCCCCGCCAGACGAATCGCCGCGACCACGGTAATCTGCTGCCCGAGCACCGCGCGAAACGCCAGTTCCAGGCCATCCCACGCTCCGGGAATCCGCAACCCCGGACGCTCGGCGCTCAACCGTGCCAGCAGCGGATCATTTGCCAGATGCCCTTGCATCAGCGTCAGATCCGAATCCAGATCAAACATCCGCCGCAACCTGACAACGATCTCGGGCACCATCAACGGATCAGGAAAATCCAGCTCAACGACCAAGGCATTCCCTGCCTCAGGCCAAATTGAAACCGTGCCATGAAGCCCGTTCAACCCGATGCTGCGCGAGTACACTCCGTCGACCACAACCTCCATCCCGACCACAGCCCGCGCCGCCAGAAACCCCAACATCGCCTCCCAGTCATACGGCGGCGCATACCCAAGCGACAACCTCACAACGACAGCACACCGCTGTACAACCCATACGCCGCCAGTCCCGCACCGATAACCACGCAGGTGAAAATGCCCTTCTCGATATGGGTGAACAACGGCTCGCCCTGTTCATGCTTAGCCTTGGCAAACAAGATCACCCCCGGCGCATACAGCAACGCCGACAGCAGCAAATACTTCACCCCGCCGGCATACAACAACCACACCGCATACCCCAGCGCGATGCCGCCGATCAGCAGGTCCTTGGTGCGTTCGGCCGAGGCATGCTCATAGGTTTCGCCACGTCCGCTGAGCAGCACCGCGTACGCCGCCGACCACAGATACGGCACCAGAATCATCGACGACGCCAGATAAATCAGACTGGTGTAAGTGCCCGCCGAAAACAGCGTAATCAACAGGAAAATCTGGATCATCACGTTGGTCAGCCACAACGCGTTGACCGGCACATGGTTCTTGTTTTCCTTTTTCAGGAACGCCGGCATGGTCTTGTCCTTGGCCGTGGCGAAGAGGATTTCCGCACACAGCAAGGCCCAGGACAGCAACGCACCGAGCAGTGAAATCGCCAGCCCGATGCTGATCAACAACGCGCCCCACGGCCCGACGATGTGCTCGAGCACCGCCGCCAGTGACGGGTTCTGCAGATTCGCCAGCTCCGGCTGGCTCATGATCCCCAGCGACAGCACGTTGACCAGCACCAGCAGCGCCAGCACGCCGACAAAACCGATGACCGTGGCGCGACCGACGTCGCTGCGTTTTTCCGCCCGCGCCGAGTACACGCTGGCGCCTTCGATGCCGATGAACACGAACACCGTGACCAGCATCATGTTGCGCACCTGATCCATCACCCCGCCGAAATTCGGGTTGCTGGTGCCCCAGATGTCACGAGTGAAAATGTCAGCCTTGAATGCCACCGCCGCGATGACGATGAACATGATCAGCGGTACGACTTTGGCCACCGTGGTCAGTTGATTGATCAGCGCCGCTTCCTTGATCCCGCGCATCACCAGAAAATGCACGGCCCACAGCAGCACCGAGGCGCAGCCGATGGCGATTGGCGTATTGCCCTGGCCAAACACCGGAAAAAAGTAACCGAGGGTGCTGAACAGCAAGACGAAATAACCGACGTTGCCCAGCCACGCACTGATCCAGTAACCCCACGCCGACGAGAAGCCCATGTAGTCGCCAAACCCGGCCTTGGCGTAGGCATACACGCCGGAATCCAGTTCGGGTTTGCGATTGGCCAGGGTCTGAAAGACGAACGCCAGAGTCAGCATGCCGATCGCGGTAATCCCCCAACCGATCAGGATCGCCCCGGCATCGGCGCGTGCCGCCATGTTCTGCGGCAGCGAGAAAATCCCCCCGCCAATCATCGAACCCACCACCAGGGCGATCAACGCGCCTAATCGCAGCTTTTGCGTCGGTTGCGACATTTCAGTTTCCCTTTGAAGTGTGGTGAGCGTGCATTTGTAACAACTATTAACTAAACGGATAAAGGTAGATGACGTTTATCAGGTAACGCCAGTTAACGCCTGTTTATATATAGCGGATGACGCTAACGCCTAGCACGTTAAGACAGTTTTGTGCGCTGATCCTGATAAATCAATTCTGTACTGAAAACAGAGGCTGAAAATTTGCCAAAAGCTGAAAAAGAACTAGCGTCATAATTCGAAAGTAATAATAGCCATTCCCAACAATGTAGCCACAACGCCTCTAGGACGGGCCTTGCGGGCAGGATATTTATGCCTTCAGTCGAAGCCTAAGTCATTCATTAACAATGGAATGTGACCATGCACTGATCTAAGTCAGCTGTTTGAACAGACAACAGAACTACGCTGTGATCTCTTCTCTCCTGCAATGGAGTCATGCAAATGTCTGAAGCTCCCGGAAAACTACGACTAGGTGCACTGGTTGCATTGGTAGTCGGCTCAATGATCGGTGGCGGGATATTCTCCTTGCCGCAAAACATGGCCGCCAGCGCCGACGTCGGTGCGGTACTTATCGGTTGGGCCATCACCGCTGTCGGCATGCTCACCCTCGCTTTTGTCTTCCAAACCCTCGCCAATCGCAAGCCTGACCTGGACGGCGGCGTCTACGCCTACGCCAAGGCCGGATTTGGCGATTACATGGGTTTCTCGTCCGCGTGGGGTTACTGGATCAGTGCCTGGCTGGGTAACGTCGGTTACTTCGTTCTGCTGTTCAGCACTCTCGGCTATTTCTTTCCGGTTTTCGGTGAGGGCAACACCGTTGCTGCGGTGATTGGCGCCTCGGTGCTGTTGTGGGCGGTGCACTTTCTGGTGCTGCGCGGGATCAAGGAAGCGGCGTTCATCAACCTGGTGACCACGGTCGCCAAAGTCGTACCGCTGCTGCTGTTCGTGTTGATCGCGGTGTTCGCTTTCAAACTGGACATCTTCACCGCCGACATCTGGGGCATCAAAAATCCGGATCTGGGCAGTGTGATGAACCAGGTGCGCAACATGATGCTGGTCACCGTCTGGGTGTTCATCGGTATCGAGGGCGCGAGCATCTTCTCGGCCCGCGCCGAAAAACGCTCGGACGTTGGTAAAGCCACCGTGATCGGTTTCATCACCGTGCTGTTGTTCCTGGTGCTGGTGAACGTGCTGTCGCTGGGCATCATGACCCAACCGGAACTGGCGAAACTGCAGAACCCGTCGATGGCGGCCGTGCTTGAGCATGTGGTCGGTCACTGGGGTGCGGTGCTGATCAGCGTCGGTCTGATCATCTCCTTGCTGGGGGCGTTGCTGTCGTGGGTGCTGCTGTGTGCGGAGATCATGTTCGCCGCTGCCAAAGACCACACCATGCCGGAGTTCCTGCGCAAGGAAAACGCCAACCACGTACCGGTCAACGCGCTGTGGCTGACCAACGCGATGGTGCAGATTTTCCTGATCATCACGCTGTTCTCGGCCAGTACCTACCTGTCGCTGATCTACCTCGCCACTTCGATGATTCTGGTGCCGTACCTGTGGTCGGCAGCCTATGCCCTGCTGCTGGCGGTACGCGGCGAAAGCTACGAAGGCTTCGCGGCCGAACGGCGCAAGGATCTGATTATCGGCGGCATCGCGCTGATCTACGCGGTGTGGCTGCTGTATGCCGGCGGGGTCAAGTATCTGCTGCTCTCGGCCCTGCTCTACGCACCCGGCGCGATCCTGTTCGCCAAGGCCAAGCTGGAACTCAAACAACCGATTTTCACTAACGTCGAGAAGCTGATTTTCGCCGCTGTGGTCGTGGGTGCCCTGGTGGCTGCCTACGGTCTCTACGACGGCTTCCTGACTCTGTAATCCCTGATTGATTTGTTATCTGGAGGATCTGAAATGACCACGGAAAAAGTTAAGTACGGCGTCCATTCCGAAGCCGGCAAACTGCGCAAAGTCATGGTGTGCTCCCCAGGTCTGGCCCATCAGCGGCTGACCCCGAACAACTGCGATGAACTGCTGTTCGATGACGTGCTCTGGGTGGCTCAGGCCAAGCGCGACCACTTCGACTTCGTCACCAAAATGCGTGAGCGCGGTATCGACGTGCTGGAAATGCACAACCTGCTGACCGACATCGTCGCTAACCCTGAGGCACTGGACTGGATTCTCGAGCGCAAGGTCACCGCCGATTCGGTGGGCCTGGGCCTGATCAACGAAGTCAAATCCTGGCTGAAAAGCCTGGAACCACGGCACATTGCCGAATTCCTGATTGGTGGCGTGTCTGCCGATGATCTGCCGGACAGCTTTGGTGGCAAGACCATCCAGATGTTCCGCGACTTCCTCGGCCATTCGAGCTTCATTCTGCCGCCGCTGCCGAACACCCAGTTCACCCGCGACACCACCTGCTGGATCTACGGTGGCGTGACACTGAACCCGATGTACTGGCCAGCGCGCCGTCAGGAAACCCTGCTGGCCGCCGCTATCTACAAATTCCACCCACAGTTCACCAACGCCGAATTCGAGATCTGGTACGGCGACCCGGACAAGGAACACGGCAGCTCCACCCTCGAGGGCGGCGACGTCATGCCAATCGGCAACGGCGTGGTGCTGATCGGTATGGGCGAACGCTCATCGCGTCAGGCCATCGGCCAACTGGCGCTGAACCTGTTCAAGAACAAAGCCGTGGAAAAAGTCATCGTCGCCGGTCTGCCGAAGTCCCGCGCGGCGATGCACCTCGACACCGTGTTCAGCTTCTGCGATCGCGACCTGGTGACGATTTTCCCGGAAGTGGTGAACCAGATTGTCGCGTTCACCCTGCGCCCTGACGAAAGCAAACAGGGCGGCATCGACATTCGCCGCGAAGAAACCAACTTCCTCGACACCGTCGCCGCAGCCCTCAACCTGCCGAAACTGCGCGTGGTGGAAACCGGCGGCAACAGCTTCGCCGCCGAGCGCGAGCAATGGGACGACGGCAACAACGTGGTGGCCGTGGAGCCGGGCGTGGTCATCGGCTACGACCGCAACACCTACACCAACACCCTGCTGCGCAAGGCCGGCGTGGAAGTCATCACCATCAGCGCCGGTGAACTGGGCCGCGGCCGTGGCGGTGGCCACTGCATGACCTGCCCGATCATCCGCGATCCGATCGATTACTAAACCTCTGAGCCCTGGCCGCAGCTTACCCAGCGCGGCCGGGGGGATAACCGACACCGAAGGAGATCCATCATGGCTTTTAACATTCACAACCGTAACCTGCTCAGCCTGGAACACCACACCCCACGTGAGCTGCGTTACCTGCTCGACCTGTCCCGCGACCTCAAACGCGCGAAATACACCGGCACCGAGCAACAACACCTGAAGGGCAACAACATCGCCCTGATCTTCGAAAAAACCTCGACCCGTACCCGTTGCGCTTTTGAAGTCGCGGCCTACGACCAAGGCGCCAACGTCACCTACATCGACCCGAACTCGTCGCAGATCGGTCACAAAGAAAGTATGAAGGACACCGCCCGCGTGCTGGGGCGCATGTACGACGCTATCGAGTACCGTGGCTTCAAACAGGAAATCGTCGAAGAGCTGGCCAAGTTCGCCGGTGTGCCGGTGTTCAACGGCCTGACCGACGAATATCACCCGACGCAAATGATCGCCGACGTACTGACCATGCGTGAACACGCCGACAAGCCGATCCATGAAATCAGCTACGCCTACCTCGGCGATGCGCGCAACAACATGGGCAACTCGCTGCTGCTGGTCGGCGCCAAGCTCGGCATGGACGTGCGTATCTGTGCACCGAAAGCCCTGTGGCCACTGGATGATCTGGTCGAGCGTTGCCACAAATATGCAGAAGAAAGTGGCGCACGTATCACCCTGACTGAAGACCCGAAAGCGGCGGTCAAAGGCGTCGACTTCATCCACACCGACGTTTGGGTGTCGATGGGCGAGCCGGTGGAAGCCTGGGCCGAGCGCATCCAGCAACTGCTGCCGTATCAGGTCAACGCTGAATTGATGAAAGCCAGCGGCAACCCGCGCACCAAGTTCATGCACTGCCTGCCGGCGTTCCACAACAGTGATACCAAGGTCGGCAAACAGATTGCCGAGCAGTATCCGCACCTGAAAAACGGCATCGAAGTGACCGACGACGTGTTCGAGTCCCCAGCCTGCATCGCCTTCGAGCAAGCGGAAAACCGCATGCACACGATCAAGGCGATTCTGGTCTCGACCCTGGCTGATCTGTAACTGAAATAGCTCCCACTGAAGGAACCGGTTCCAAAGGTGGGAGCGAGCCTGCTCGCGAAAGCGGTGGGTCATTCAACAGAGATGTCGACTGATCTGACGCCTTCGCGAGCAGGCTCGCTCCCACAGGGGATCCCGGTTCCGGCAGGAAGATCGAGTTGTTCGCCTCTCCTCTGATTAGAAGGACATGCACCATGCGTATCGTCGTAGCGCTGGGCGGTAACGCCCTGCTCCGCCGTGGTGAACCGATGACCGCTGACAATCAGCGCGCCAACATCCGCATCGCCACCGAGCAAATCGCCAAGATCCATCCCGGCAACCAACTGGTCATCGCCCACGGCAATGGCCCGCAAGTCGGCCTGCTGTCGCTGCAAGCGGCGGCCTACACCTCCGTCACCCCTTACCCGCTGGACGTGCTCGGTGCCGAAACCGAAGGCATGATCGGCTACATCATCGAACAGGAACTGGGCAATCTGCTCGACTTCGAAGTGCCGTTTGCCACCCTGCTGACCCAGGTTGAAGTCGACGCCAACGACCCCGCGTTCAAGAACCCGACCAAACCGATCGGCCCGGTCTATGACAAGGCCGAAGCGGAAAAACTCGCCGCCGAAAAAGGCTGGGCGATTGCCCCGGATGGCGATAAGTACCGTCGTGTCGTCGCCAGTCCACGGCCAAAACGCATCTTCGAAATCCGCCCGATCAAGTGGCTGCTGGACAAGGGCAGCATCGTTATTTGCGCCGGGGGCGGCGGCATCCCGACCATGTACGACGAGAACCGCAACCTCAAAGGCATCGAGGCAGTAATCGACAAGGATCTTTGCTCGTCATTGCTCGCCGAGCAACTGGAAGCCGACCTGCTGGTGATCGCCACGGACGTCAACGCGGCGTTCATCGATTACGGCAAACCGACGCAGAAAGCCATTGCCGAAGCGCACCCGGACGAACTCGAACGCCTCGGCTTCGCTGCCGGTTCCATGGGGCCGAAGGTGCAGGCAGCCTGCGAATTCGCACGCCATACTGGCAAGGTCGCGGTGATCGGTTCGCTGGCGGATATCGAAGCGATTGTCCAGGGTACTGCCGGTACTCGCGTGACCACGGCGAAGCCGGGCATCACTTACCGATAATTAGAAACTCCGGGGGCAGGCCCGAGGTCTGCCCTTCTCCCATGCCTTGAAAGGAGAAACCCATGGCCCAGTTTGAACCCGGTCATCTGCATATTGAGCGGCATGCGTTGACGCCGGATGACGTCAGTTACAACGTGCACCTCGACTATGAAGTGTTCACCGATCCGCAGAAAGGCAAAGGCATCCAGTTCACGATGCATGGCAACCTTCAGGGCAAGGACATGAAAGAGACCTTCTTCCTGCCCAAAGAGGAGGCCTACAACTTTGCCAACAATGTGACGAAAATCGCCGAGAAGTACGGCATTCCCAAGACGCACAGCCAGATCGGCTCGGTTCACAAGCATTACGACATGATGTTTGAAGACATCCGCAAGCAACTTGATATGAAATCCGGGGATCCGGTCAATCTTGAGCACTTCGAATAAACTTCAAAAGCCCCTCACCCTAGCCCTCTCCCAAAGGGAGAGGGGACTGACCGAAGTGTCTGATGGCAGACATCGACCTGAAAGACCGAGTCGATTATGGATTCACAGCCGTATTTTCAGGTCGGCGTACCTCGTGAGCATTCCACTATCGGCCCCCTCTCCCCCTGGGAGAGGGCTGGGGTGAGGGTGCTTTTGCTTTCACCTCTCTCCAAGCCCAAGGCATACTTGCCACCCTCCGCTCTGCAGATCACTGAACCGCCCCATGCGTATCCACGTCAGTTTCATCGACCGCGTCGGCATCACCCAGGAAGTCCTGGCTATCCTCGGTGGGCGCAATCTCAATCTGGATGCGGTGGAGATGATCCCGCCAAACGTCTACATCGACGCGCCAACGTTGAGCCCGCAAGTGCTCGAAGAGCTGAAAGATGCTTTGTTTCGCGTGCTCGGCGTCGAGGCGGTAACCGTGGTCGACATCCTCCCTGGCCAGCGTCGGCACTTGCAGCTCGATGCGTTGCTGGCGGCGATGACCGACCCGGTACTCGCGCTCGACAGCGCCGGCAAGGTGCTGCTGGCCAACCCGGCGTTGATCGCGTTGTACGGTCGTGAGCCGGCGGGTGAAAGCGTCTCTGAACTGTTCAACGATCCGGCCCTGCTCGACACCTTGCTCGAACACGGCTTCCGCCTGCCGCTGCGCGAAATCACCGTCAACGGTCAGACCTTGCTGCTCGACGCCACGCCGATCACCGACGCCGGCGCCCTGCTGACGCTGTACCAACCGAACCGCATCGGCGAACAACTCTCGGCACTGCACCACGACCACGCCGAAGGTTTCGATGCACTGCTTGGCGAATCCCCGGCAATCCGCACGCTCAAGGCCCGCGCGCAAAGAGTCGCCGCCCTCGACGCGCCGCTTTTGATTCAAGGCGAAACCGGCACCGGCAAAGAACTGGTCGCCCGTGCCTGCCACGCGATCAGTGCGCGGCACAGCGCGCCGTTTCTGGCGTTGAACTGCGCAGCGCTACCGGAGAACCTCGCCGAAAGCGAACTGTTCGGCTACGCCCCCGGCGCCTTCACCGGCGCGGCGCGTGGCGGCAAACCGGGGCTGATGGAACTGGCCAACCAAGGCACGGTGTTTCTCGATGAGATCGGCGAAATGTCGCCGTACTTGCAGGCCAAGCTGCTGCGCTTCTTGAACGACGGCAGCTTCCGCCGGGTGGGCGGTGATCGCGAAGTGAAGGTCAACGTGCGCATCCTTAGCGCCACTCACCGTGATCTGGAGAAAATGGTCAGCGAAGGGCTGTTTCGCGAAGACCTGTTCTATCGGCTCAACGTACTCAACGTTGAAGTGCCGCCGCTGCGTGAGCGCGGCCAGGACATTCTGCTGTTGGCGCGGTATTTCATGCAGCAGGCCTGCGCGCAGATCCAGCGCCCGGTCTGCCGCCTCGCCCCCGGGACTTACCCGGCGCTGCTCGGCAATCGCTGGCCGGGCAACGTACGGCAATTGCAGAACGTGATCTTCCGCGCGGCGGCGATTTGCGAGAGCAGCCTGGTGGATATTGGCGATCTCGATATTGCGGGCACCTCGGTCGCGCGTCAGGCTGACAGCGACGTCGACAGCCTCGAGCAAGCGGTCGAGTCGTTCGAGCGAGCGCTGCTGGAAAAACTCTACGTCAGCTATCCCTCGACCCGCCAATTGGCCAGCCGCCTGCAAACTTCGCACACCGCCATCGCCCATCGCCTGCGCAAATACGGCATCCCCAACAAGCCCTGAACCCACCACGAATCCCCTGTAGGAGTGAGCCTGCTCGCGATAGCGGTCTGATATTCAACATTTGCGACGTCTGACACACCGCTATCGCGAGCAGGCTCACTCCTACAATGATTGTGGCGGATTCAAAATCTGCTCGAAAACGACCTCGACCTGTACTGAAAGCGCTACAGCGGAACGATATCGATACATCGTCCTTCAATCACGGCTGTGCAAGGCTTTGATCCCGTTCAGCTTTTTTCCTCGCGCCCGCCTGTAGCGATTTCGCTACACGCATCTAATCAAGTGAGCTTACAAAAACACACAACCACTTGATTTATAACAACAAATTAAATTTGGCCGCATTCTTGCTAATCAACCCCTCATAAATAAGGGCCTTCGCGCCCGACTATTCCACCGCGTCCACCAGACGAGTCTGGCCCCTGAGGAGTTTCCATGAGCGAGTTGCGTTTTACTGAAGATCACGAATGGCTGCGCACCGAAGCTGACGGCAGCGTTACTGTCGGCATCACCGCTTTCGCGCAGAACGCCCTCGGCGACGTGGTGTTCGTGCAACTGCCTGAGCTGCAGGCTTACGAAAAAGGCGCCGAAGCCGCCACCGTGGAATCGGTGAAAGCCGCCAGCGGCGTGTACATGCCTCTCGACGGTGAAGTACTGGCGACCAACCCGGCACTGGAAGACAGCCCGGAACTGGTCAACGAAGATCCGCTGGGGCAAGGCTGGTTCTTCCGCTTCAAGCCAAGCGATGCATCGGCCGTGGCCGAACTGCTCGACCAGGACGCGTACGACCGTCTGATCAAAGCCCAAGCCGAAGCCTGAGGAATACCGACATGAGCCAAATCAACCTCGGCACTGCCAACGAATTCATCGCCCGTCACATCGGCCCGCGCGCCGGTGACGAGCAAGCCATGCTCAACAGCCTCGGCTTCGACTCGCTCGAAGCCCTGAGCGCCAGCGTCATCCCGGAAAGCATCAAGGGCACCAGCGTGCTCGGCATGGACGACGGCCTCAGCGAAGCCGATGCCCTGGCGATGATCAAATCCATCGCCGACAAAAACCAGCTGTTCAAGACCTACATCGGCCAGGGCTACTACAACTGCCACACGCCGTCGCCAATCCTGCGCAACCTCCTGGAAAATCCGGCCTGGTATACCGCTTACACCCCGTACCAACCAGAAATTTCCCAGGGCCGTCTCGAAGCGCTGCTGAACTTCCAGACCATGATCAGCGACCTCACCGGCCTGCCGATCGCCAACGCCTCCCTGCTCGACGAAGCCACCGCCGCTGCCGAAGCCATGACCTTCTGCAAACGCCTGAGCAAGAACAAGGGCAGCCACCAATTCTTCGCCTCGATCCACAGCCACCCGCAAACCCTCGACGTGCTGCGCACCCGTGCCGAGCCACTGGGCATTGAAGTTGTGGTCGGCGATGAGCGTGAACTGACCGACGTGACGCCGTTCTTCGGCGCACTGCTGCAATACCCGGCGAGCAACGGTGATGTCTTCGACTACCGCGAACTGACCGAACGCTTCCACGCCGCCAACGCGCTGGTAGCCGTGGCCGCTGACCTGCTGGCCCTGACCTTGCTGACCGCCCCGGGCGAGTTCGGCGCTGACGTTGCCATCGGTTCCGCGCAACGCTTCGGCGTGCCGCTGGGCTTCGGTGGCCCGCACGCCGCTTACTTCTCCACCAAAGATGCGTTCAAACGCGACATGCCGGGCCGTCTGGTCGGTGTCTCCGTTGACCGTTTCGGCAAGCCGGCGCTGCGCCTGGCGATGCAGACCCGCGAGCAACACATCCGCCGCGAGAAGGCCACGTCGAACATCTGCACCGCACAAGTGCTGCTGGCCAACATCGCCAGCATGTACGCCGTCTACCACGGCCCGAAAGGCCTGACGCAGATCGCCAATCGCGTGCATCACCTGACCGCGATTCTGGCCAAGGGCTTGACCGTGCTGGGCGCAAACGTCGAACAAGCCAGCTTCTTCGACACCCTGACCGTGGCCACCGGTGCGCAAACCGCCGCACTGCACGACAAGGCGCACACGGCGCAGATCAACCTGCGCGTGATCGACGCTCAGCGTCTGGGCCTGTCGGTCGACGAAACCACCACGCAGGCTGACATCGAAACCCTGTGGGGCCTGTTCGCCGACGGCAAGACCCTGCCGGACTTCGCTGCTCTCGCCGCCTCGGTTCAAAGCACTATTCCTGCTGCGCTGGTACGTCAGTCGCCAATCCTCAGCCACCCGGTGTTCAATCGTTATCACTCGGAAACCGAGCTGATGCGCTACCTGCGCAAACTGGCGGACAAGGATCTGGCGCTGGATCGCACCATGATCCCGCTGGGCTCGTGCACCATGAAACTCAACGCCGCCAGCGAAATGATCCCGGTGACCTGGGCTGAATTCGGTGCGCTGCACCCGTTCGCCCCGGCCGCACAAAGTGCCGGTTACCAGCAACTGACCGATGAGCTGGAAGCGATGCTTTGCGCCGCCACCGGTTACGACGCGATCTCGCTGCAACCGAACGCCGGTTCGCAAGGTGAATACGCTGGCCTGCTGGCGATCCGCGCCTATCACCAGAGCCGCGGCGATGAGCGCCGCGACATCTGCCTGATCCCCTCGTCCGCCCACGGCACCAACCCGGCCACCGCCAACATGGCGGGCATGCGCGTGGTCGTGACCGCGTGCGATGCCCGCGGCAACGTCGACATCGAAGACCTGCGCGCCAAAGCCATCGAGCACCGCGAACACCTCGCCGCGCTGATGATCACGTACCCGTCGACCCACGGCGTGTTCGAAGAAGGCATCCGCGAAATCTGCGGGATCATTCATGACAACGGCGGCCAGGTGTACATCGACGGCGCCAACATGAACGCGATGGTCGGCCTCTGCGCACCGGGTAAGTTCGGCGGCGACGTCTCGCACCTGAACCTGCACAAAACTTTCTGCATCCCCCACGGCGGTGGCGGCCCGGGCGTCGGCCCGATTGGCGTCAAATCGCACTTGACCCCGTTCCTGCCCGGCCACGGCCAGATGGAACGCAAGGAAGGCGCGGTCTGCGCGGCACCGTTCGGCAGCGCAAGCATTCTGCCGATCACTTGGATGTACATTCGCATGATGGGCGGCGCAGGCCTGAAACGCGCTTCGCAACTGGCGATCCTCAACGCCAACTACATTTCCCGTCGCCTCGAAGAGCACTATCCAGTGCTGTACACCGGCAGCAACGGTCTGGTGGCGCACGAATGCATCCTCGATCTGCGTCCGTTGAAAGACAGCAGCGGCATCAGCGTCGATGACGTCGCCAAGCGCCTGATCGACTTCGGCTTCCACGCCCCGACCATGTCATTCCCGGTTGCTGGCACGCTGATGATCGAGCCGACCGAAAGCGAATCCAAGGAAGAACTGGACCGCTTCTGCGACGCCATGATCCGCATCCGCGAAGAAATCCGCGCGGTGGAAAACGGTACGCTGGACAAGGACGACAACCCGCTGAAAAACGCCCCGCACACAGCGGCTGAGCTGGTTGGCGAGTGGACTCACCCGTACAGCCGCGAGCAGGCCGTTTATCCGGTAGCATCGCTGATTGAAGGCAAATACTGGCCACCGGTCGGTCGCGTCGACAACGTCTTCGGTGATCGCAACCTGGTGTGCGCCTGCCCGTCGATCGAAAGCTACGCTTAATGGAATGAGGGGCAGGAATACCTGCCTCTTTCTCCAGAACACCACAAATCCCTGTGGGAGCTGGCTTGCCAGCGATGAGGGTGGATCAGCCTACATCTTTGTTGCCTGACCCACCGCCATCGCTGGCAAGCCAGCTCCCACAAGGAACGCATCAAGCCTGATATTTCCGCCAATTCCTATAACAAGAAACCGGAGAACCACTCATGTCGTTAAGCGTGTTCGACCTGTTCAAGATTGGCATCGGCCCCTCCAGTTCCCACACCGTCGGCCCGATGCGCGCAGCCGCACGTTTCGCCGAAGGCCTGCAACGTGAAAACCTGCTGACCACCACCGCCAGCGTTCGCGTTGAACTCTACGGTTCCCTAGGCGCCACTGGTAAAGGTCACGGCAGCGACAAAGCCGTGCTGCTCGGCCTCGAAGGCGAGCACCCCGATACCGTCGATACCGAAACCGTCGCCGCGCGCCTGCAAGAGATTCGCGGTAACGCCCGACTCAACCTGCTCGGTGAACAGAGCATTGCGTTCAACGAGAAAGAACACCTGGCAATGATCCGCAAGCCGCTGGCCTATCACCCCAACGGTATGATCTTCCGCGCCTTCGATGCGGCGGGCCTGCAGATTCGCAGCCGCGAGTACTACTCGGTCGGTGGTGGTTTTGTCGTCGATGAAGACGCGGCCGGTGCCGACCGCATCGTCGAAGACGCCACACCACTGACTTTCCCGTTCAAAAGTGCCAAGGACCTGCTCGGTCATTGCGCCACCTACGGTCTGTCGATCAGCCAGGTGATGCTGACCAACGAAAGTGCCTGGCGCTCGGAGGCGGAAACCCGCGCCGGCCTGTTGAAAATCTGGCAGGTGATGCAGGACTGCGTCGCTGCGGGCTGCCGTAACGAAGGTATTTTGCCCGGCGGCTTGAAGGTCAAACGTCGTGCGGCAGCGCTGCATCGGCAACTGTGCAAAAACCCGGAATCAGCGTTGCGCGATCCGTTGTCGGTGCTCGACTGGGTCAACCTCTACGCCTTGGCGGTCAACGAAGAAAACGCCAACGGCGGGCGTGTGGTTACCGCACCCACCAACGGCGCGGCCGGGATCATTCCAGCGGTGCTGCATTACTACATGCGTTTTATCCCCGGCGCGAACGACGACGGCGTCGTGCGCTTTCTGCTGACCGCTGCGGCCATCGGCATTCTCTACAAGGAAAACGCCTCGATCTCCGGCGCCGAAGTCGGCTGCCAAGGTGAAGTCGGCGTGGCCTGTTCGATGGCGGCCGGGGCGTTGTGCGAAGTGCTTGGTGGCAGCGTGCAGCAAGTCGAGAACGCGGCGGAAATCGGCATGGAGCACAACCTCGGCCTGACCTGCGACCCGATTGGCGGACTGGTGCAGGTGCCGTGCATCGAGCGCAATGCCATGGGTTCGGTGAAAGCCATCAACGCGGTACGCATGGCCATGAGAGGCGACGGTCAGCATTTCGTCTCCCTCGACAAAGTCATCCGCACCATGCGCCAGACCGGCGCCGACATGAAAAGCAAATACAAAGAGACCGCCCGCGGCGGTCTGGCGGTCAACATTATCGAATGCTGAGCCTTATTCAACTCGGCCTCCCTCAGGGAGACGATCGTACTTAGCCCCCTCTCCCCCCGGGAGAGAAACGTAACTAGCTCCCTCTCCCTCCGGGAGAGGGCTGGGGTGAGGGGCCTTTGATCTTGATCTAGCCCCGACCCTCGAACCACATTTTCAAGGAGCCACGCATGTCCACCGAACAACTGTCGAAAACCCCGCTGCACGCTCTGCACCTCGAACTCGGCGCCCGCATGGTGCCGTTCGCCGGCTACGACATGCCGGTGCAGTACCCGCTTGGCGTGATGAAAGAACACCAACACACCCGTGAGCAGGCCGGGCTGTTCGATGTCTCGCACATGGGCCAGATTCGCCTGACCGGCGCCAACGCCGCCAAAGCCCTGGAAACCCTGGTGCCGGTGGACATCATCGACCTGCCGGTGGGTATGCAGCGTTACGCGATGTTCACCAACGAGACCGGTGGCATTCTCGACGACCTGATGGTCGCCAATCTCGGCAACGACGAACTGTTCCTGGTGGTTAACGCCGCGTGCAAGGATCAGGATCTTGCACATTTGCAAAAACACATCGGGGATCAGTGCACCATTACGGAGCTGTTCGAAGAGCGTGCACTGCTGGCATTGCAAGGTCCGGCGGCGGTCACCGTGCTGGCGCGACTGGCACCTTCGGTTGAAAAAATGACTTTTATGCAGTTCACCCGTGTGAGTCTGCTGGGTGTCGACTGCTTCGTCAGCCGTTCGGGCTACACCGGTGAAGACGGTTTCGAAATCTCCGTTCCGGCCGCCGACGCGGAAAAACTCGCCCGCGCCCTGCTCGCTGAACCGGAAGTCCAGGCCATCGGCCTCGGTGCCCGCGATTCGCTGCGCCTGGAAGCCGGCCTGTGCCTGTATGGCCACGACATGAACACCGAGACCACGCCGATCGAAGCCAGCCTGTTATGGGCGATCTCCAAGCCACGCCGCGCTGATGGCGCGCGGGCAGGCGGTTTCCCGGGCGCGGAGAACGTTTTCGCCCAGCAACAGAATGGCGTAGCGCGCAAACGCGTCGGCCTGCTGCCACAAGAACGTACACCCGTGCGTGAAGGCGCAGAAATCGTCAACGAAGCCGGCGAGATCATCGGCAGCGTGTGCAGCGGCGGTTTCGGTCCGACACTGGGCGGGCCGTTGGCAATGGGTTACCTCGACAGTGCTTATGTCACGCTCGATACAGCGGTCTGGGCAATCGTACGTGGGAAAAAGGTGCAAATGCTTGTAAGCAAAATGCCATTTGTTCCACAACGCTACTATCGCGGTTGATTGACTGTTTCTATAAGTAACGCGATTGCGTAATGCATGCACTAATGTGTAACGCAATCGCCACAAAAAAGTGCATTTTCTAACATCCGATTCGAATATGAACTTTGCTTATAACGTTCGAAAACAATTGAACAAACGAATCGTCTAAGCCGCACTAGTGGAATGACTAACTGCCAGCAAGCACAGCAAATCCGGGGCCTTCACGGGGCTTGTTTTTTCTCCCGTAGTTGGCGTAGAGTTTCTCCACTGTGTTTGCATGGGTCAGCTTGGAATCGTGACCTGGGCAGTAGCCTATAAGTTAGCTACATCCCGTTCGACGTCTTCTTACTCTCCTGCAACCAGCCCCAGTACTCTTTCATGTGAAGGAGACTGTCATTAATTTTTGCGTCAAAGGAAATAAGAAATGTCCACACGTCAGAGCGGTACCGTCAAGTGGTTTAACGACGAGAAAGGTTTTGGTTTTATCACTCCAGAAAGCGGTCCGGATCTGTTCGTGCATTTCCGCGCCATTCAGGGCAACGGCTTCAAAAGCCTGAAAGAAGGCCAGAAAGTGACCTTCGTTGCTGTGCAGGGCCAGAAAGGCATGCAGGCTGACGAAGTACAAGCAGAAGCCTGATTTTCTGTTACGAAAAAGCCCCTGTTATTGATATCAGGGGCTTTTTTGTGCGCGCGAATCCGTAAAATGGCGCTTCATTTTGCGTCCAGAGGCTGCCATGTCGAAAAACCTGCTCACGCCCCAAGGGAACTTTCCTCCCGTTGGCCTTGGTCGTCGTCTGGCAGCGATGTTCTATGACTTCCTGTTGTGCACTGCCCTGTTGATCGTGACCGGTGGCATCTACAAGATGATCCAGGCGGCAATCATCGGCGAAGAGCGACTGCGGATCATGACCGACGCCGGCAAGCTCGATGGCGATCCTCTGTATTCGACAGTGCTGCTGCTGGTGCTGTTTGGATTTTTCGCCAAGTTCTGGACCCATGGCGGGCAGACATTGGGCATGCAGGTGTGGGGGATCCGCGTGCAGAACGCCAACGGCACGGCAATCAGCCTGTGGCAGGCGCTGCTGCGCTTCATGGTGTCGATTGCGTCGTGGTTGTGCGTGGGGCTGGGGTTCTTCTGGTCGCTGTATGACAAGCAGAAGCGCACGTGGCATGACATCTATTCCGATACTCGCGTGGTGCGAGTCCCGAAGAAACAAAAGTAAGCGCCCATAAAAAAAGATCGTAGCCTGCGGCAGCTCCTACACCGAACTATTTAGGAGCTGCCGGAGGCTGCGATCTTTTGCTTTCAGGCGTTACCGGCCAGCTTCATCCGCGCTGCCTGGGTAAAGTCGAGCATGCGCTTCAACGGCCGAATCGCCTGCGGAATCAACGCCGGATCAACAAAGATCTCATTCGTGCCTTCCTTCAAGCTCTTGAGCGTGCGCTCAAGGGTGTTCATGGCCATCCACGGGCAATGCGCGCAACTGCGGCAGGCTGCGCCGTTACCGGCAGTTGGCGCCTCGATAAAGACCTTGTCCGGGCACAACTGCTGCATCTTGTAGAAGATGCCACGGTCGGTCGCGACGATCAGCGTCTTGTTCGGCAGGCTCTGCGCGGCAGCGATCAACTGACTCGTAGAACCGACGGCGTCCGCCAACTCGATCACCGACGTTGGCGATTCCGGGTGCACGAGGATCGCAGCATCCGGGTACAACGCTTTCATGTCTTCGAGCTGCTTGGACTTGAACTCCTCGTGAACGATGCAGGCACCGTCCCACAGCAGCATGTCGGCGCCGGTCTTGCGCTGAATATAGGTGCCGAGGTGCTTGTCCGGCCCCCAGATGATGGTCTCGCCGTTGTCCATCAGACTTTCGACGATTTCCAGCGCGCAACTCGACGTCACTACCCAGTCAGCCCGGGCTTTGACCGCCGCAGAAGTGTTGGCATAGACCACCACCGTGCGCTCCGGGTGCTGATCACAGAACGCCGAGAACTCGTCGACCGGGCAACCCAGATCCAGCGAGCAAGTCGCCTCCAGGGTTGGCATCAGCACGCGTTTTTCCGGGTTGAGAATCTTCGCGGTCTCGCCCATGAACTTCACGCCGGCGACCACCACGGTCTTCGCCGGGTGAGCGTTACCGAAGCGAGCCATTTCCAGGGAGTCAGAGACACAGCCACCGGTTTCTTCGGCCAAAGCCTGAATCACCGGGTCGCAATAAAAGTGGGCCACCAGCACCGCGTCCTGAGCCTTGAGCTCGGCGGCGATGGCAGAACGGTAATAAGCCTCTTCCTCGGCCGTCAGCGGTTTGGGCTGTTTGGCATCGAGATGGGCTTGAACCAGAAGGCGTTCGGAAATCTGCGTCATGTTCGCAAGACCTGCAGGCGCGTTCGCGCGAAAGTCGAGTATACACCCGGCTCCGGACCGCTTGAGGGTACCGCCGGGAGAGTGAGTATTATCAGGCACGGACAGCATTGAAGCTGCGCAAGGCTACAGAATATCCCGTTGATACAAAAGATGATTCTGACCTGCGTCAGCGCTGCGGGTATTGAAATAACGCGGAGCGAAATTGCAGGCAAAAAAAAACCCGGAAATCCTCACTTTCGTGGGCCTTCCGGATTTTCTAAACCGCCAAATATGGTGGGTCGTGTGGGATTCGAACCTACGACCAATTGGTTAAAAGCCAACTGCTCTACCAACTGAGCTAACGACCCGCTGTGTGGTGGCGCGTATAATACTGATTTTTAAGGACTATTCAACACCTTTTTGAAAATAATCAAAAATAAGGTGTTGGGTCACTCACACCAGCCGCTGCAAAGCCCTCTGCGCGCAGGCGGCAGCTGTCGCATTTACCGCACGCGCGGCCGTCATCGTCGGCCTGATAGCAGGACACGGTGAGGCCATAGTCAACGCCGAGCTTAACGCCCGCCTCGACAATCTGTGCCTTGCTCAGGTTCTGCAACGGCGCCTGGATGCGGAAGCCATTGCCTTCAACACCGGCCTTGGTCGCCAGATTGGCCATGCGCTCGAACGACTCAATGAACTCGGGACGGCAATCCGGGTAACCGGAATAGTCCACCGCGTTGACACCAATGAAGATCTCGCGGGCACCGAGTACTTCCGCCCAACCCAATGCCAGCGACAGGAACACCGTGTTACGCGCCGGCACGTACGTCACTGGAATGCCTTCACCCAGCTCTTCGGGGATGTCGATGCTGCTGTCGGTCAGGGCTGAGCCGCCCATGCCATTGAGGTTCAGGCCAATCACCTTGTGCTCGACCACACCCAAGTCGCGGGCGACGCGTGCGGCGGCGTGCAATTCGGCATGGGAACGCTGGCCGTAATCGAAGCTCATGGTGTAGCAGCTGTAGCCTTGCGCGCGAGCCATGGCTACAACAGTCGCCGAATCCAGGCCACCGGACAGCAGGATGACCGCACGTTTTTCAGTGGTGTTCAGTTGTTCGGTCATATCAGCGCCCCGGCTCGTCATTCCATAGATATTTATGCAACTGCAATTGCAACCGCACCGGCAGGTTGTCCGCCACCACCCAGTCCGCCAGATCCCTAGCATTGAGGTCATGGTGGCTTGGGGAAAACAGCACTTCACCGGCACGCCGATCGAGACCGTACTGAATCAGTTTGGAGACGGCCCAGTCATAGTCGTCCCGCGAGCAGATGACAAACTTCACCTGATCGTTGGGCGTCAGCAGTTCGATGTTCTCGTAACGGTTGCGATGGGCTTCTTTCGAATCCGGCGTCTTCAGGTCGACAACGCGACTGACGCGCGGATCGACCGCCGAGACGTCGAGGGCGCCGCTGGTTTCCAGCGAAACCTCATAACCGGCATCACACAACTGTTTGAGCAAAGGAATGGCGTTCGGCTGTGCCAGCGGCTCACCGCCGGTGACGCAAACGTAGCGCGGGCGAAATCCGGCCACCTGCTCAAGGATGTCGTCGAGGGTGCGCACGGTACCGCCACTGAAGGCATAGGCGCTGTCGCAGTATTGGCAACGCAAAGGGCAACCGGTCAGGCGCACAAAAACAGTGGGCAGCCCGGCAGTCCGCGTTTCCCCCTGCAAAGAGTAGAAAACTTCGGTGATTCTCAATGTGTCTTGCATAGTCGCCACGGGCGTAACAGCTAAACAGGCTGTCCGCCTCCGTCAGGCACTTCAGGCAATCCCGCCAACGCGTAGACCGCAAGAAGCGTGTTTCAGAAAAAGGGCGTGAATTCTAACGAAAAAACCCGCGACAAGCGCGGGTTTCTTCCAAACGGGTCAAGCCTGCTTACATGCGTTGCAGATCGCGCTGGGCCAACTGCGCAGCCGAGGTACCCGGATATTGGGCGACCACCTGCTGCAGAATGCCTTTGACCTTGTCGGTATGACCGAGGCGACGCTCTACATCAGCCAGCTTGTACAGCGAATCCGGCACTTTGGCGTGCTTGGGATAGAGCTGCGAAACCTTGGCGAAAGCCTGACCTGCACCTTGCAGATCGCCTTTGGCCAGATTCACTTCACCCAACCAGTACTGGGCGTTGCCCGCGTATTGGCTGTTCGGGTATTTGCGCAGGAAAGCGGCAAAAGCCTGGCTGGCCTTGTCGAAATCCTTGGCTTTGATCAGGTCGAAAGCGGCATCGTAATACAGCTTTTCCTTGGCCGGATCACCCGGTTCACTGCTTGCAGCAGGTGCCTGGGCAGCAGCCCCGGCGCCAGCGGCAGCACCGGCAGCAGCACTTGCATCGCCACCGGCAGAAGAATTCTCAGGAGTCGCGGCAGGTGCAGCACCGGATCCTATGCGCCGATCAAGATCCTGGTATCGCTCCAGGGATTCCTGCTTCATGCGCGCAACCTGATTCTGCAGTTCTTCAATCACACCTTGCTGGCGCGATATCTGATCCTGCATCTGTTGCAATTGGTTGAACAGCATGCCTTGTGCCGAGGTAGGGGCCGAAGCCGCTCCCCCGGCATAGGCGCCGTTCGTACCGTAACCTGCAGGCGGATAACTGCTCCCGCTATTGTTATAACCGGAGTTGTCATCGACCACAGGAACCGCAGCCCACGCCGCAAGCGGCGCGAGGCTGAGAGCCAGAACAGTTACAGCACGACGGCACGTTCGCATATCGAATTACTTACGCAGTTCGACGCGACGGTTTTGAGCCCAGGACTGCTCGTCGTTGCCGGTAGCAACTGGACGCTCTTCGCCGTAGGAAACCAGTTCCAGCTGAGCTGGGGAAACACCTTGCAGTACCAGGTAGCGTTGAACGGCTTTCGCACGACGCTCGCCCAGTGCCATGTTGTACTCACGAGTACCACGTTCGTCGGTGTTGCCTTCCAGAACAACGCGAGCGCCGTTTGCTTTCAGGTCTTTGGCGTGAACGTCCAGAGCGCGCATGGCTTCTGGCTTCAGGTCCGAGCTGTCGTATTCGAAGTAGAAGGTGGTGATTGCGCGCAGAGCAGCTTCTTCGCTCAGGGAACCGTCAACGGCACCAGTGTTTGCGCCGTAACCAGCGTTTGGATCAACAGCGCCTTCACCGGCGTTGTCGCCGCCTTTGGACGAGCAACCTACAGCTACAGCCATGGCCAGAGCCAGCGCAGCAAATTTACCAAACTTCAGCATTTCCATCGTGAAACTCCTAATGAACCCCAGTGTGTTAAGTAAAACGTGTAGCGCCCGCTCACTTCAGGTAAGGGGACCAGGACGGTTCTCTGACTTCGCCTTGAGCGGTAGGAAGCGGGAGCCTAACGCGTCCATTAATGGACACGAGCATCAAGACTCCCCGGCCCTGTTGGCGGGTGGCGTAGATTACCATGGTGCCGTTGGGCGCAACAGTAGGTGACTCGTCCAGAGTGCTATCAGTGAGGATCTTTACACTACCTCGCTGCAGATCCTGAGCTGCCACCTTGAAATTGGTGAAGCCATCCTGACGATGAATCATCACCAAAGTCTTTTCATCTGCCGACAGTTTCGGGTTGGCGTTGTAGTTGCCAATGAACGTAACACGCTCGGCACCACCGCCACCGACGCTGGTTTTATAGATCTGCGGCTTGCCGCCACGGTCGGAGGTGAAGTAGATAGTCGAGCCATCCTTGCCCCAGAACGGTTCGGTATTGATGCCCTGGCCATTCGTTACGCGACTGATCTGGCGCGAAGCCAGATTCATCACGTAGATATCCGGGTTACCGTCCTTCGACAGCACGAACGCCAGGCGATCACCGTTCGGCGACCAGGCTGGCGCGCCGTTCAGACCTTCGAAGTTGGTGATCTGCTCACGGCGACCGGTGTCGATGTTCTGCATGAAGATGCGCGGACGCTTCTGCTCGAACGACACGTAGGCGATGCGTTTGCCATCCGGTGCGAAGCGCGGCGACAGGATCGGCTCGCGCGATTGCAGCAGAGTCACGGCACGGGCACCGTCATAGTCAGAACGTTGCAGGGTGTAACGGGTGTTCTTCTCGGAGAAGCGCTCAGCCGTCACGTACAGCAGGCGAGTCGAAAACGCACCTTCAATACCGGTCAGCTTCTGGAACGACTGATCAGAGATGAAGTGCGCCATGTCGCGCAGTTGCTCGGTGGTGCCGGAAACACTGCCGTCAGCCACTTTCTGTTCGGTGGCCACGTTGAACAGTGCCCACTGCACCTGCAGGCGACCGCCGGCTGGAGCAATGCTGCCGACCATCATGTATTGAGCACCTACCGCCTTCCAGTCACGGAAGATGATTTCGCTCGGCTGGCTTGGCTGGCTGATCATGTTTTGCTTTGGAATCGGCGAGTAGTAGCCCGAGTTGCGCAAATCGTTACCAATGATTTCAGCCATATCATCAGGCAGCACGGCACCGCCTTGCATACCGAACGGTACAACGGCGATCGGGGTTGCCCGATCGCTGCCGCTGGTGACCAGAATGTTCTTTTCATCCGCCATCGCGATCCCTGCCATGCAGCAGATCACGACCAGCATTCCTCGAAGAAGGTTTCTCACAAGGCTAGATCCTCAGGTGTGAATGTCATCTTGAATGAACGATACGGAGCGAAATCGCTCGGCTTCATTCCCTGCATTTCTGTCAAACGTCCAATATTTTTGACCGCTGCCACTGCCGAAGCATCGAACGGACCATCGCCACTGGACTTGGCCACGCTGACCGAAGTCACCGTACCGTCCGGCAACATGCCGATCTGCAACACCACCGTCATGCCTTTGCGTGCCGAAGGTGGACGAGCCCAGCCTTCCGCAGCTCGCGCACGAATCAGGTCATCGAAACTGCCCGCGACTTCGTCGCCCTGCTCATCGGCCAAGGCCTGCTGGCGCTGCGGCGTGTCGGAAAGCAAATCGGCCAAGGCCTGAGCCTTTTTGTCTTCGGTCGATTTACGTGCCGCATCCTGCGCTTTCTTCTTCGCAGCATCGGCAGCAGCTTTCTTCTTCGCTTCGTCGGCGATTTTCTTCTTCGCCTCTTCAGCTTCAGCTTTCTTCTTGGCGTCTTCGGCGGCTTTCTTCTTCGCGTCTTCGACAATCTTCTTCTTGGCTTCTTCAGCAGCGGCTTTCTTGGCCTCTTCTTCAGCAGCCTTTTTCGCTTCTTCTTCAGATTTCTTCTTGGCTATATCAGCCAATTGTTTCTCTTCAGCCTTCTTGGCTTCGGCGGTCTTCTTGGCTTCGTCGGCTTTTTTGGCTTCGTCAGCCTTTTTCGCCTCGTCTGCTTTCTTCGACTCGTCGGCCTTCTTGGCTTCCTCGGCTTTTTGAGCCGCTTCTTCTTTCTTTTGTTCCGCAGCGGCCTTGATCTCTTCCTGCTCGACCTTCTTCTGCTCCATCTGCTCGACTTCGGTCTGGCGCGCGGCGGATTTCTTCGCCTCACCCGCAATCTTCTGATTGGTCTGGGTGGTTGCCTGACTTTTCGATTTCAGTTGGTACAGGGTCGCCTGGACGATCGGTTTGGCCGGCGGCAGTTCCGGTGTAAAGGCAAAACTGACGAACAGCATGCCGAACACCAGCACGTGCAGGACAATCGCCAGAACACTAGGCCAGAAGTAGCTTTCCGAGGCGGACGGCTCTCGCTGTTGCTGCATCAGGGGGCCTCGGTAATCAAACCAACATTACCGACCCCGGCTTTCTGCAACCCGCCCATGGCGCCCATGACGGAACCATAATCGACGGTCTTGTCACCGCGGATGAAGACTTGGGTACGCTTGCCGCCTTCAGTGCCGGCACGAATGATCTTGGTCACCGCGTCGGTCATTTGCGGCAGGGTCATGGCCCTGTCCTGTTGCTTCTCGGTATCGACTTCGCTGCCAAGGTTCCAGTAGTAGGTCTTGTCAGCCTTGATCGAAATGGTCAGGACCTGAGTGTTGTTGTCCTGCGGCAAGGCTTCGCTGGAAACCTTGGGCAGATCAACTTTCACGCCCTGATTGAGCATCGGCGCGGTCACCATGAAGATGACCAGCAGTACCAACATCACGTCGATGTAAGGCACCACGTTCATCTCGGCAACCGGCTTGCGCTTTTTGCGAGCTCGAGCGATTAAAGCCATTGGAAATTACCTGCTTATTCTTCGCTAGTGTGCACTTTGCGGTGCAGGATCGCCTGGAATTCATCGGCGAAGGTGTAGTAGCGGCCCAACAAGGTTTCGCTGCGAGCGGCGAAACGGTTGTAAGCGATAACCGCAGGGATCGCCGCGAACAGACCGATCGCAGTAGCGATCAGAGCTTCGGCGATACCCGGGGCCACAGTGGCCAGGGTTGCTTGCTGGGCGCTGGCCAGACCGCGGAAGGAGTTCATGATGCCCCACACGGTACCGAACAGACCGATGTACGGGCTGACCGAACCGACGGTGGCGAGGAACGGCAGGCTCTGCTCCAGTTTCTCTTCTTCACGGGAGATGGCGACGCGCATGGCACGGGCCACGCCTTCCATCACTGCTTCAGGATCGACACCTGGCTGCTGACGCAGACGGGAGAATTCCTTGAAACCGGCGCGGAAGATCTGCTCCACACCCGAATCAGGGTCAGGGTTGCTGCCCGCCTGACGGTACAGCTTGGACAGGTCGATACCCGACCAGAAGCGCTCTTCGAAGCTCTCCAGGGCACGTCGACCGGCGCGCAGCAGATTGCTGCGCTGAAAGATCATGATCCATGAGGTCACCGATGCGGCCACCAGGGTCAACATTACCAACTGCACCACGATGCTGGCATTGCTGACCAGGCTCCACATGGAGGAATGGTCGACGACGTTAGCTTCCACGCTTTATCTCCTGCTTTGAGTGTGTACCCGGGCCGACCGCGTCGGCAAAGGCCGCACGCAAGTCTTCGGGAAGGGCCCGGGGTTTCAAACTGTTAGTGCGCACACAGGCCACCAAAAACTGCCCCTCACAGAGCAGCACATTATCCGTTGCCCGCCTGACCTGCTGTTTGAAGCGCAGGCTGACCCGGTTCAATTCGATTACATCAGCGCTTACCAGCAGTTCGTCATCCAGTCGCGCCGGCGCGTGGTAGCGCGCTTCGCTGGAGTGCACGACAAACAACAGGTCCTCCCCTGCCAGCTGCGATTGGGCAAAGCCCAGCTCGCGAAGCCGCTCGGTTCGAGCCCGTTCCATAAACTTGAGGTAATTAACGTAATACACGATGCCGCCCGCATCGGTGTCCTCGTAATAAACGCGACAACGATGTGCGAACGACTCAAGCCCGTTTTGCGCGCGCATACTCTAGTGCTTACTCCTCAGGTTGCCAATCCGGCCAGGCAACTGTTTTTCATGGTTTCACGGCTTTACCGCAAAAGTACCGTCCTATGACCGTACAAACCCTGAATAAATCGACAAAAAATGTGTATCAATCGTCCACGGCATCGAGAAACTCGTCTGCCACGGGCATTTCACCCATTCGTGACGGAATGTTTAAACCAAAGTGCAGGTACGCATGCCGCGTCACCACCCTGCCCCGTGGCGTGCGCATGATGTAACCCTGCTGGATCAGATACGGCTCCAGCACATCTTCAATCGTGTGGCGCTCTTCGCTGATCGCAGCGGCGAGACTGTCGATGCCGACCGGGCCACCATCGAACTTCTCGATCATGGTCAGCAGCAGACGCCGATCCTGATGATCGAAACCATGTTCGTCGACATCCAGCAGGTTCAACGCCAGGTCTGCCACCGCTTTGGTGATATGACCTTTAGCACGGACTTCGGCGAAATCGCGCACCCGGCGCAGCAAACGGTTGGCAATTCGCGGCGTACCACGGGCCCGACGCGCGATTTCGAACGAGCCTTCCGGATCCAGCGGCAGACCGAGGATGGCTGCGGAACGGCTGACAATCGTCGCCAGATCAGCCGTGCTGTAGAACTCCAGACGCTGGACGATACCGAAGCGGTCACGCAACGGGTTGGTCAGCATGCCGGCGCGAGTGGTTGCGCCAACCAGGGTAAACGGCGGCAGATCGAGTTTGATCGAACGCGCTGCAGGCCCTTCGCCAATCATGATGTCGAGCTGGAAATCTTCCATCGCCGGGTACAGCACTTCTTCAACGATCGGCGACAGACGATGGATTTCGTCGATAAACAGTACGTCGTGCGGCTCAAGATTGGTCAGCAACGCCGCCAGATCGCCCGGACGCTCCAGTACCGGACCGGAAGTGCTCTTGATCGACACGCCCATTTCCTGGGCGATGATATTGGCCAGCGTGGTCTTGCCCAGACCCGGCGGGCCGAAGATCAGCGTGTGATCGAGGGATTCGCTACGGCCACGGGCGGCCTGGATGAACAGCTCCATCTGCTCGCGCACGGTCGGCTGGCCAATATAGTCGGCCAGACTGACCGGACGAATCGCGCGGTCCTGGACTTCTTCGCGCTCGCGCGGGCTGTGCGCGGCGGTGATCAGACGATCAGCTTCAATCACTTAAATCATTCCCTTCAGGGCACGGCGGATCAGGTCTTCGCTGCTCAAATTCTTGTCCTTGATGGCGGTAATCGCCTTGCTCGCTTCCTGCGGCTTGTACCCCAGGGAAATCAGCGCGCTGACCGCATCGTTTTCGGCGGTATTGACCGGCGCCGGGCCGTCCGGTTGATTCGGTACCAGCGCGAACATGGCCGGCGACGTTTCCCAGGCCTTGAAGCGGTCTTTCAGTTCGACCAGGAGACGTTCTGCGGTTTTCTTGCCGACGCCCGGCACCTTGGTCAGCGCCGAGGTGTCCTGCGACTGCACACAGCGAACCAGCTCGTCGACTTCCAGACTCGACATCAACGCCAGGGCTAATTTCGGCCCGACACCATTGAGACGGATCAACTCGCGAAAAAAGTCTCGCTCACGCTTACCGGAAAAACCATAGAGCAGTTGCGCGTCTTCGCGTACGACCAAATGCGTGTGCAGGGTCAGCGGTTCACCGACCGACGGCAGGCGATAAAGGGTAGTCATGGGCACTTCCAGCTCATACCCGAGGCCGTTTACATCCAGAATCAGGTGCGGCGGCTGTTTCTCAGCCAGGGTGCCGCGCAAGCGTCCAATCACGTTTCAGATCCTTGAGCGTTGGCCAGCCGTGGGCTGGCGACTGTCGAAAGGCGGATTTCGGGCCGACGACCCAGGCGCAAGAAATCCGCTTTCAGGAAAATTGATGCTGATGCTATCAGAGACGCAGGCGCCCGCCACGACTGCGTGCCGTTCCCAGGCCGTGCGGCAGCAGACTGGAACGGGTGTGCGCATGGCAAATGGCAATGGCCAGAGCGTCCGAGGCGTCGATTTGCGGTTTGCTGGTGAGCTTGAGCATGTGCATGACCATCATCTGCACCTGTTCTTTATTGGCGGCGCCAGTGCCGACTACAGCCTGCTTGACCTGAGTGGCCGTGTACTCGGCGATCTCCAGGCTCTCTTCAGCGCCAGCCACGATTGCAGCGCCGCGAGCCTGACCGAGTTTCAGCGCCGAATCGGCGTTTTTCGCCATGAAGACTTTTTCGATACCCATGGTGACCGGGCCGTACGTCTGGATGATTTCGCGCACGCCGCGATAGACGATTTGCAGGCGCTCGTGCAGTTCGCCAGCGCCGGTGCGGATACAGCCCGAGGCCACATAGATACAGCCACCACGCCCGGTATCTCGAACAATGCCGTAACCGGTAATGCGCGAACCGGGGTCGATACCAAGAATTAAAGTCATAACGCCTGCAGAAATTGATGCGAAAGCTGAGGGTACATGTAGGAGCTGCCGAAGGCTGCGATCTTTTGATCTTTCAAAAACAGAAAGATCGCAGCCTTCGGCAGCTCCTACAGGTGAAGTGTAGAGCCAGCAAAAACTGCGACCTTTCTATTTGCATCAACCGAGCTGAGCGGCCACGTCTTCCGGAATGTCCGCGTTGGAGTAGACGTTCTGCACATCATCCAGATCCTCAAGCATGTCAATCAGCTTGAGCACCTTTTCCGCGCCTTCCAGATCCAGTTCGGCGCTAGTGGTCGGCTGCATGACGATTTCCGCGTCATCGCCCTTGAATCCAGCGGCTTCCAGCGCGTTACGCACGGCATAGAAACTGGTGAACGAGGTGAACACATCGATCGAGCCGTCTTCGTGGCTGACCACGTCATCGGCATCGGCTTCCAGCGCCGCTTCGGTCAGTGCGTCTTCATCGACGCCCGGCGCGAAGCTGATATGGCCTTTGCGTTCGAACAGATACGCAACCGAACCGTCGGTACCGAGGTTGCCACCGCACTTGCTGAACGCATGACGAACGGCTGCCGCAGTACGGTTGCGGTTGTCGGTCATGCACTCGACCATCACCGCCACGCCGCCGGGGCCATAACCTTCGTAAGTCAGCTCTTCAACGTTGTCCGCTTCGGTGGCACCGGCGCCGCGCGCGACGGCACGGTCAATGATGTCGCGGCTCATGTTGGCGCTCAGCGCCTTGTCCAGCGCCAGACGCAGACGCGGGTTGGAGCCGGGATCACCGCCGCCCTGACGGGCCGCAACGGTCAGTTCGCGGATCCACTTGGTAAAAATCTTGCCTCTCTTGGCATCCTGACGTTCTTTGCGGTGCTTGATGTTCGCCCACTTGGAATGACCTGCCATAACTCGCTCCGAATTCTCTTTGAAACGTTGCCCGCCCTGCTCATGCAGCGGCCAGCACACAAAAAATCTCGACCTGCTCTCTATAGATAGAAAAAAGGCGCATCCGAAGATGCGCCTTCAGGCCCGTCTTACTCAGCCTTTGGCGTTTCGCGCAAACGAATGTGCAATTCGCGCAGTGCCTTGGCATCCACCACACCCGGCGCTTGCGTCATCACGTCGGCAGCACTCTGGGTTTTCGGGAAAGCGATCACTTCACGGATCGACTGGGCGCCGGTCATCAGCATCACCAGACGGTCGAGACCGAAAGCCAGACCACCGTGTGGCGGTGCACCGTACTTCAGGGCGTCGAGCAGGAAGCCGAACTTCTCTTCCTGTTCCGCTTCATTGATACCCAGCAGGCGGAATACCGACTGTTGCATCTCTTTACGGTGGATACGAATCGAACCGCCACCCAGTTCGGTACCGTTCAGCACCATGTCGTACGCGCGGGACAGAGCGCCAGCCGGGTTGGCTTCGAGCTCTTGCGGCGTGCACTTCGGTGCGGTGAACGGATGGTGCAGCGCGGAGAAGCTGCCGTCGTCGTTTTCTTCGAACATCGGGAAGTCGACGACCCACATTGGCGCCCACTCGCAGGTCAGCAGCTTGAGGTCGTGACCGAGCTTGATACGCAGCGCGCCCAGGGCTTCGCTGACGATCTTGGCTTTGTCGGCGCCGAAGAACACGATGTCGCCGTCAACTGCGCCAACGCGATCGAGGATGGCGTTGAGGTTTTCCAGCGGGATGTTTTTCACGATCGGCGATTGCAGACCGTCAACACCGGCAGCGCGCTCGTTGACCTTGATGTACGCCAGGCCCTTGGCACCGTAGATGCCGACGAACTTGGTGTAATCGTCGATCTGCTTGCGTGGCATGCTCGCCCCGCCTGGAACGCGCAGTGCGGCGATACGGCACTTCGGATCATTGGCCGGGCCGCTGAACACTTTGAAGTCGACTTCTTTGAGCTGGTCGGCAACGTCGACCAGTTCCAGCGGGTTACGCAGGTCTGGCTTGTCGGAACCGTAGCGGCGCATGGCTTCTTCGAAAGTCATGTGCGGGAAGTCGCCGAATTCCAGACCCAGCACTTCCTTGAACAGGTTGCGGATCATTTCTTCGGTCAGGCCCATGATCTCTTTTTCATCGAGGAAGCTGGTCTCGATGTCGATCTGGGTGAATTCTGGCTGACGGTCAGCGCGCAGGTCTTCGTCGCGGAAGCACTTGGCGATCTGGTAGTAACGGTCGAAACCGGCAACCATCAGCAGTTGCTTGAACAGCTGCGGCGATTGCGGCAACGCGAAGAACGAACCGGCGTGAGTGCGGCTTGGCACCAGATAGTCACGCGCACCTTCAGGGGTGGCACGGGTCAGGATCGGCGTTTCAACGTCGAGGAAGCCGTTCTCGTCGAGGAAGCGACGGATGCTGGTGGTCATGCGCGAACGCAGACGCAGCTTCTCGGCCATTTCCGGACGACGCAGGTCGAGGAAGCGATAACGCAGACGGGTTTCTTCGCCAACGTCGGAGAACTCGTTCAGCGGGAACGGCGGGGTTTCCGACTCGTTCAGCACTTCCAGTTCGTAACCCAGCACTTCGATCATGCCCGACGCCATGTTGGCGTTGGTGGCACCGGCCGGACGCAGACGCACCTTACCGGTGATCTTCACGACGTATTCGCTGCGCACGCGATCGGCAGCGGCGAAGCTCTCGGCGCGATCCGGATCGAATACCACTTGGGCCAGACCATCACGATCACGGATATCGAGGAAAATCACCCCGCCGTGGTCGCGACGACGGTGAACCCATCCGCAAAGGGTAATTTCCTGGCCTTCCAGGCTTTCGTTCAGTTGGCCGCAATAGTGGCTGCGCATCATGGTCGTGGTTCGCTTCTCGTAATTCGAAAAATTCGGTGGAGCTCCCGTTGCTTTTCAAGCAATGCGGAAACTCACGCGTGTCGTTCAACCTGGGGTTGAACCCTAGTCAGATTTGTCGCCACCGGCCAGGTTCTTCTTGGCTCCGGTCTTGAAATCGGTTTCGTACCAACCGCCGCCACTGAGGCGAAAGCCTGGCATCGACAGTTGCTTCTTGAGCTCTGGCGCCTGACAGGCAGGGCAGTCGACCAGCGGGGCCTCGCTGATCTTTTGAATGGCTTCCAACTGATGACCACAGGAAGCACATTGATAATCGTACATCGGCATGGGGGTGTCTCGGCGATCAGATTGCCACCGCGCGCAGGGCTTTGCGGCGAAAGAGCGGGATTATATCGATTAAATGCGGCCTGTGCAGCCGTAAGACTGCACAGGCCGCGACCTCGTTTGCAACCGCCGCTTCAGCGCGATTCGGCAGGTGTAGCTTGCTTGACGCCGTTCATGACACACACCACCCGCACCAGCGCGCTGAAATTTCTCACCCCGCCGTGACGCAAATGCACTTCACGGTCGACATGGGACAACAGCGAGCTGATCGAACAGCAGTTGTCTGCGGCCATATCGCCGAGGATGTCCCAGTAGACCCGCTCCAGCCGCAGGCAGGTCGCATAACCGTTCAGACGCACGGATCGTGACGATGGCTGAACCAGTGCCATGTCGAATTCGTTGACGAACGGATCGACTTTCAATTCATGTGGCAAGCCGACAATCCTGTCGCCTCGCCTGTCTCCCTCTACCATATCGGTGACACTCCTTTGCCATCTCTGCTTGTTTGAAAAGTCACATCCTGTGGCTTTCATAAAAGCGCAGACACAAAGTTATAGCCAGACGACTTATTGACCATCTCCGTAGGATAAGCCAACGATACAGGTAAGATTCCGGACAGCGCGCAGTCCTTCGAATGCTGGCCTGCGCGTCCGCAGGATTATGCTTCCAGCAACGCGCGCAGCATCCACGCAGTTTTCTCGTGAACCTGCATGCGCTGGGTCAACAGGTCTGCTGTCGGCTCATCGCTGACCTTGTCGAGCAACGGGAAGATGCCACGCGCCGTGCGGGTCACGGCTTCCTGGCCATCGACCAGTTGCTTGATCATGTCTTCGGCACTCGGCACGCCCACCTCTTCCTTGATAGAAGAAAGGCGTGCGTAGGTGGCGTAGGCGCCTGGCGCCGGAAAGCCCAAGGCGCGAATACGCTCGGCAATCAAATCAACAGCTAGCGCGAGTTCGTTGTATTGCTCTTCGAACATCAAGTGCAGCGTCCGAAACATCGGACCGGTGACGTTCCAGTGGAAGTTGTGGGTTTTCAGATACAGCACGTAGGTGTCCGACAGCAGACGCGATAAGCCTTCGACGATGGACTTGCGGTCTTCTTCACTGATACCGATATCGATTGCCATGTTTACCCCCTAACGGCGATTGAATTCATCCAACAGGTGCAGACCCACTCTAGCAAGGCTGTCGATACCCCGCAGCCCCGATCAGGTGCACACACTGCGACAAATCGACCGAGGCGATGCCGCTGGCCGGGCTGATTTGAGTAGCCGCAGGCTTTGCTGTTAAATAGGCAGTGTGTCGCCATGCCCCATTTTTCGGGGCGTTGCGCATAGGCTGATGCCGTGAACGTGTCCACCGCCTCTTATTTTGTTCCGAAGCGAACCGTGCGCCTTCAGCTCTTCCTTGTGAGCCGTCATAAACGTGAGCCAATCAAAATGTTGAAAATCGTCCACCTGCTAATGGGCGCAGCGGCATTGCTGCTGTCGTTCATACCCAGCTTGAAATCCGAAGCCGTTCCCTACCTGCAACAACCCGATGCACTTTACCTGGCCTTTTTCGGCCTGCTGAACCTGGTGATTGCCCCAGTGATTCCTTTTTGGAACAAAGGCCCTCGTCAGCATCTGCAAAACCTGGTCAGCGCTCTTCTGGTACTGACCGTTGTCCTGCAAACCCTGACCCTGATCGCCCCGATGCCCGTCATCGCCGGTCAGCCAGCCGTGCTGTTCACCTTGGTGATTGCACTGGTTGCGGTGGTCCTGCACCTGGCCGTCAGCTTCTATCGTTCTTCACCGGCTGCCGCTCCGACCAGCTATGACATGACCAATCGTGATACCGGTACCGTCAAGTGGTTCAACACCTCCAAAGGCTTCGGTTTTATCTCCCGGGATTCCGGCGATGATATTTTCGTGCATTTTCGCGCGATCCGTGGCGAAGGTCACCGCGTCCTGGTCGAAGGCCAGCGTGTGGAGTTCTCGGTAATGAACCGGGACAAGGGCCTGCAAGCCGAGGACGTGATCGCCGCTCTGCCGCGACGCTGATCCAAGGCATTAAAAAACCGCGAGCAGCGTGCTGTTCGCGGTTTTTTTACGCCTGATGAAAAGTATCTGAATCAGTAGTGCGGTGGTGGCGCCTCATCCTCGAAGGACTCGAACTGGCCGACCATCTCTTCCTGGCGCTTGAGCAGGGCCGCCATCTGCAATTGCAGGCGCTCGACCACGCGCTGCTGAGCCACCAGCACGTCGTTCAACGCCTGAATGGTGTCATCCTGAAACGCCAGTCGGCTTTCCAGATCGGTAACGCGATCTTCCAGGCTCATGACTCAGCCCTCCACAAAGGTGAAATGCTCGGTCAGGACCAGACGCAACCGTTCGCGAATGGCGGCGACCTGCTCGGCACTGTATGGCTTGGCCGGGTGTTTGCCCCAGACCGGCGCGGGCCAGGCTGCATCATCGCGTTTGCGCACAATCACATGCATGTGCAATTGAGCGACAACGTTGCCCAGCGTTGCAACGTTCAGCTTGTCGGCGTCAAACAAATCCTTGAGCAGCTCAGCCAGCGCGGTGGTTTCCTGCCACAACTGCTGTTGATCGGCGACATCCAACTGAAACAACTCACTGATATCGTCGCGACGAGGCACCAGGATGAACCAAGGGTAATTGGCGTCATTGGACAGCAGCAGTCGGCAGAGAGGGAAATCACCGATGGTCAGCGTGTCCTGTTGAAGTCGTGAATCTAAAGCAAACACTGCGCGCACTCCCGGCTGATCTTCATTATTCAGCTTAGCGGCGATCCATACGGACAGCGCACCAAGCGACAGGACGGCAGCATACCTGCGAATGCGCCAGCCTTCACGACGACGGTGTACTGCGCCGCTCTGCCAACGCCCCGACATGTGACATTTGCGAGCACAACGCACCAGCATGAAACCAGCATCGACGCTCAACCCGAAAAAATGACCGAAAACCGCAGAGACGCTCAGTGTCATCGCCCGCGCACGCTGTATGAATTCAGAACAGCTGTAAATTTTTTTGCACCAAAACCGCACAGTGCGTCTACGCTCACTGCGTCGGGCATCCGCCAAATACTCACTGAGGGGTGAACCGGTAACGTTTTTGGTTGTCACGCGCGCTTTTCGGCGTGGCAACACCAAAGGAGAAATGGCGTCAAGCATTGAAAAAATCAGGCTTGAAGCCCCGTTTTCACAAGGTTTTCACAAGCACAGGCGGGTGTTCAGAAAAATAACCGCAACCAAATTGCGGTTTGTGCACGCTTGTTGCATTCGTACTCATATGGACTATAAGCGCACCACTGGAAGTGGATGCCTTAAGCCCCATAAGAACAGTGGCAGGGTTGCCCGATGGAGATTCAAGTGTTTTGCCAGGGACTCTTTTTTACCGATGCAAAAAGGCCCATAAACAGCGAGAAAGTTGTCAGTCCGGCTGCGTCGGTACTGTGAATTTGCGACATCCACCACGCCATTTGCGACAACGTCGTAAAGATGCTGAAAGGTTGGATCAGCAAGTATCGCCAACATTGTCGGCGTGATATAAGTTTGCGCCGACACAAAAAGAAAGAGCCGCCCAGATAATAAAACAGGTGGGACGGCAGTACTCTTCTAAAACCAAAGGAGCAAATCACGATGCGCGTGATGAAGTGGAGCATGATCGCACTGGCAGTTGCTGCAGCCGCCAGTACTCAAGTGGCTACGGCCGCCCCGTTTGTAAGTGACCAGGCTGAAGCCAAAGGTTTTGTTGAAGACGCGAAACTCACCGAGACGTTGAAGAACTACTACTTCAACCGCGACAACAAGAACGGCGGCCGCGACCAGAAAGACTGGACCCAGGGTTTCCTTGGTAACTTCACCTCCGGTTATACCCAAGGTACCGTTGGTGTAGGTATTGATGCTTACGGCTATCTGGCCTTGAAACTGGATGGTGGTGACGGTACTTCCGGTACTGGCAACATGAGCCGTAGCGATACCCTCAAGGCCAACGGCTATGCACACGACGTCAACGACAGTCAAGGCAAGGCTGGCGCTTCCATCAAGTTCCGCGTTTCCAAAACCGAGCTGAAATTCGGTGACATGCAGCCAAGCACTTCTCCAGTGTTCGCTGTTGGCGGTTCCCGCATCCTTCCGCAAACTGCCACTGGTTTCCAGTTGCAGAGCAGCGAAATCAAAGACCTTGACCTTGAAGCCGGTCACTTCTACTCGTCTTCCAGTCAGGACAAGAACGCCCGTGACGGCGGTCTGTACTCCAACTATTCGGGTGTAGAAGCCAACAAGATCGACTACTTCGGCGGCAAGTACGGCATCACCGACAACCTGAGCGCTTCGCTCTACGGTGCCAAGCTGGAAGATATCTGGAACCAGTACTACGCGAACGTGAACCTGACCACCCCGTTCGGCGGTGACACTTCGCTGAACACTGACTTCAACATCTACCGCACTACCGACACCGGTGACAAACAGGCAGGTGACATCAGCAACACGACCTTCTCCCTGGCAACTGCACTGTCGTTCCTGAAGGCTCATACCTTCACTCTGGCCTTCCAGAAGGTCAACGGCGATACCCCGTTCGACTACATCGGCGTGGGTAAAAACAACCGTGGTGGCGACTCGATCTTCCTCGCCAACTCCATCCAGTACTCTGACTTCAACGGTCCAGGCGAGAAATCCGTGCAAGCCCGTTACGACCTGAAAATGGCCGAGTACGGCGTTCCAGGCCTGAGCTTTATGGTTCGTTACGTTAAAGGTTGGGATATCGACGGTACCGGTCTGTCTGCAAACAGCCAATACCGCACCAGCACTGGCGCTCCGCTGTACGGTGAAGACGGCGAACACCACGAAACCAACTTCGAAGCCAAGTATGTTGTTCAGTCTGGCCCGGCTAAAGACCTGTCCTTCCGCATTCGTCAAGCCTGGCACGTTGCCAACGCTGACCAAGGCGAAGGCGATGTCAAAGAGTTCCGTCTGATCACCGAATACCCACTGAACATCTTGTAATCGTCAGTGGTTAGTTTGGAAGCATAAAAAAAGGCCCATCTTGCGATGGGCCTTTTTTATTGCCTGTCACTTGCAATAGTTGCCTGACCGATAAGTCAGGCAATTAATTAGCAACCTATCATTGTGTTGCCGATTCCTGCACCACGCGAATCACGCGCTGCGGAAAAGGAATATCAATGCCGGCAGTCTTTAAACGGTCACGCGACTGTTCGTTAAACATGAACATCACGTCCCAGTAGTCTGCAGTTTTAACCCACACACGCAAGGAAACAGTGATCGAACTGTCGCCCAAGGTCGAAATCACTGCCTGCGGGGCAGGATCCTGCAACACGCGCTCATCCTTGGCCAGATCCAGCAGCACCTGACGGGCCTTCTGCAGATCGGCTTCGTAATCAACGCCGACATCAAATACGACTTTGCGAGTCGGCTGACGGTTGGTGTTAGTAATGATGCCGTTCGACAGGTTGCCGTTTGGCACGATGATGGTCTTGTTGTCACCGGTACGCAGCACGGTGTGGAAAATCTGGATGCTGTCGACCGTACCCGACACGCCTTGCGCTTCAATCCAGTCACCGATACGGAACGGACGGAACAGCAGAATCAGTACGCCACCAGCGAAGTTCGCCAGGCTGCCCTGCAAGGCCAGACCGATCGCCAGACCGGCAGCACCGATCGCAGCAACGAACGAGGTGGTTTCCACACCGATCATCGAAGCGACGCTGACAATCAGCAAGACCTTGAGAATGATGTTCGCCAGGCTGCTGATAAAACCTTGCAGCGCCAGATCGGCATTGCGCAGGGCCAGAAGGCCACCGAGTTTCTGCGTGACCTTGTTGATCAGCCACCAGCCGATCGCCAGGGTAATGACCGCCAGCAGCACACGACTGCCGTATTCCATGATCATCGGGATCCACGCCTGGGATGCCTTGACCAGGTTGTCCACCTCAGCATTCAAATCCATGTTCTATCTCCTGATTTCCGGCCATTCGGCACGCGAAAAATAAGCGGCAGAAAACCGCCGGGTGTACACAAAACAATGTGGGAGCGAGCCTGCTCGCGAAGACGGTGTGTCAGTCAACTCACTATTGAATGACATACAGCCTTCGCGAGCAGGCTCGCTCCCACAGATCATCTGACCGAGCTTAGTCGCGGAAGTTGTTGAACTGCAGTGGCATGCCGAACTCTTTGGCCCGCAGTGCAGCGATGGCCTCTTGCAGGTCATCACGCTTCTTGCCGGTCACACGCACTTGCTCGCCCTGAATGGCGGCCTGCACTTTAAGCTTGGCGTCCTTGATGTGGCCGACGATCTTCTTCGCCAGCTCCTTGTCGATGCCTTCCTTGAGCACGGCATCCTGCTTCATCAGCTTGCCCGAAGCGTACGCGTCTTTGACTTCAAGGCACTGTACGTCGATCTTGCGCTTGACCAGTGCCAGCTTGAGGATTTCGATCATCGCTTCCAGCTGGAACCCGGCTTCAGCGGTGAGGCTGACGGTCAGGTCTTTTTCCTTGAACTCGAAGCTGCCTTTGCCTTTCAGGTCATAACGACGATCGAGTTCCTTCACGGCGTTCTCGACCGCGTTGGTGAGTTCGTGTTTGTCCAGTTCGGATACCACGTCGAACGACGGCATGTAATCTCTCCAATAAAAAGGCGCGCTCGATGTGGATGGAGCGCGCTTGGCTTGCGGTTAAAATCGGGCTCATTATAACGGGTCTTTTCCCACCGACACGGCGAGCCGCACATGCCTGTACGCAATCGAGCAAAAAACTGATGTCCACCCCCTGGCATGTATTGGGCGCCGGCAGCCTCGGCACGCTTTGGGCCACACGTCTGGCCCGGGCCGGTTTGCCGGTCAGACTGATCGTGCGTGACACCGAACGCTTGCAAAGCTATCAGGCTGCGGGCGGCTTGACGCTGGTGGAGCGCGGTGTGGCGAGCACCTATACGGTTCCCGGCGAAACACCCGACAGCCCTGAGCCGATCAGCCGTTTGCTTGTCGCCTGCAAAGCCTACGACGCAGAAAACGCCGTCGCCCGCCTCGCCCCACGACTGACAGCGGACGCCGAACTGATCCTTCTGCAAAACGGCCTCGGCAGCCAGGACGCTGTCGCCAACCGTGTGCCACTGGCCCGCTGCATCAGCGCTTCAAGCACCGAAGGTGCTTTTCGCGATGGCGCCTGGCGTGTCGTGTTTGCCGGCCACGGCTTCACCTGGCTGGGCGACGCTGGCCATCCGGTCGCGCCAATCTGGCTGGACGATCTGGAGGCGGCGAAAATTCCCCATGAATGGAGCACCGATATCCTCACGCGGTTGTGGCGCAAACTGGCGCTCAACTGCGCGATCAATCCGTTGACCGTGCTGCACCATTGCCGTAACGGCGGATTGCAGGAACATCACTGCGAAGTCGCCACGCTGTGCGGCGAACTGGCCGAGCTGCTGGAGCGTTGCGGCCAGCCGGCTGCCGCCGACAACCTGCAACAGGAAGTCGAGCGAGTCATCCACGCCACGGCGGCCAATTACTCGTCGATGTATCAGGACGTCGCCAACCAGCGCCGCACCGAAATCAGCTATCTGTTGGGCCATGCCTGCAAAGTCGCCGCGCGCCACCAGTTGAACCTGCCGCACCTCAATCAATTGCAGCAGCGCCTGGTCGCTCATCTGCTCAGCCTTGGATTGCCCAGCGACTGAGCAGCGGCTACGCTGGCCACTTGTTCCTTTGCTGCGAAAAACCTGATGCCATTGCGCCAGCGCCTCGAAAACCTGCCGGTCGGCCAGAAACTGCTGGCCGCCCTGCTGGTACTGTTGACCACGGTCCTGCTGGTCGCCAACCTGACCTTTATCAGCGCCGCCTATTACATCTCTCAGGAAAGCATGGCACCGCAGGCCTTGCAGACCATCGGCCGGCTGATTGCCAACCCGAGTCTGGTCAGTGAAGCCCTGCAATCCCCGCAAAGCGCCGAGCGCCTGCTCAAAGAACTCGACAGCTATTCGCCGCTGCGCGCCGCTGCCCTGTATGACGGCAAGGGCGAACGGCTGGCGCAAGTCCAGCGCGGCGACAAACTCAGCCTGCCGGAACGCTATCGACACATCGAAGCGTGGCAACTGACCGAGTTTCGCAGTAACCAGTTGATCACCCTGCCCCGCCCCGGCACTGCGCCGGGCCATCTGTTGCTGGTGGCCAGCAGCGAACTGCCGATGGCCTTCTACACCGGCACCCTGACCGCCAGCCTTGGCATTCTGATTTTCAGCGTGTTGTTGTGGCTGGTGATTGCCCGGCAGATCAAACGCCTGATCACCCGACCGATTCACCAGCTCGAAGAGTTGTCGCGTCAGGTCACCCGCGAAGAGAACTATGCCCTGCGCGCTTCACGCGGCAATCATGACGAAATCGGCAGCCTCGCCGAAGCGTTCAACACCATGCTGTCGCGCATCGAAGCCCGCGAGCAGCAACTCAAGCGTGCCCGCGATGACTCGCAAGCCGCCTACGATCAGGCCCAAGGGCTGGCCGAGGAAACCCGCCACACCAACCGCAAGCTGGAGCTGGAAGTCCAGGTACGCAGCAAGATCGAAAAGAAGCTCACCGGTTTCCAGAATTACCTCAACAGCATCATCGACTCGATGCCCTCGGCACTGATCGCCCTCGACGAGCAGCTCTACGTCACCCAGTGGAACCAGGAAGCCAGTGCCCTCTCCGGCACACGACTGGACGAGGCACTGAACCAGCCAATTTTCCTTGCCTTCGAACCGCTCAAGCCGTTTCTGCCGCAGCTCAAACAGACGGTCGAGCAGCACACCGTGGCGAAAATCGAGCGGGTAACCTGGTTCAAGGACGACGAGCCCAAGCATTACGCGTTGACGTTCTATCCATTGATGGGCGGTGCCGGGCGTGGCGTGGTGATCCGCATCGATGACATCACCCAGCGTCTGTCGCTGGAAGAAATGATGGTGCAGTCGGAAAAAATGCTCTCCGTCGGTGGTCTCGCCGCCGGCATGGCCCACGAGATCAACAACCCTCTGGGCGCAATCCTGCACAACGTGCAGAACATCCGGCGGCGCCTGTCCGCCGATCTGCCAAAAAACCTCGAAACCGCCGAGCAACTGGACATCGAGCTGGACACCGTGAACCGCTACCTGCAGGGCCGCGAAGTGCCGCAATTGCTCGATGGCATTCAACAGGCCGGCGCTCGCGCGGCGAAAATCGTCACGCACATGCTCAGCTTCAGCCGTCGCAGTACCCGGCAGATGGCGCCATGCGATCTGCCGGCGCTGATCGATCAAGCCGTGGAAATTGCCGGCAACGACTTCGATCTGGCCATCGGTTTCGACTTCAAGGGCCAGGCGATCATCCGCCAGTTCGACCCGGCGCTCGGCCCGGTGCCGGGCACTGCCAACGAACTGGAACAGGTGCTGCTCAATCTGCTGAAAAACGCCGCGCAGGCGATTCACCAGCGCGAAGACGACAGTGAGCCGGGGCGGATCATCCTGCGCACCAAACTCAATCCGCCGTGGGCCGAGATTCAGGTTGAAGACAATGGCATCGGCATGAGCGAGAACGTGCGCAAACGCACCTTCGAGCCGTTCTTCACCACCAAGGAAATCGGTCAGGGCACCGGGCTTGGCTTATCGGTGTCGTATTTCATTATTACCAACAATCACAAAGGGCAGATGGAGGTGCAGTCAGCACCGGGCCAAGGCACCTGTTTCACCTTGCGCCTGCCGCTGACGCAACCGCTGCCCATCGCTGCCGAAACCAATCAATTATCGAGGTAACCCATGGGCTTTCGCCTGTCGAAAATCTACACCCGCACCGGCGACAACGGTGAAACCGGCCTGGGTGACGGCCGCCGCGTGCCCAAGGATCACCCGCGCATCGAGGCGATTGGTGAGGTCGATACGCTGAACAGTCAGGTCGGCGTGTTGCTGGCCGGGTTGGTTGCCGAGCGCGAGGCTTGTCCAGGGCTGGATGAACTGATTGAAGTGTTAGCGCCTTGTCAGCATCGCTTGTTTGATCTGGGGGGCGAGTTGGCGATGCCGGCGTATCAGGCGTTGAATACGGCGGAAATCGAGCGCCTGGAAGCGGCGATCGATGTGTGGAATGAGGAGTTGGGCCCGCTGGAGAATTTCATTCTGCCGGGTGGCTCGATGTTGATTGCCCAAGCCCATGTCTGCCGGAGTCTGGCAAGGAGTGCCGAGCGCCGCTGTCAGCATTTGAATGCGATAGAGCCGTTGGCCGGGGTCGGGCTGGCGTATATCAATCGGTTGTCGGATTTGCTGTTTGTGGCGGCGCGGTTGATTGCGCGGAGGCAGGGGATTGCGGAGATTCTCTGGCAGCCAGCGGCAAAACCTGCAGAAATCTAGCGCCTGACAGATCGCCTTCGCGAGCAAGCTCGCTCCCACAATTGACCGCGCTACTTCAGGTAGAACGCGGTCAACTGTAGGAGTGAGCCTGCTCGCGATGAGGTCAGTAGCCGTTAAACAGAATCAGGCCAGAACGCGCGAATCCCTGCCACGCCTTGCGCACCAACGCCCCAGGCTTTCTCCCGCTCCGCCGGACCAACCCCGCCCAACAGAAACACCGGTTTGCTGAAGCTTTCAATCAACGCCCCAGCCTGCTGCCAGCCCAGCGGCTGCGCATCCGGGTGAGTCAGCGTCGGCTGCACCGGCGACAGGGTCACAAAATCCACGCCTATCTGTTCCGCCAACGCCAATTCCTCAGCGTTGTGGCACGACGCCGCCAACCAGCGCTCCGCCGGCAATGGACGCCCCGCCGCGGCGTATTTGCGCAGCTGCGCAGAAGTGATGTGCCAACCGGCAGACGGGAAATCGCCAAGCCACTCGAACGGCCCTTTGATCATCAACTGCGCTTTACCGGCACACAGACCGGCGGCATCGACCGCCAGATCGCGGTACTTGGGGTCATAGCCGTTCGGCGCGCGCAGCTGGATCAATTTGATCCCACCAGCAATCGCCTTCTGGATACCGCGCAGTAGAGCCGGGGTTTCCAGGTCTTCAGGGGTAATCAGGTACTCCGCCGGCAAACGCGCGGCAGCAACGATCGGCTGGTTGGCCGCCGGGAACTCGTAGTTCGCCAGCTCCTTCGCGGTCACCCAGGCCAAAGGCTGCCCCTCTGCGCCGTGCGGCTCGCCGGTGAAGGCCGAGACTTCCCAGACATCCAGCAATACCTGTTTGTCGGGGTAATCGTGACGCACTTTGATCAGCGGTCGGGCGGCGCCAACGACGATGCCCAACTCTTCGTGCAGCTCGCGGGCCAGTGCACTTTCGACCGACTCGTCGGCCTCGACCTTGCCGCCGGGAAACTCCCACAAGCCGCCTTGATGCTGGGTGTCGGCACGGCGGGCGATGAGGATTTTGCCACTGTCGTCACGAATGACAGCAGCGGCGACGTGTACGCGTTTCACGGAATCAACTCCTCCAGTCCAGCCTTTTGCCACGCTTTGAAGGCGGGCCATTGGTAGACGGTTTCAACATAGGCTTGGTCGGCGGCCGGCAGCTGCACTTGGTAAGTGCGCAGACGCACGGCAATCGGTGCGAAGAAGGCGTCGGCCAGACTCACCCGACCGAACAGGTACGGCCCGCTCTCGGTCGCGGCGGCACGGCATTCGGCCCACAACGCGAGCATGCGCTCGATGTCGACCTTCACTTCTGGCGGCACCGGGTTCAGCGGCGCGTCATGGTTGAGGTTGAACGGCATGTGATTGCGCATGGCGAAGAAGCCGCTGTGCATTTGTGCGCAGGCGGATCGGGCTTGGGCGCGGGCGAAAATATCGCTCGGCCAGAGTTGCTCGGACGGGAACTGTTCGGCGAGGTATTCAGCAATCGCCAGTGAGTCGGCAATGGTGCCGCGCGCCGTTTGCAGCAGCGGGACTTTGGCGGTCGGCGAATGCTTGAGCAGCAGCTCGCGGGTGTCGGGCTTGCCGAGCTTGATCAGTTCTTCGCTGTAGGGGGCGCCGGTCAGCTCAAGTGCCAGGGCGGCGCGCAGGGACCAGGAGGAAAGCAGTTTGTCGCCGATGATCAGGTGCAGGGACATGGTTGGGTGCCTTTCATCAGGAGGGACAGGCCAGAATCTTTGGTACCTGACAGGTCGCCATCGCGAGCAGGCTCACTCCTACAGGGAATTTGTGCATGACACAGATCTCTGTGGGAGCCAGCCTGCTGGCGATGCAGGCGACTCGGTCTCAGGTTAGATCAAGTGCGGTATTCGGCGTTGATCTTCACGTATTCATGCGACAGGTCGGTGGTCCAGATGGTTTCGCTGCAATCGCCGCGACCCAGCTCGATGCGGATGGTGATCTCTTCCTGCTGCATCACCGCCGAGCCTTGGGCTTCAGTGTAGGTCGCCGCACGGGCGCCACGGCTGGCGATGCACACTTCACCGAGGAACACGTCGATCTTGCTCACGTCCAGATCCGGCACGCCGGCACGGCCGACAGCGGCGAGGATACGGCCCCAGTTCGGGTCGGAGGCGAACAGCGCGGTCTTGATCAGCGGCGAGTGCGCCACGGTATAGCCGACGTCGAGGCATTCCTGATGATTGCCACCACCATTCACTTCAACCGTCACGAACTTGGTCGCGCCTTCGCCGTCGCGCACGATGGCTTGGGCCACGTCCATGCACACTTCGAACACCGCTTGCTTCAGTTTGGCGAACAGCTCGCCTTCGGCACGGTTGATTTCCGGCAGTGCAGCTTTGCCGGTGGCAATCAGCATGCAGCAATCGTTGGTCGAGGTATCGCCGTCGATGGTGATGCGGTTGAACGACTTGTTCGCGCCATCGAGCATCAAGTTGTGCAGAACGTCACGGGAGACTTTGGCGTCAGTAGCAATGTAACCAAGCATGGTCGCCATGTTCGGGCGGATCATGCCCGCGCCTTTGCTGATACCGGTGACGGTGATGGTCACGCCGTCATGCTCGAACTGGCGGCTGGCGCCCTTCGGCAGGGTGTCGGTGGTCATGATGCCGGTGGCGGCGGCTTCCCAGTTGTTTTCCGAGAGGTCGTCCAGCGCGGCTTGTAGTGCGCCTTCGATCTTCTCGACCGGCAGTGGCTCGCCAATCACGCCGGTGGAGTACGGCAGGATCTGCTCGGCAGCAACGCCGGTCAGCTCGGCCAACTTGGCGGTGGTGCGTTCAGCAGCGGCCAGGCCCGGCTCGCCGGTACCGGCGTTGGCATTGCCAGTGTTGGTCAGCAAATAACGCACGGCGTTCTGGACGCGCTTCTTCGCCAGAATCACCGGTGCGGCACAAAAGGCGTTCAACGTGAATACGCCCGCCACGGTCGAACCTTCGGCGCAACGCATCACCACGACATCCTTGCGCCCGGGGCGCTTGATGCCGGCCGAGGCGATACCGAGTTCAAAACCGGCAACCGGGTGCAACGTTGGCAAAGGACCAAGACCAACAGCCATGAATGCGCTCCTTACTCAATGAAGTCAGCACCGCCATTTGAAAGCGGTGGTTTAAATGGCAAAACGCCGCGACGGCTTATGCCGGTCGCGGCGCGGGTATTTCAGCGATTGAAACGGGTTTTACTGGATCTGCCCGTGGCAATGCTTGAATTTCTTGCCCGAACCGCAGTAGCACAGTTCGTTGCGGCCCAGCTTCTGCTCGTTGCGCACCGGCGCGGTAGCGAGGGCCACATCGACCTCCTCACCCAGTACTTCCGGTTGCTCCAGGCCTGGCGCTTCGGCGTGTTCGAACTGCATGCGGGCGGCCAGTGCTTCGGCTTCCTGACGCAGACGTTGCTCTTCGGCTTCCGGATCTTCGCGGCGCACCTGAACGTGCGACAGCACACGGATCGAGTCGCGCTTGATCGAATCGAGCAGCTCGGAGAACAGCGTGAACGACTCGCGCTTGTATTCCTGCTTCGGGTTCTTCTGGGCGTAGCCACGCAGGTGGATACCGTGACGCAGGTGATCCATGGTCGACAGGTGGTCTTTCCACAGGTCATCCAGCACACGCAGTACGATTTGTTTCTCGAACGAGCGCAGTGCGTCGGCACCGGCCTGGTCTTCTTTCTCGTTGTACGCCGCCATCAGCTCGGTCATGAGCTTCTCGCGCAGGGTTTCTTCGTACAGGTGATCGTCTTCGTCGAGCCACTGCTGGATCGGCAGTGTCACGCCGAAGTCGCTGGCAATCGAAGCTTCCAGACCGGCCACGTCCCACTGCTCTGGCAACGACTGCGGCGGAATGTGCGCGCTGACGGTGGCGTTGAGCACGTCCTGACGGAAATCAGCGATGGTTTCACCGATGTTGTCAGCGGCCAGCAACGTGTTACGCATGTGATAGATCACTTTACGCTGTTCGTTGTTGACGTCGTCAAACTCGAGCAGTTGCTTACGAATGTCGAAGTTGCGGCCTTCAACCTTGCGCTGCGCCTTCTCGATCGCGTTGGTCACCATGCGGTGCTCGATCGCTTCGCCCGGCTGCATGCCCAGGGCTTTCATGAAGTTCTTCACTCGATCAGAAGCGAAGATGCGCATCAGGCTGTCTTCCAGCGACAGGTAGAAGCGGCTGGAACCGGCATCGCCCTGACGACCGGCACGGCCACGCAGCTGGTTGTCGATACGGCGCGATTCGTGACGCTCGGAAGCGATCACCTGCAAACCGCCCGATTCGAGCACTTGCTGGTGACGCTTCTGCCAGTCGGCCTTGATCTGGGCAATCTGCTCAGGGGTCGGATTTTCCAGCGACGCGACTTCAACCTCCCAATTACCGCCCAACAGGATGTCGGTACCACGACCGGCCATGTTGGTGGCGATGGTCAGGGCGCCCGGACGACCGGCCTGTGCGATGATCTCAGCTTCTTTTTCGTGGAACTTGGCGTTGAGAACCTTGTGTTCGATGCCTTCCTTCACGAGCAATGCGGACATGTGCTCGGAGGTTTCGATGGTGGCCGTACCCACCAGCACCGGACGACCGGCAGCCATGCTTTCCTTGATGTCCGCAACGATCGCCGCGTATTTCTCTTCGGCGGTCAGGAATACCAGGTCGTTGAAGTCTTTACGCGCCAACGGTTTGTTCGGCGGGATGACCATCACTTCCAGACCATAGATCTGGTGGAATTCGAACGCTTCGGTGTCAGCGGTACCGGTCATGCCGGACAGCTTGGTATACAGACGGAAGTAGTTCTGGAACGTGGTCGAGGCCAGGGTCTGGCTCTCAGCCTGAATGTTCAGGCCTTCCTTGGCTTCGATGGCCTGGTGCAGGCCTTCGGACAGACGGCGGCCCGGCATGGTACGGCCGGTGTGTTCGTCGACCAGTACGACCTGACCGTCTTGCACGATGTATTCGATGTTGCGATTGAACAGCTTGTGCGCACGCAGACCGGCATATACGTGGGTCAGCAGGCCCAGGTTATGCGCCGAGTACAGGCTCTCGCCTTCAGCCAGCAGGCCGACGCGGGTGAGCATGTCTTCGATGAACTGGTGACCGGCTTCGTTGAGTTCGACCTGACGGGTCTTCTCGTCAACGGTGTAATGGCCAGCCTTGGTGACTTCGCCTTCGACTTCTTCGACGTGCAGTTCCAGCTGCGGGATCAGTTTATTGATCTCCATGTACAGCTTGGAGCTGTCCTCGGCCTGACCGGAAATGATCAGCGGGGTACGCGCTTCGTCGATGAGAATGGAGTCGACTTCGTCGATCACGGCAAAGTTGAGTTCGCGCTGGAATTTTTCTTCCATGCTGAACGCCATGTTGTCGCGCAGGTAGTCGAAACCGAATTCGTTGTTGGTGCCGTAGGTGATGTCGGCGGCGTAGGCCAGACGTTTCTCTTCCGGCGGCTGGAACGGCGTCACGACGCCGACGGTCAGGCCGAGGAATTCATACAGCGGGCGCATCCAGTTGGCGTCACGACGCGCCAGGTAGTCGTTCACCGTCACAACGTGCACGCCCTTGCCGGACAGCGCGTTGAGGTAAACACCCAGGGTCGCTACGAGGGTTTTACCCTCACCGGTGCGCATTTCGGCGATCTTGCCTTCGTGCAAGGTCATGCCACCGACGAGCTGCACGTCGAAGTGGCGCATACCCATGATGCGCTTGCCGGCTTCGCGGGCGACCGCAAAGGCTTCTGGCAGCAGCTTGTCGAGGGTTTCCCCTTTGGCGATGCGGGCCTTGAACTCTTCGGTCTTGGCGCGCAACTGATCGTCCGAAAGGGCCACCATTTGCTCTTCGAAGGCATTGACGAGCTGCACCGTCTTGAGCATGCGTTTGACTTCACGCTCGTTCTTGCTTCCAAAAAGTTTCTTTAACAAAGGCGCAAACATATCGGCAGGATCTTCCACACTAAAGGGATGGAGGGCGGCCCCGTGAGCGTCGCCCGTGCAGCCCTCATGGCCGCATGCGAACGAGCATTCTACCCGGAAACGGAAGTGAGGAAAGTGGCGATGTTCCACGATGCTGGCACTGCGCTTTGACGGGGCTCACTTAAAATAGGGGCGTTTTGCTCAACTTCAAGTCATACGAGGCAGAAGTTAGTCGTTGATTTAATGGGTAAAGGGGGGGCAAAAGCAATGGGCGAGTGAGTTTGGCCTTTCTGCTACCATGGCGACTCTGTTACTTCAGGTGTTCGATCATGGCATTTCGCCCTCTTACGGCCAAAGCACCCGCCGTTCTCTTGCGCGAAGCCAAGCCGCTCAAAGCCATCCTCGGCCATGCCCAGCGCCTGGGCCATTTACAACGCCTGCTCGAAAGCCAGTTGCAGCCCGCCGCCCGCGAACATTGCCATGTGGCGTCGTGGCGCGAGGGCAGTTTGTTGCTGATCGTCACCGACGGCCACTGGGCCACGCGACTGCGCTACCAGCAAAAACGCCTGCAGCGGCAATTGCAGATGTTTGATGAGTTCGCCAGTCTGACGCGGATTCTGTTCAAGGTGCAGCCGCCGACGGTTCAACGCGGGGCAGCCGGGCACACCATGGATTTGTCCACGGATGCGGCGGCGACGATTCAGGCGACGGCGGACGGGATCAGTGATCCGGGTTTGCGCGCGGCGCTGGAGCGCCTGGCGGCGCACGCCAAGGCCAAAACCTGAAGAAAAATCAAAGGATCGCAGCCTGCGGCAGCTCCTACAGATGAAACGCAATTTTCCTGTAGGAGCTGCCGCAGGCTGCGATCTTTGCTTTTAGCGGCGTTTGCTGCCACCGAGTAAAGAGCCCATCAAACCGCGCACCAGTTGTTTGCCAAGGTTATTGGCAGCCTGGCGCATCGCCGATTTCAGCGCTTGGCCGGCGGCGGTGCCGAGGAACTCTCCTGCTCTGTCGGCCAGGCTAGGCTCTTCAGGCGCAGGCTTGCCGGCGGGTGCCTCGGCTTCAGGCGCCAGGCCTTTGCGCCCCATCAGAATTTCATACGCCGACTCCCGATCAATCGGTTTGTCATAGCGCCCCTTGAATGGCGAACCCGCGATCAACACCGTGCGCTCGGTTTCGGTCAACGGCCCTATTCGCGATTGCGGTGGCGCCACCAGCACGCGCTGCACCATTTCCGGCGTGCCTTTCTCGGTCAGCGTGCCGACCAACGCCTCGCCAATCCCCAACTCGGTCAGCACCGACAAACTGTCGAACGCCGGATTCGGCCGGAAGCCGTCCGCCACTGCGCGCAAGGATTTCTGCTCTTTGGCAGTGAAGGCGCGCAAGCCATGCTGGATGCGCAGGCCGAGTTGCGCCAGCACGTCATCCGGCAAGTCCGTCGGCGACTGCGTGACGAAATACACGCCAACCCCTTTGGAACGGATCAAGCGCACCACTTGTTCCAGCCGCTCCTGCAATGCCTTGGGTGTGTCGCCAAAGAGCAAATGCGCCTCATCGAAAAACAGCGCCAGCAGCGGTTTGTCGGCATCGCCGCGCTCCGGCAACTGCTCGAACAGCTCAGCCAGCAACCATAACAGGAAGGTCGCGTAGACCTTCGGCGCCTCGTGTACCAGACGGCTGGCATCGAGCAAATGAATGCGCCCGCGACCATCGGCGGTCGGTTGCAGAATGTCTTCGAGTTGCAGTGCCGGTTCGCCGAACAAGGCTTCGGCGCCCTGCTGCTCGAGGATCGCCAGGCGACGCAGCAGCGCCTGACTGGAGCCGGTGGTCATCAGCGCCGCGTCTTCGCCCAGAAGTTGCGGATTGTCCTTGAGGTGATTGAGCAGTGCTTTCAGATCTTTTAGATCCAGCAGCAACAGGCCTTCACGGTCGGCGACCTTAAAGGCTGCGTAGAGCGCCGACTGTTGACTGTCGGTCAGCTCCAGCAGGCTGCCAATCAGCAACGGGCCCATTTCGCTCAGCGTGGTGCGCAGCGGATGACCGGACTCACCGTGGATATCCCAAAGCGTCACCGGATAAGCCTGCGCCTTGTAATTGAGCCACGGCATCCCGGCGATACGCTCGGCAACCTTGCCCTGCGGGTTGCCGGCGGCACCCAGGCCGCACAGATCGCCCTTGATGTCAGCGGCAAATACTGCGACGCCGGCGTCACTGAACGCCTCGGCCAAACGCTGCAAAGTGACGGTTTTACCGGTACCGGTGGCGCCGGCGACCAGTCCGTGGCGGTTCGCCAGGCGCATGGCCTGAGCAATCTGCTGGCCTGCGAGATCGGCGCCGATTACGAGTTGCGAGGAGTCAGGCATTTTGTCACCCAATGGTTAATCTTTGATTACGCATGGCCGATACAGAAGAGTGAGAGACCCGACCACAAGTCAGGCCGGACATTTCCCTAAGGAGAGACGGAAATATCAGCTTGCTTTCACCCTTGCCCATTTTGCGCGCTTCTATAAAAGCACGCCCTGGACATTAAGACCTTAGCGGAACCCCAAGCCATGAACAAAAATCTGCGCTTCAGCCATAAAATCTTGCTTGCCGCCGCCCTCATCGTCATCGCCGCCTTCGCCTCGTTTACGGCGTACAACGACTGGTTGCAGCGCAATGCGATCCGCGATGACCTGAACAACTATCTCAACGAGATGGGCGAGGTCACCGCCGGCAATATTCAGACCTGGCTCGGCGGTCGCATTCTGCTGGTCGAAAACGCCGCCCAGAACATTGCCATCAACCCCGAACCTGCCAACGTCGCCAGCCTGCTGGAACAGAAAACCCTGACCTCGACGTTCATGGCTTCCTATCTGGGCGATGCCACCGGGCACTTCACCATCCGCCCGGACACGAAGATGCCGGACGGTTTCGATCCGCGCGTGCGCCCTTGGTATAAAGGTGCCGAGAGCAGCAGCACCTCGACCCTGACCGAACCCTACATCGACGCTGCTACCGGCCAACTGATCATCTCCATCGCCACAGCCTCGAAAAAGGCCGGCCAGAGCGTCGGTGTGGTTGGCGGTGACCTGAGCCTGCAATCGCTGGTCGACACCCTCGCAGCGCGGGATTTCGACGGCATGGGTTATGTGTTCCTGGTCAGCGCCGACGGCAAGATCCTCGTCCACCCGGACAAGGCTCTGGTGATGAAGTCTCTGAAAGAAGCCTATCCGCAGGACACCCCGCGCATCAGCAGCGACTTCAGCGAAGTCACCGTCGATGGCAAGACGCGCATTGTCACCTTCGCCCCGATCAAAGGTCTGCCGTCGGTGAACTGGTACATCGGCCTGTCGGTGGACAAGGATCAGGCCTTCGCCATGCTCAGCGAATTCCGCACCTCCGCAGTGATCGCGACCGTGATTGCCGTGGCGATCATCATTGCCCTGCTTGGCATGCTGATCCGCCTGCTGATCCAGCCGCTGCACGTGATGACCCGCGCCATGGAAGACATCGCTGACGGCGAAGGCGACCTGACCAAACGCCTGACCATCGTCAATAACGATGAATTCGGTGTGCTCGGTACCGCATTCAACCGTTTCGTCGAGCGCATTCACGGTTCGATCCGCGAAGTGTCGTCGGCGACCGGGCAAGTCAACGAAGTCGCCCTGCGCGTGGTCGCCGCGTCGAACTCGTCGATGTACAACTCCGATCAGCAAGCTTCGCGCACCAGCAGCGTTGCCGCCGCGATCAACCAACTCGGCGCCGCCGCGCAGGAAATCGCCCGCAATGCTGCACAGGCCTCGAATCAGGCCAGCGACGCGCGCGGTCTGGCTGAAGACGGCCAGCAAGTGGTAGATCGCAGCATCAAGGCGATGAACCAGCTGTCGAGCATGCTCAGCGCGTCGAGCAGCAACATCGAGTCGCTGAACAGCAAAACCGTGAACATCGGCCAGATTCTCGAAGTGATCACCAGCATTTCCCAGCAGACCAACCTGCTAGCGCTCAACGCCGCGATTGAAGCGGCGCGTGCTGGGGAGGCCGGTCGTGGTTTTGCCGTGGTGGCCGATGAAGTGCGCAATCTGGCGCATCGCACCCAGGAATCGGCGCAGCAAGTGCAGACCATGATCGAGGAGCTGCAGGTCGGCGCCCGTGAATCGGTGAGCACCATGAGCGACAGCCAGCGCCACAGTCAGGACAGCGTCGAGATTGCCAACCTTGCCGGGGAGCGCCTGAACAGCGTGACGCAGCGTATCGGTGAGATCGACGGGATGAACCAGTCGGTGGCCACGGCGACCGAGGAACAGACTGCTGTTGTCGAGTCGATCAACGTCGATATCACCGAGATCAATACGCTGAACCAGGAAGGCGTGGAGAACTTGCAGGCAACGTTGCGGGCTTGCTCGGATCTGGAGCAGCAGGCTTCGCGGTTGAAGCAACTGGTTGGCAGTTTCCGTATCTGAAGATCAAGAGCCTTACCCCCTCACCCCAGCCCTCTCCCCCAAGGGGGGCGAGGGGGAAAGGGAGCAGATCTTCATGCTTTTCAGAACCTGAGTTCGGCTCAAGTCTCTCAAGTCGGCGTACCTCCAACATCCACCACGGTCAGTCCCCTCTCCCTCTGGGAGAGGGTGCTCTTCAGCTCTACCGCGCAATCCCGACCGAACATCTATTCTTGATAAAGGTCAACCAAGGGAGAACTACGTAGCGGAGGGTTGATCACCGTGCATATCGCCGACATCACCATGTTCTACGCCCCGGCCAGCGGGGGCGTGCGCACTTATCTGGATGCCAAACACCGCCGGCTGGGCGTCAAACCCGGCATTCGCCACAGCCTGTTGATTCCAGGTGCGCATTTCGGCGAGCACGACGGTATTTACACGGTTCCAGCCCCCGCCCTGCCCTTCGGCAAGGGTTATCGTTTCCCTCTACGCCTCGCGCCTTGGCGAAATGTCCTGCAGGATTTGCAGCCGGATTTGATCGAAGTCGGTGACCCTTACCTGACTGCGTGGGCAGCTCTGGATGCCCGACGGCAACTGGATGTGCCAGTGATCGGTTTTTATCATTCGGACCTGCCGCTGCTGATCAGCAATCGCATGGGCCATTGGGTCACGCCGAATATCGAGGCGTATGTCACCCGGCTTTATGGCAATTTCGACCGGGTCCTGGCGCCCAGTCAGGTCATGGCTGACAAGCTCTGCGGCCTCGGCGTACGCAATGTCTTCGTGCAACCGTTGGGCGTCGATCTGCAGACCTTTCACCCCAGTGCCCGCGACCCGCAACTGCGCGCAGAACTGGGCATCGCCGAAGACACCCGGTTGCTGATTTTTGCCGGGCGCGGCTCGAAAGAGAAAAACCTGCCAGTGCTGCTCAAATGCCTGCAACGCCTCGGCCCGCGTTATCACTTGTTGCTGGTCGGTTCTTCGATGCCGGCGGCAGTGCCGGACAACGTCAGTGTGATCGACGAATTCTGCCCCGCACCACGCGTCGCGCAGTTGATGGCCAGTGCCGATGCGCTAATTCATGCCGGCGATCAGGAAACCTTTGGCCTGGTGATCCTTGAAGCCATGGCTTGCGGCATTCCCGTGGTGGCGGTGGCTGCCGGCGCGTTCGAAGAGATTGTCACGGAGTCCTGCGGCCTGCTGTGCGCGCCAAACAACCCGCAGGCGATGGCCAATGCCGTGCGCGAACTGTTCAGTCGCGGCTGCGGCAAACTTGGCGCCCAGGCCCGCCAGCATGTCGAAACCCACTACGCTTGGGACACGGTGGTCGACAGTTTGCTGGGCCACTATCACGCGGTTCTCGGCCATACGCTGCCACGGGTGGCCAATGGTTGAATCGATGAACGATCCCGCCGTGTTGCTGGTACTGCACGACGTGGCACCGTCGACGTGGGCGGATTACCAACCGTTTGTCGAGGCGGTCGACGCCTTGGGCAACGTGCCAATGACGTGGCTGATCGTACCGAACTTCCACCGGCACAACACCCTCGACGATCACCCGGCATTCTGTCGAATGCTCGACAGGCGCGTCGCCCGCGGCGATGAGTTGGCGCTGCACGGTTATTTTCACGATGACCAGGAGCCCCGCCCGACAACACCGCGCGACTGGTTCATGCGCCGGGTCTACACCCATGAAGGCGAGTTCTATCGTTTGTCCCGCGAAACCGCCCTCGCCCGCCTGCGCGATGGCATCGATGTTTTCCAGCGCCATGGCTGGCCGCTGCACGGTTTCGTCGCCCCGGCGTGGTTGATGAGCGATGGGACGCGCCAGGCCCTGCGTGAATTGCCGTTTAGCTACACCAGCGATCCGCAGCATCTTTATCGGTTGCCGGATTTCAGCGCTATCGACGCCCCCGGTCTGGTCTGGAGCGCCCGCAGTGCCTGGCGCCGGGGCCTGTCAAAGTTGGTCTGCGAGCAGCGGGAACAGCGCTGGTGCCAGGCGCCGGTGATTCGGCTAGGCTTGCACCCGGTGGACATGCGCCACCGTTTCTCCCGTGATTACTGGTTGAAAACCCTTGAACGACTGCTGGCGGAAGGACGCGTACCGATGACTAAAATCGACTGGCTGGCGCAACAGCGAAGTCAATTGGAGCGCGCCGCATGAGTCGCGGCGTTCTGTTGCTCATCGGCCTGCTCGCCGCGGTGCTGATTCCGGTTGTGCTGGGCGGCGGCGAAACCTGGGCGCGTCTGCAAAGTTTCCCTTTGCACTGGCTGCTGATCATGTTCGGCATGATCCTGCTCTGCTGGGGCATCAATACCCTGCGTTTGCGTTTGTTGCTCGGTGATCAACGCGACCGCGTCAGCCCACTGAAGAGCCTTGGCGTGGTGATGGCCGCCGAGTTCGCCTACTGCGCAACGCCCGGTGGCAGTGGCGGACCGCTGACGATCATGGCCCTGCTGGCCCGATCGGGTGTGCGGCCGGCGCGGGGTAGCGCGGTGTTTGCCATGGATCAACTGAGTGATTTGCTGTTCTTTCTCTGCGCCCTCAGCGGGATTCTGATTTATGCACTGTTTCAGCACCTCAGTGATCGACTGGAGTGGTTGCTGAGCGTCAGTGCGGTGTCATTGTTCGGCGGTTTGCTCAGTTGCGTGCTGGTTGCGCGTTATCACCGCGCCTTGATTCGCCTGAGCGGTCGTCTGCTGGCAAGGATGAACGTCAAGGCCAGCACCCGCCGTCGCTGGGCGCGCAAGTTGTTGCACTTTCTCGCCGCATTTTCCGACACGCTGAAGTTGCCCTGGCAGACACTGATCAAGGTCTTCGCGCTGACGTGCGTGCATTGGTTGCTGCGTTACAGCGTGCTGTATCTGGCGCTGCGCGGGTTGGGCGCCGACTTGCAGTGGGCGTGGAGTTTTCTGGTGCAGATGCTTTCGCTCGGAGCCGGGCAATTCAGTCTGCTGCCGGGCGGTGCCGGGGCGGCGGAATTGACGTCGGCAGCGCTGCTGGCGCCGATGGTAGGGAAATCCACCGCAGCGGCGGCGATTCTGATTTGGCGGGTGGTGACGTATTACTTCTATCTGGTGGTGGGGGGCCCGGTGTTTCTGTTGATGTTGGGGCGGCCGCTGTTGAAGAAGCTGATGAACGTCAGACAGGCTTCTTGACGTCGTCCTGCTCCTGCTCTTTGAGTTGTTCCCACAACTCGGCAGCGCCGGGAAACTCGGTACCATCCTCCGGGCTCATGTCCTCGGGATCATATCGACTCAAACAACCCTCACCCAAAGTCGCCGGTGCTTTGGAGGTGGCTTTGTCCAGTGGATCACTCATGAAGGTTCCTCGGGGCATAAATGAACAAGGGTCTGGGCGATTGAACGCCCAGACCCTTGGTTTTTCAAGCCGGTGTGGTTTAGATCAAAACACCACAGTCTTGTTGCCGTGCACCAGCACGCGATCTTCGAGGTGATAGCGCAGGCCACGAGCCAACACCATTTTCTCGACGTCACGGCCGAAACGCACCATGTCTTCGATGCTGTCACTGTGGCTGACGCGCACCACGTCCTGCTCGATGATCGGACCGGCGTCGAGCTCTTCGGTCACATAGTGGCAAGTCGCGCCGATCAGCTTCACGCCACGCATCGACGCCTGGTGATACGGTTTGGCGCCGACGAACGACGGCAGGAAGCTGTGGTGAATATTGATGACCTTGTGTGCGTATTCGCGGCACATGTCCGGCGGCAGAATTTGCATGTAGCGCGCCAGCACCACCACTTCAGCGTCGTGCTGCTTGACCAGACGCGACACTTCGTCGAAGGCCGGTTGCTTGTCCTGCGGATTGACCGGGACATGGTAGTAAGGAATGCCATGCCATTCGACCATGCTGCGCAGGTCGTCGTGGTTGGAAATCACGCAGGAAATTTCGCAGTCCAGTTCATCGCTGTGCCAGCGGTGCAGCAAGTCCGCGAGACAGTGGGATTCGCGGCTGGCCATCAGCACAACGCGCTTTTTCTGCTCGGTGTCGGTGATGCGCCAGTCCATCGAGAACTCTTCGGCGATCGGCGCAAACTTCTCGCGCAGCACTTCAATACCGAAAGGCAGCGAATCGGCACGAATTTCGTGACGCATGAAGAACCAGCCCACCTGATTGTCCGAGTGGTGGCTCGCTTCGGTGATCCAGCCGTTGTGGGCTGCCAGAAAATTACTGACTTTGGCAACAATGCCAACGCGGTCCGGGCAAGATATCACCAGCCGAAAAGTGCGCATGAGGGGGAAACTCCAGAACTTCGCAAAGGCCGCCATTCTAGCGGCTGCGCGGGAAAACTGCAGTATCGATCAGCACGGCCCGCGCCAGGCCCGGCGCTACGGCTTTCGATGGAGTAACCGTCAACGTGATGGTGATCCTGCGGCAGCGCTTGATCAGACAACTGTGAATATCTGTGATGACTGGATCACACTATTTAACTGAATATTCAATAGAGGGCAGTTTCTCGAAACTAATTTAAATAAAAACCCCGGTTAAATGTTTACTTGATGAAACAGCCTGACTATTATTGCGGCACTGTCCCCCTGCCATCCCGCACTTTACTAAGGTAGTAATCATGTCCTTGATCAACGAATACCGCGCCACCGAAGAAGCTATCAAAGAGCTGCAAGCCCGTTTGAAGAACCTGTCCCAAGACGACAAACTGCAAACCGAGCTGGAATTCGAAGGCAAACTGCGCACCCTGATGGGCGAATACTCCAAGTCGCTGCGTGACATCATCGCGCTGCTGGACCCGGAAGCAAAAACCAAAGCTCCACGTGGCGGCGCTGTAAAAACTACCGGCACCAAGCGTGCTCGCAAAGTTAAACAATACAAAAACCCGCACAACGGCGAAGTCATCGAAACCAAAGGTGGCAACCACAAAACTCTGAAAGAGTGGAAAGCCAAGTGGGGCGGTGACGTGGTTGAAGGCTGGGCTACCCTGCTGGGCTAAGCCGCAACGCCTTCGCAGAGCGATCCGCGAAAAAACAAACGCCAGCGAATGCTGGCGTTTTTTTATGCCCGGCATTTAAGCCCGGTCATGTTCGATTTCAAAGATTCAAACGTTTGCGCAATGCCTGGACATAATTCTTCCATTCATTGAGCACTTCACTCTGCATCGGCGTGGCATTAAGCGACCATTGCTCGGCCGCCTCGCTAAAAGATTTCAAGGTATTCGGTGCGCCGTATTCAGGGGCGGACAAGCGCTGCTGACAAAATATTCTCCAGCGCTCTTGCTCTTCGAAATTCAACGTCTCGGGAAAGTTACGTGCGCGATATCGAAAGAGTAATTCTGGCAAACGTTCGTCATCGAAAGGCCATTGCTCTTGCGCTAGTTGTGCCGGGTCAGCGCTCCTCACTTGCTCACATAGACGCCGGTCGCGGTCACCGATAAATCCGTCGTACAACTGTTGTTCCGGATCCTCGCTCGGAATGAAATCTTCGCTGACATAAATCTCTGCAACTTTATCTTTCCAAACTTGCTGTGCGTCAGTTAGCCGCAGTGCGCGCTGTTGATACAGCGACATGTCCAGCCCCAGCCGTTGCTGATCTTGCGTGCGCAAAACCGCAAGCGGCGCCACCACCGGGCAACGGTTGATGTGAATCAGCTTGAGCGGCACCGGCAACTCGCCTTCCAGTAAATCATCACGACGCGTGTACAACCGCTGGCGCAGGGTCTGCGCGTCCAGATCCAGCAACCCCTGCGGGTCGAGGTGCAGATCGCAGACGATCAAGGCGTTACGGTTTTTTGGATGCCAGGCTAATGGCAGCACCACACCGACATAACTGCGCGCGGCCGAGAAACGTCCGGAAATATGCACCAGTGGCTGCAGCAGACGAATCTGATCCATGACCTTTTGCTTGCTGCGCAACTGGAACAGCCAGTCATACAGTTTGGGCTGTTTTTCGCGGATCAGCCGAGCCAGGGCGATGGTCGCGCGCACATCCGACAGCGCTTCGTGGGCATGCCCGTGATCGATATTGTTCGCCGCCGTCAGGCGTTCGAGCTTGAGCGTCACGCGGCCTTCGTCATCGGTCGGCCAGATCAGGCCGTCAGGACGCAACGCATAGGCGGCGCGTACCACATCGATCAGATCCCAGCGACTGTTGCCACCCTGCCACTCCCGGGCGTAGGGGTCGAAGAAGTTGCGATACAGGCTGTAACGGGTCATCTCGTCGTCGAAACGCAGGGTGTTGTAACCGGCGCCGCAGGTGCCGGGGGCGGCCAACTGAGCGTGAACCCGGGTCATGAAATCCGCCTCGCTCAAACCCTTTTCGGCGAGCTGGCTTGGAGTAATGCCGGTGATCGCGCAGGCCGCCGGGTGCGGCAGGATGTCTTCGCTGGGCTGGCAGTAGAGATTGACCGGCTCGTCGATTTCGTTGAGCGCATGGTCGGTGCGAATTCCGGCCACCTGCAACGGGCGGTCGTTGCGCGGATTGATCCCAGTGGTTTCGTAGTCGTACCAGAAGATTGAAGTCACGGGCGGTTCCTGAACTGAAGATCGGCAAAGTCTAGGCGCTCGACCGCCGTCGCGGCCAGCCTGGAAACATTCAAACACCTTGCGGCAATCGCTGTGCAATACATAGTTATGTCGTTTTCCCCCGAGAGGCTGCTAGCATCGGTCTCACTTGCACCCCGAACAGGCGAACACCAGGTAGCCCATGCTCGAGCCCACAGCACCGCCAAGGAAAGCACCGCTGGCCCCGCCGCTGGATACGCGGCATCAGGTCGAAACGCCGGAAGGCATTGACCTGCCCTTGCGGCCGGCCGGGCTGATGGTCAGGGCCGTTGCGTTTGCGATTGATCTGAGCATTCGCGGCGTGATCATGGGCGTACTGTTCATCGCGCTGGCGTTTCTCGGCAAGCTCGGCATGGGCCTTGGTTCGCTGCTGCTGTTTGTCATCAGTTGGTGGTACATGGTGCTGTTCGAAGTGCTGCGTCAGGGCCGCTCGCCGGGCAAACAATGGATGGGGCTGCGGGTGGTGCACGACGACGGCACACCTATCGGCTGGTCGGCCTCGCTGTTGCGCAACTTGCTGCGCTTTGTCGATCTGCTGCCGTTCGGCTACTTTCTCGGTACCCTCAGTTGTCTGCAACACCCGACATTCAAACGCCTCGGTGACATCGCTGCCGGTACGCTGGTGGTCTACAGCGAACGCCCGCTGACTCGCCCGCAACTGCCTGATGCCGAACCGCGGCGTTCGCCCGTCGCCCTGACGCTCGCAGAACAACGCGCCGTGCTGGGTTTTGCCGAGCGCCAAGGTGATTTATCGCCAGCGCGGGTCAATGAACTGGCGGCGCTGCTCGCCCAGCCGCTGCATATTTCTGCGCCAAAGGCTGTCGCTGAACTCAATGGCATCGCTCGCGGTTTGTTGGGCCCGACATGAAGCAAAGCCTTTTCGAAAGTCGCCACAAGGCCGAATGGGAGCGTTTTGCGCTGGCCCTCGAACGGCTTGAACGCGGCAAGGACACCTCGCAGGTCGCCGGTTTCCCAAAGGCCTATCGACGTCTTTGTCAACATCTGGCACTGGCCCAGGAGCGCGGCTACAGCAGTTTCCTCATTGATTCGTTGCAACAACACGTGCTGCGCGGGCATCAGCAGTTGTATCGCCATCGCAGCCGCCTCGGCGCCAACCTGTTGAGTTTCATCCTTGCCGACTTTCCGCGTCTGGTACGCGCAGAGTGGCCGTTTGTGCTGGTGGCAAGTTTGCTGTTCTTCGGCAGCCTGATCAGCGTCGGCGTGTTGGTGTTTGTGTTTCCCGAACTGGTCTACAACCTGATCCCCGCCGATCAGGTGCGTGAGATGCAAGGCATGTACGACCCGGTCGCCGGCCACCTCGGGCGCCCCGCCGATCGCGCGGCCAGCGAAGACTGGGTGATGTTCGGTTACTACGTGATGCACAACATAGGCATTGCCTTTCAGACCTTTGCCAGCGGATTGCTGATGGGCGTGGGCAGTGCGTTCTTTCTGTTCTACAACGGCATGGTCATCGGCGCGGTCGCCGGGCACCTGAGCGAGATCGGTTTCGGCCAGACCTTCTGGTCATTCGTCATCGCCCACGGCGCCTTTGAACTCACCGCCATCGCCCTCGCCGGGGCGGCCGGCCTGGAGCTCGGCTGGGCCCTGGTTGCCCCCGGACGGCTGACCCGCAGCGAAGCACTACAACGGGCGGCGCGCAAAAGCGTGTTGCTGGTGTGCGGCGTGATGTTGTTCCTGTTGATTGCCGCGTTCATCGAAGCCTATTGGTCATCGAAAACCAGTGTCACGCCACTGACCAAATACCTGGTCGGCGCCGGGCTATGGGCATTGGTCGCGCTCTATCTGTTGTTCGCCGGAAGGACCCGCCATGCGCCTGAGTGACGCCACCGTGGTGATCCGTCCGCGCACGACCTGGGAAGCCATGGACCTCGGCGTGCTGATGAGCCAGCAACATCGGCGCCTGCTGATGACCAGTTGGGCGATCGTCACGCTGCCGCTGTTCGCCTTGCTCAGCCTGTTGTTCTGGGATTCACCGTCACTGGCGGTGTTTATCTTCTGGTGGCTGAAACCGGCGTACGAACGCCTGCCGTTGTACATCCTGTCGAAAGCGCTGTTTGGCGAAACGCCGACCCTTAAACAAGCCTTGCGCCAATGGCCGCGCCTGCTCAAACCGCAACTGCTGGCCAGCCTGACCTGGCGCCGCCTGAGTTTGAGCCGCAGCTTTCTATTGCCGGTGGTGCAACTCGAAGGCCTCGACGGCAATGCCCGGCAACAACGCCTGCAAGTGCTACTGCAGCGCAACGCCGGCGCCGCGCAATGGCTGACCCTCATCGGCGTGCATCTGGAGACCGCGTTGTGGATCGGTCTGATGGTGCTGTTCTATATGTTGCTGCCACAACAGATCGAGACGGACTGGGACTGGCAGTCGCTGATTTTCGCGGCGGATCACGATTGGCGCTGGCTCGAACACCTGACCAATGTTTTCTATGCGCTGGTGCTGGTGGTGTGGGAGCCGATCTATGTCGCCTGCGGTTTCAGCCTTTATCTGAACCGCCGCACACAACTGGAAGCGTGGGACATCGAGTTGGTGTTCCGCCGCTTGCGACAGCGCCTGAACAACGGTGTATTGGGATTGCTGCTGGCGGTCTGTCTGCTGCTGCCGCATGTACCTTCGGCGTGGGCAGCCGAGCCTGATGACAGTCCACAGGCACCGCGATTGTTGAATCAGCCGCTCACCAGTCAGGCATCCCGAGACAGCATCAAGGCGTTACTCGAACAGCCGCCGTTCAAGAACAAGGAATCCGTCACCCGCTATCGCTTTGGTGAAGACCCCGCAGCAGCCGCCAAAGCGCAGCAGCCCGGCGAAGCTCCGCAGTGGCTGAAAACCCTTTTGGGCTGGCTCGACGGACAACACTTGAACGTACTGGCGAAGATCATTGAAGTCCTGTTGTGGGGCGCGCTTGTCGCTACGCTCGGCTGGGTGATCTGGCGCTATCGCGAGTTTCTGCAAACCATCGTCAGCCGCCGTCCGAAACTCCCTGCCAAGGCGAAAGGCGCGTTGCCGCAGCAGGCCTTCGGTCTGGATTTGAACCGCGACACCTTGCCTGAAGACATCGCCAGCAGCGCCGAACAACTCTGGCAAAGCCAGCCCCGTGCAGCGCTGGGCTTGCTGTATCGAGGATTGCTCAGCCATCTGCTCCACGATTTCGATCTACCCCTGAAACCCGCCGACACCGAACTTCAGGTGCTGGCGCACATCGAGAAATTACAGCGTCCCGAACTGCTCGCCTTCAGCCGCAGTCTGACCGCACACTGGCAAAACATGGCCTACGGGCATCACGTACCGGCGGCGGTTGTGCAACAAGAGTTGTGCGATGGCTGGCGCGGCTTGTTCGGCCAGGGAGCTGCCCGTTGAGTCGCCGCACAATGTGCTGGGTCGCGGCGTTGATCGCCCTGTTGCTAGGCACGTTGAGCGTTTTCCTCTACGTCAAAGCCAAGCCTTATCAGGAGGAAATCGATCACGGCCCCTCGCCCGCCGCGCAAGCCAATCCTTATCTGGCGGCCGAGCTGTTTTTACGTGAGCGCGGTCTCAACGTCAGCCATGCCGAAAGCCTCGCGGTGCTCCCCGATATCGACCCGCGCCGCCACACACTTCTGCTGTTCAACGACCGCTCACGCATGACCCCGCGTCAGGTCGATCAGGTGTTGAACTGGGCACGCGCCGGCGGGCGACTGGTGTTCGTCGCCGAATCGCTGTGGGATGAGCAGACGAAACAGAGCAATGACCTTTTGCTCGACCGGGTGCAACTGCATCAATCCCTGAGCAAGGATCTGAAAGACTTACCCGCAGACGCTGAACCAGAGCGCTTCCCGAAACTGACCAAACTTTATCTGGAAGACGAAGACGCACCGGCCTACGCCGGCTTCGACACCGACTTCCACCTCGAAGACCCGAAAAATCTGGCGCAAGCCTGGGCCAACAGTGCCAAGGCCACGCACATGATGCAGCTGCCCTACAGCCCGGGCACGATCACCGTGGTCACCGACGCCGAGTTGTGGAAAAACAAGACCATCAGCCAATACGACAACGCCTGGCTGCTCTGGTACCTGAGCGCCGACACCGACGTCACGTTGATCTACAACACCGAGCACGACGGCCTGCTGACCTTGCTCTGGCGCTACTTCCCGCAAGCCATCGTCGCCCTGCTCGCATTGATCGGCCTGTGGCTGTGGCATATCAGTCTGCGTCACGGTCCGCTTCAGACGCCGGCCCCGAGCGGGCGGCGACAGTTGCAGGAACACCTGCGCGCCAGCGCCGATTTCCTGTTGCGCCACAACGGCCAGCAAGCCCTGCTGCAAGCCCTGCAACAAGATGTGCTGCGCCGCGCCCGTCGCCGGCACCCTGGCTTTGATCGATTGAACGTTGCCGAACAATGGCTGGCATTGTCGCGCCTGACCCGGCAACCCACCCGCTCAATCAGCCAGGCCCTGAGCCCGGTGCCGAACCGGCAGCTATCCAGCGCCGAATTCTGCCGCCAGGTCGCCCACCTGCAAACCCTGAGGAACACGCTATGACTGAACAGATCGAGCCCGGCAGCGCCAGCCACGCCGCCCAGCAACGCCAGCGTGCCAGCCAGTTGGCGCAAGCGGTGCGCGGAGAATTGCAGAAGGCCCTGATCGGCCAGAATCAGGTGATTGATGATGTGCTGACAGCGCTCATCGCCGGTGGCCACGTGCTGCTCGAAGGCGTGCCAGGGCTGGGCAAAACCCTGCTGGTGCGGGCACTGGCCCGTTGCTTCGGTGGCGAATTCGCGCGGATTCAATTCACCCCGGACCTGATGCCCAGCGACGTCACCGGTCACGCGGTTTACGACCTGCAAACCGAGCAGTTCAAGCTGCGCAAAGGCCCGCTGTTCACCAACCTGTTGCTGGCCGACGAGATCAACCGCGCCCCGGCGAAAACCCAGGCCGCCCTGCTCGAAGCGATGCAGGAGCGTCAGGTCACGCTCGAAGGTCGCGCCCTGCCGATCGCGCAACCGTTCATGGTTTTGGCCACACAGAACCCGATCGAACAGGAAGGCACCTATCCCCTGCCGGAAGCCGAGCTCGATCGCTTCATGCTCAAGGTGCGCATGGACTATCCCGATGCCGAACAAGAGCTGCACATGGTGCGTCAGGTGTGTCGCTCGACCCGTGCCGACATGCTCGATGTGCAACCGCTGCGCACCGTATTGCAAGCCAAGGATGTGCAAGCCTTGCAACGCATCGCCAGTGATTTGCCACTGGACGACCAGGTGCTCGATTACGCCGTGCGCCTGGCGCGCAGCACGCGCACCTGGCCAGGCCTGATCCTTGGCGCCGGGCCACGCGCCTCGATTGCGTTGGTACGCTGTGCCCGTGCACGCGCCTTGCTGCGTGGCGGTGAGTTCGTGATTCCCGACGACATCAAGGGTTGCGCACTGGCGGTGCTGCGTCATCGGGTGCGCATTGCCCCGGAGCTGGATATCGAAGGCCTGCAGGTCGATCAAGTGCTCCAGCAACTGCTTGAGCAGATTCCGGCGCCGCGTCTGTGAAATTCGGGATGAGCCAAAAAGATCGCAGCCTTCGGCAGCTCCTACACGGAGTGAAGGCATGAAGCCGTCGAAACTGCTGTTGATCTGGCTGGCCTTGTTGCTGGCCATCGGCATTGTGCTGGGCACGTTGCGCGCACTGGAGATCGAGATCCCGGCGAGCCTGATCTCGATCAACTGGGGTTTGCTGCTGGCACTGTTGGCCCTGGCGATACTGGATGCGCTGCGCCTCAAACGTCTGCCGACGCCACGCGTCACTCGACAGATGCCCGGCAGTCTGGCACTCGGCCGTTGGGGTGAAGTGCGTCTGGAAGTCGAACATGACTTGAGCGAGCCGATGCACATTGAACTGTTCGACCACCCGCCAGAAGGGTTGAGCTTCGAAAACCTGCCGCTGTCGACTGAATTGCAACCGGGCCAGCGCAGCCTGCTCGGTTATCGGCTGCGCCCGCTCAAGCGCGGTCATTTCAGCTTCGAATATTGCGAAGTCAGCCTGCCTAGCCCTTTGGGATTATGGTCTGGCAGACGCCGGCTCAATGTCAGCGACCAGACCCGCGTTTATCCCGACTTCGCCCGTCTCTACGGCGGTGAACTCTTGGCAGTGGACAACTGGCTCAGTCAACTCGGCGTACGCCAACGGCAACGTCGCGGTCAGGGTCTGGAATTCCATCAACTGCGCGAATTCCGTGAAGGCGACAGCCTGCGCCAGATCGACTGGAAAGCCACCGCGCGCCAGCGCACACCGATTGCCCGCGAGTATCAGGACGAGCGCGATCAGCAGATCATTTTCATGCTCGACTGCGGCCGCCGCATGCGCAGCCAGGATGATGAACTGTCGCACTTCGACCACGCACTCAATGCCTGTCTGCTGCTCAGTTACGTGGCTCTGCGCCAAGGTGATGCGGTGGGTTTGAGTACATTTGCAGGTGATCAGCCGCGTTATCTGGCGCCGGTCAAAGGAAGCGGGCAACTGAACGTATTGCTCAACGCCGTTTATGACCTGGGCAGTACCCAGCGCCCCGCCGATTACCAGGCGGCCGTCAATCAACTGCTGGCCAGACAAAAGCGCCGGGCGCTGGTGGTGCTGGTGACCAATCTACGTGATGAAGACGACGATGAGCTGCTGAATGCGGTCAAACGCCTGAGCGCGCAACACCGGGTGCTGGTGGCGAGCCTGCGCGAAGAGGCGCTGGATTCGATACGCCAAAGAGCGGTGCAAAACTTGCCCGAAGCGCTAGCTTATTGCGGGACGGTGAATTACCTGAACGTACGGGCAGAACTCCATGAGCGCTTGAGTGTTCATGGGGTTCCGGTGGTGGATGTTCGGCCGGCGGAGTTGGGGGCCGAACTGGTGACGCAATATTTGAGCTGGAAGAAGGCTGGCTGCTATTGATGGAAAAACGCCCTTTTTTTAAAAAGGGCGTAAATGCCTGTAAGAGAAGGTGCTATGGAACAACGCTCCCATCATAAGGATTCTGGATTGTCAGACCGAGCGACGCGCCGGAGTTAAAAATAACGAACTCCCCCGCTTCATTCGTTTTAACAGGGTAAGGCGTTACCCCCACTCCGCTCACCATAACCACAACGTTTGGAGCGGGGTTACTCGAGAACGGAGAGGTCGCGCGAATTCCCCACTCAAACCTTGTCTCACTGTGCCTCGTCATCCACCGCTCAGCAGTTACCAGGTTATGTCCCAGTGACATAGCGAATGGCAAAGATTCCCAATCGCCGCCGCGTGTGGTTTTAAGCTTCAATGAAATTGTTCCGCTCTCCGTGATACCACGACAGATCAGCGTCCAAGACAACCATTCGAGATCAACTTGTTGCTCCTCATCAAGCGCGGGCATTACTTGAACACCAAGACTTTCTCCTTCCCACTCCAACTTGACAAAGCCACCCAACAAAGAACTGTCAGGTTTGGCCCGCAGTTTGAAGACGTGTAACGCTCCAAGGCAGGGGTACGAAGTGCCGTGACCAAAAAATTTCGGGAAGCTGTCGAACTGTACGTCGAATTCATCAAACAACTTACCGGGCAACAATCGATCAGGTATATCGGGGCTGCACAATTTCAACGTAAATTCGCCATTCGGCCCGCTAGTGGCAGCAGATACGGACCAATGAACAGGTTTGCCATCCACCGGATATAGGGTTTCCAGTTCAGGATCAAACCTCAACCCCAGCGCCTCTGCTCCGGTGAAGTCTTCCAGAGCCACACTCGCCCAACCAATCAACCAGCTATGCTTCCTGACCCTTAATTCCAGGTCATAGGCCAAGGCGCGTGACAGAACCAACTTTCCATCAACAAGATCCACCTCTTCGTCATTAAGCCAAAGCGTGAACTCCTGCTGCCAGGTATCCGAGTTTGGAATCGCGGTAAACATTATCGATTTGACCTCCCATCCGGCATAACCACCTTTGACAGTGGCGAGCAACCACCCCTCCCTGACCGGAGGAAGCCTGAACTTGACTTCGGCTTTGCCGGTAGCGTCCGTTTTCGTCGAGGCAATCTTGATGCCCGGATACTCATATTCCACCTCGACACCAAGCAACGCTTCACCCGTCTGCGTGGAAACCACAACCACATATGCTGAAACTTCCTGTCCCGGATGCCCACTGGGTTCCGCACTTTGCAGTGACTGTATTTCCCGTGGTTGATGCAGGAAATAAGGCAACGCAATTGACTCTGAATACAGGCTGTCGCCCACTGTGGCCGTCAACTGCACTGCACCAGGTGTCGTCGGTACAAACCGCACGCGCGCCCTACCGTAGCGATTGGTGGTGGTTGTCACTTCGCCAAGATCCAGGCTGCGCCACGTCACGGGCACCCCGGCCATCGGCCTGCCGCTGATCACCGATACCACTTCGACTTGCTCCGACACCTCATCCCCCCAGAGCAATGTCTGGTTGACGCGCTGGCGCTCAGCGATTTTCAGCACGCGTTCACCCGGCCCCAGCGACATTGCAATGATGGGGGACAGGCGGGCCAGCCGAGTGGACGCAAAGCGCAAGCCAAAACTTCCGTCCGTGGAGCCGTTCGCCTTGAACGCATAGGTCTGTCCAAGCTCTGAAAAAAGTCGGGGATCACCCAGCCTTGGTTCCTCAAACTGCAAGCCCAGTGCTGCCGGCCCGGGGCCCGTCATTGCCAACGTCAGATACTTGTCCACCAAGGCACTGTTGCTCGGCGCGGTGACGTTCAATACATGCTGGAGATTGTGCCGGGGGAAGAACGTTTGCGTACCCACTGGCTGTTCGTCCTGAAGGTCGAAACTCACCATCAGCCCATCCCAGGGATCGCTTGCCAGCGCGTTGACCGTCATCGGACGACGCTCTTCAAAGCCGTCAAAGCGACTGAGTACGGTCGCGATCACCAACTGTTCGCCGGCTTTTTGCGGCTTGAATTCGAAACCGCTCCAGCCATCCACCGTGGTGTGGATTTCTCGCGGTTCGGCATCGATTGTCCAGCTTACGGGCGCTTGATCAACGGGCTTTTCAGTGTGATGCGAGTAGACCTGCACCCACATCCACGCCGCATCCTGGTTCATGACCGGATCCACCGCCGATTCACGCCACGCCTCAATCCTGAGTTTGTTGTGGTCCAGCACCATCGGCTTGGCGACCGCTTCGAATTGGAGCTGCGGCAAGACCAGCGCGAGGGCAAATTCGTCCGGCCTCTCGCTCCCTTCAAAGTCCAGCTTCCAGGTCGCACCGCCGTCGCTCAATGTCTGTGGATAATCCCAGCGCGGATCAACCTTCGCATTCAATGAGTCAGCGGATGCGCCCGTCCAGATCAACGATGCCTTGAGCCCGACCAAAGGACTCAGCGCATGGGGTAAAACCCTGAAGCGGTGAACAGCCTTGAGACAGGGATACAGACTGCGCTCGTCCAACGAGGACTGCACCTGATCGAGCATCAGCGCTATTTCCTCCTTCAGGTCCTCGGCGAGCAGGCGTCCTGACAACTCGCGTACGCTCGACAGATTTTCAAGTCGCAGTTCAAGCTCAAACAAACTGCTGTGACTATCGGTTTTGTCTGAAACAAGCTCCCACTGCACTCCGCTCTCTATCAACGGTTTGGGCACTGTCAGCTCTGCGGGTTTCAATCCGATACCGGGATCCTTGTCACCCCGCCAGTGCAGGCTTATTTTTTGGTCAAGCCACTCACTGCCGGCAATGGGCACGACCTTCAGCGTGTGGGTCTTTCCACGCAGACAAAGCACACCAAGTGGATTGCCTTGAACATCGGTGTCGTCGATCCAGATGCTGACCTGGCTTTTCCAAGGGCTCGTGGCGATGGCCGAGACGCTGAAGTAGTGCTCAATCGATGCCGCATCATCATCATGGGCCCTGAGAACAGCTTTGACAGTCAGTTCGCCAGCGGTCTTTGGCGTATACAGCAAACTCGCCCAACCACCGGATCCGGTTACATCGCGTACCGGTTCACCATCCGGAATGCTCCATTCGACCAAGGCGTTGCTGACCGGATCACCGTCACCACTGACCGTCTCATGCACGGCCTGCAGCCGTAGCAACACACTTTCGGCTTCGTCCACGACCGGGAACTTGTTGGCTTCGCGCACCTCGCCCACCCTGACCCGATTACGCGCCAGCGACATCGGTTTGGCGGGTGACGGCAACAACAGTTTCGAACAGACCAGAAACAGCTTGAAGGAACCGTCGCGCTTATCTTCACTGCTCAGGGTCCAGACCATATCAGCGCCAGTGCGTTCTACCGGAACCTCAAGCGCAGGCGTGACATCGACACCCAGTTGCTCAGGGCTTTCGCCAATCCAGCGCAAAGAAAACCCGCTTTCCGACAATGGACTGTCAGACGGTAGCGGCAGGCGCACCCGCAGCTCATGAGAGCTTCCACGATTCGGATAACCTTGCGCATCCCAGGCCGTCTCTTTACCTTCGACCACGGCGCGCAGATCTTTCCATGGGTCGTGGGCCAATACCGGCACATTGAAATTTTCAGTCCATACTCCACTGGCGTAATAAAGGCTTTCGACCGACGCTTCGATAACCGCCTCCCCCGCCTCCTTCGGCTCGAAGTCGTAGTAAGCCCAGCCCTGTTCATCGGTATTGGACGCAGCTGTCACTCTGCCCCCCGCCAGCGACCAGTTCACCGTGCAGCCCTCGATGGACTGGGAGGTGTAGTAAGAAATAACCTGCACGCCCAGTCGCACACGTTGTTCAAATTCCAGCACCGGGTAATACGCCGCTTCGAGTTTCTCCCTGAAGACCAAACGGTGATGCCCCAGTGATAGGCAGATCGGAAAGGCTTCTGCGCGGTACTGGTTCTGCAAGCTCAGCGAAAACTCGTAGGGCAGTGGAACATTGATCATCGGAACATCAATCGACCACGCTGATGTCAAAAGTTGATCGACGCCCCAATCGGGCTTCACGACGACCGCCTCCTGCGGATTGCCTGTGCTGATCAAGGCAGCCTTGGTACCTAGCCATGCATTGCCTGGCTCGGGCTCAAACGACAACTGGTGAGGCATGAGCATCGGCAATTGGTTTTGATCCATTGCCGACGATGCCCCCACACACAGATACACCTTTTGCTCTGACGTCAGGCGTTCTTGATCCAGTTGCACCGCTTGCAGCTTCAAATCATCCAGTTGCAGTTGGATGTCCAGTTGGGTGATGCAGATTTTTGAGTAACGATCATTCGCGTCATTTAGCGGGCTGTGAATCTCGATACGCAGCGTGTCATCACGAGCGAACGCCCCCCCCAGAGGCAAATTGTATGGTTTCAGGTCCAGCGCCAATGGTTGCCCGGCTTCGCAATGGGTCTGACCTTGTGCGTGACCAAGCGGGCTGTGTGGTTTGAGTTCGACCCGGTGCAATTCCTCCTCACCCTTGCAGATGCGCACCCAGCCCGATTTTTCGTGTCTCGTTTCGCACATGAAACTCAACGTATAACGCGCGTCTTCACCGGGATTCTGCGGTATCCGCAATTGCTGACTTGCCCGGCCACCATTCTTGATCGACAAAAAGGGGGTCAGGAACCCTTGCCACAACTCTGCCTCTTTGGCAGCTGCCCCCGACGTATTCCAATGAGTCAGTCCTTGAAGAAACTCACCGTTTCGAATCAGACTTTCGTTGGCGTAAATCCCTGGTTTACTCATGGCGGCTCGCTCCTTGACGTTGACGCTTTGCACGCGCTTTTTTAGCCGTGGTGACCAAGTCTTCCACGTGCCGCCCGAAGGCCGGGTCACCCGCCTTGGCCGTGTAGTAGACGCGCACCACGACGTCCGACAGAGAGCGCAGCATTGCCGCCTGGGAATCTTGCGCGGCCCAAGGGAAACTCAATCTCCAGTTGGAAACCGCACCAGTATTTTCGAACGGATTGAGCAAGCCCTCATCAGGCTTCATCGCCGTCAGACCATTGTCGGCAATGCCCTTGGAAAGGACGATCTGTTGACCGCTGCGCAGGTTGAATTGCACCTCGACAGGAGCCCCACCCCCCTCAACGTTATGCAAGTACTTGACCGACTGCGACGTTGCCTTGGTGGCCGTCATGCTACCGAGCTGAACCACAGAGGCGTGCACATCCTCGTGAGGCCCGGTAAGAACCGGCAGATCAATCTCCACCGCGCTGATCTGTCGGCAGTAATGTCCAGGGTGATCGCGGTCGAACAGCAACTGTGTGAGTTTGAATTCCAGCGAGCCATTGGTTTGCAGATCCGTCAACGCATCCGTCCAGCTACCAATACCCGGCTGAGGGTCAATTTCATCATCGAACAATTGGCGCAACGAAACGGTCTTGACAAGTTCCAACCGTCGCTCATTGCGTTGCAGGTACTCTCTTTCCATACGCAGGAGGTACGCACGCAAATGCTCGCCAGCCGTCAACCCATGACGCTGATCCAGCCAGAACTGCTGCAACGGCAACTGTGTTTCGTAATCGCCGGTTTCGGCACTCAAAGACGCCTGGGCACTGAAGCACAAACTGAGCACCGCATCGTAGGCCTGGTAATGCAACGCCTTGAGCTGACCGATCATCCAGCCGTACAGCTCAGCATTGGTCGCACGTTTTTGCAGAAAGTTGTACACCTCCAATGCCTGGCCGTTGGCCCGCAGCGTTTGCGCCAGGTTGGCGAGGGCAGCCGCCACCGCATGCCGTTGCGCCTCGATTTGTGCGTTGATCGCACTGACCTCCGCCAGCGCCTGATCGCGTTGCAACCTCCATTCATCTCGGCGACGGCGATAGCCTTCAGTGGTTGACTGTTTATCGGCATCGATTTGCAACAGCGACGAGGCGATTTCCAGCCCGAAACACACGGCATCGGTGATTTTTTCAACACGATGGCCGCCGTTGGCCAGGCCAAAAACGTTTGGAAACGACGCCAGAACTGCCCCTACAGGCTTGATGACCTTTGCGGTCAACGCCAATACCTTCGACTGATTCAGGCTGGCCATGACCTCATATTCAACTGGCGACACGTGTTCGACAAAGCGCTGTGCATACACATCAGCACGCTCCTGTGCCACCGTACGACTCTGCTCGAGAGCCGTTACGCTCGCCTCCAACTGGGCGATGGATTGCTCTTGTACTGTCTGTGCGTAGCTGCCCAGTTCCACCAGATGGTTTTGCTGCAGTTCTTCCTGCTCGGCGCGGTCGCGACGCTCAAGCAGATTGAGTACCTGACTACCGTAATCCTGCAGTGCTTGCACGGCTCGCAATGCAACCTCGAATGTCACGCGCCAACGGAATGCGTTGACCACCAACCGCCCTCCCAAAGGCCTCGGGCCGGCGGCACCGGCCGCCGCGAGATCGCGCAGCAATTGATTCGGATCAGTCGCAGGGCTGAACAAGGGAATGTCCAGAGGCTTGCCGTCCAGCGAGAGGTTGTTACGCATGTTGAAAATGCGCTGCTGCGGCGCGGCAAACAGGTCGAGCAACGATTGATTGATGGGAATTTTGAATGGCTTGCAGGCCAATAGCCCAAGCATCGGCGCAGTATCTGAGCCGGACGGAACATCGGCCAGACTGAAGTTGAATGTCTGTTCGAATGTTTCCAGAGCCGGACGCGTGCCACACTGCAACAGCAGGTTGCCGACCGTATCGGTTTGCCAATGACTCACCGCCCGAGCATTGGGCGCCTTGCCCATCAGAAAGCCAGCCTGCACGTAACACAGTTTGGCCGCCACCAGGCTGTCTCGTGTCAGTTGGCGGTAATACCAATCCCCCCACGCCATCAGATTTTTAACGTACTCGGTAAACATCAGTATTCTGAAGTGCACTGGCTTCGAATAGCCGATGGCATCCGGGTCGGCCGGAGCCAGCGCTTCGCAGCCGGCATTGCCTTCATCCATCCCCAAGGGTCGGCTGCGCCAATAGCGCGGTTTAGCCGGCAGCGAGGCGTCCTCTTTGATCGCCTGCGGGTCAAAAATGTAATGCAGCCACTGTTGCGCCTCAAGATAACGTTCCTCATCACGCAGGCGTGTCGCCACAAGGTGCGGCAAATGAACAAACAATTCCCAGAAAAACAGCCCGTTGGCACCATCAAAAGCACCGTTTGGCTCGATGAAATCACTGCCTGTCGGCGGCGGTTCATGCATGAACTGGGTGTCCCAGTGCAACACCGCCTCCACCGAGATATTGGCGCGCCAGACCAGTTCCGGACCAATCTGCGAATTCAAGCGGGTGTATTGCAGCTTTAGCGACGATTGGTTGAATGAGAGAAACTGGGCGGCATCGACGGTGTTCTTCACCAGAGTGGGCGGGATGAAATCCAGCAGATTGGCAACATTCAGTGTGAATTTCTTGATGCCGTACGCTCCGGCGTCAAGAGCGAACGTGGTTTCCTTCGACCAGGTTCCTTTCGCTCGAGTGAACTCCTTCGAGGCGTCCACGCACCAGTTACCAGCAATAGCAAGAGACGCCTCGACGTCCAGCGGATCATCATCTGTTCTATTCAACAACTGCAATTTAACGGTCGTCTTAGCGTCACCCGATTGGCCCGTGGGCATACAAAATCCCCGCACCACCAGTACATCTTGACCCGCCGCACCTTCACCTTCACGTCGTGCCGTGACGTGCAACCCCAGAAACGCGGCCATCGTACCGCCTGCTTCTACCCGGCTGACAATTTCTACTTGGCTGGGCAGTCGATGCTGAACGGTCTCGGGAGTCTTGAAGCGCGTCTCCCTCGCCTTGTCCAGCCACGCGCCATCGTCATATGTCACGGGGCGCATCAGTACGTCGTGAACCGTACGCGCCGACACTTCATGAGGGCCATATACCCCTTCGAACAGGATGCCCAGCGTCCCTTTGGGTTCCACAGAATCGGTGCGCACCGTCGCCACCATGGCAGTAAAGGAAAACCTGTCCCCTTCATCAGTACTCCTTGAATACGCGGAACTGTGCACAATCAAGGGTGCCGACCATTGCCCGTTCTGCGTCATGAAAGCCAGATTGATATCCAGCTTGCCGTCTATGGACTCTTCCTTGTCTTTACCGGCGACCGGCTCGCGCCACTCCGCCCAGACCAGACACAATCGGCCATTCCAGAACACCGGGCGTATATCCACAACCCGATTGGCTGGCTGAACCTCAATGGCTTGCCATTCGCTCCACGCCGCCGGGTTGACCGCCGTACAGGTCGGCGTCAGCTCAATCTGTGCCCTGCGCCAGAAGTACTGGCACGGTTGCACACGCTGGCGCCCGATGAAGTAATAATCGGCACGTTCAGGCGTATCTCCGTCCATGTAGCAACTGAGAACATCCAGATCGCAGGTTTGCTCGAACGTTTGCAAATATCCGCGCATCGCTGCCTGAACCGAATCCACACTCAAGCGCGTTTGATTGAGGTCGTTTTCAAGGTTTTTGAACAGGCTGGTCTTGCGCTGGCGGACAAACGGGGTGATGTAGTTTTCCGGGTAGAGGCTGATCAGTTGTACTGCTGCCCAGTCCGGATAGTTGCTGTAGAGGTCCCACTGCGCCAGATGCTCTGCGGGCACTTGGTAATTGGTGAAGCCCGGTTCCAGTTTGCGATGCACCGCATTTATGTACTGCTGCACGCAACTGATCGCTTCAGCGACCCATGAGCTTTGCCTGGCATAAGTGTCCAGTGGATCCATGCGCAGCAATTCAAACAGATCTTCCGGCGTTTTCAGGAACGGGTACTTTTGCCTGTTGACCTTTCCAATGCAGTAATCGAGCAACGCCGAACGACGTTTTTCCAGCAAATCACCAGTGCTGTTCAAATCCATGATCCGTGCTCCCTGAGACAAAATCCTGGGTCAAATGGCCGTGAGGCCACGCTGCTCATTGCTCGGCTTCATGCCGGCAAAGGTGATGGGCTCGAAATAGGCTTCTATTTCGCCACCATCGGTACGCACACTGAATACGAATGTCCCGCCGGTGGGGCTGGAGACGACCACGCGCGTCACCCCTTCCTGATTGGTGAATCCATCAGCCGGTCGGATGATCGCTTCATTGATTTTCGATGGCGGCACGCTTTCCACGAACCATTTCACAAGCACGTCTTTCCCGAGGTTGCCGTATCTGTCTTCCGCCGTTGCGTAAAGCTCGATTTCCTGCCCTCGGGGAACTATCCCCAGCGGTATCGGGGATTTGAACTCACTGGGAAACCCCATGGTGCTGCCATCAAAGTTGATATAGACGGGGGCGACAGGCTCGGGCGCGAACAAGTCCAGCCAGTAAAGGATCTGGTCTACTCCCATGACCTCGCCAGGCCTGTATTCAACCTCGACCTCACCGTTTATATCGGTTGCTATGTTTCGCATGGTCCCTAATGTGGTTTGCCAGTTAACGTTGACACCCGAAAGGGGGGTGTCTGCAGCATCTGTGACAGTCACTTTATAGGTAGCTTTTTCATCAGCTTTTTTTGCAATCAAATAGTTGCTGTCAATGATTTCAGACCTGGTTTTGACCAATGCCTTGAGGTCTCCCGGTGCATGCACCAGTGGTACCTGGCGTCGGGACTCGTTCAGCAAGGCAAGCTCAGCGGCCTTGGCGTAGGCCACCTTGTCCACCGTCTCAGGCAGATTGCCGATCTGGAAAATCGTCGATGCGTCCATGCCGGTTTTGCTTGACAGCACGCGTACACGCATCAACAGATCGAGTTCGATGAGACCTCCGAGCACCAGATTTCCAGACTGGTCGATGTGTTTCAGACAGTCGCGCGCTTCCTGCGCGCTCCAGCCGAAAAACTCAGCCAGTCTGATTGCCGAGGCCTGTTGCGCCAGCCACAATGCATTCCCTGAGATCTCAGGCAGGGCATTGACCTCGCGCAGGTAATCCAGCAGCTTTTGTGGCGGTTGCTGGCCAAGATCGAAGGCGCGCGTCAGCGTGCTCAAGTAGTACAGAGTGCGCACCGAGAGTTCAGGCTCAGCGTTCGGGTTCTTGCCAAACCAGACCTTGTGGCCGTAATCCACGTAGTCCTGCAATAATTCAGCACTGAGGTTCAGTGTCATGGCCACTTCACTGCGCCGCCGCACTTCGGCCAATAAATCGAACAATGGACCGCCAGCGTCACGACGTCCCTGCTCAATATGCGCAACCACCTGATCCAGAAAAGAGTGAGCGGTTGAATTCGCCCAACTCAATATCGGTATGGCGTGCCCGGCCGGGATCCCGGCATAGACGGCCAACGTCTCCTTCAACAGTGATAATTGAGCATCCCGGGCCTGCAAAAGCACTGTGAGCATTGTGTTGACGAGGGTGTCATGCACAAACTTGTCGAACCCACCAAAAGCATTTTCCACAACCCACAGGAGTTTCGTGCGCACGACAGCCTCGTATGCCTCTGGCGTTCCAGCGAAGGGCAACACCAGTCCGTAATGATCGACGAGAGCTCCCCCCCCCCTACTGGTCGACAGGAAGTCCATCCAGTCGACCACGCCAACAGAAGTAACGCCTGCCGTCAAAAAGGCATTATTGGACAGCCGCGCAGCTGGCAGGAGGTTGGTGATTTGATCGAAGAATTGCAGGTCCGACTCGCTCGCCATGCTGACCCGCTGCGGTACGGCAATGTGTCGCAACATCCAGAGCACCGACAGATTACTTTGCTCGCACCATTGCACACAGGTGTCCATGGCTTCGACCAGACTCAGCACATCCGGTTTGGTGCTCGCCGAGGCGTTGATCACCGGCACGCCTGCCAGGCCATCGACCCATTGCTGCCCGCCCAACAACGTCAGCATCAATACACCTTCGACCGGTGTCATGTTAAACAGCCGCGGCAGTATGACCAGGCGACAAAAACTGGAAACGATCGCGGGGGTGAGACGCAAGGTTTCTTCACACTTGTGTGCGCCGGCGACCGCCAGAGCCAGATAATGATAGGTCTGCAGATCGATACCCAAGCCATTGCACAGCTGGCTGATCGTCAGATCGGCTACACCGGGTACCGGCGTCACCGGGAACAATCCATCACCGAGTTTCAAGGGTTCGCGATATGCCCCCTGACCATTGAAGATCTGATCGAATTGCGAAAGGGTTTCGCCACGACCATAGATCGATAATTGGTCAACAATGACAGCGAAATCCGCCGCCGTGCAGCGATAGCGTTCGCGCAAATGCTGGAACAACCCCAACGCATGCACGACGCTGTCCGATATCACCCATGTCGGCTCACTTGTAGTGCTACGAGCTTCAGCTCTGATTGCCGCCGTCAACAGGGCATCCACCTGGTCGCTCGGCAAATCAAGCCAGATGTCCAGGCGCAGTTTGCGGTTCATCCGGTCGATTGCAGTCAGACCTGCCAAGGTCTCGGGTTTAACCGTCAGCGTGTTGAATTCTGCGTAGTCGATATGGATACCGGGGTGCACATTGGCATTGATATAAACGGAGCCAGAACGCGCACTTTCCGCAAATGAGTCCGTATTGTCGACATAGTCGATGTTCCTCGAGCGCACCGGTGCAAAATCACCCACCGATAACAATCGTTCGATCTCCACCGCTCCGAGTTTGGTTGCTTCACCGAAATACTTGACCTGGTTGAAGGTCTTCCAATCAGACTTGTCAGTATCGAAGTTGTCTCGGTAAAACGTCTCGGCATGCGATAAATCGTACATAGGTTCAGTCAGCAGATTTCGCTGATATGGGCCCAGCCGCGAGGCATGCGCCAACGCCCGAGTGTTACGGGCAGCACCGACAACCGACGTTAGAAAATAGGGATAGGACAGATCAATGGTGCGGTCGAAATCGCCCACCGAAAGCCCTTTGGAGCGCGCCACACCGTCAATCGTGACCCAATGCTGATAGTAAGGCAGGCCGTTGGGATAGCGCGCGGTGATCAAGGCATCTTCGATTGACCCTGGTTGCTCTGCCGTGATGAATTTCTCCAGCACCGCGATGATAATGTCGACCGACGACACCGCCTGATGCACCGCTGGCCCGTCGACAGACAGCAACTTCAAGTCGGTACGGCGGTCATGCAGCAGGAGCTTTTCTTTCGCGTCACCATTAGGTTCGATACGCAGTAGAACCCAGCGCAACAGATCGATCAGGTATGCCACGGGCGAGATGCATGATTCCAACGCCTCGGGGGGGCACATGCTATCGAATCGGGTAGGGAAGATAATCTCGTATTTCGGGCCATCAACCATCGACAGCAGCCCGCTCGACGGACCGGTCTGTATGGTTTTATCGCCCTTTAAAGTGTGTTCGATAAACTCACGCCGGATATACGTGACGTAACTGTTGGCCCGCCGGATGAGCTGGCGGGCGTCGCCCACACTGAGTTGGTGCTCACTGACCAAGGCCTGAGCGCCTTTTTCCACCAGCGGAAAAATCGAACCGCCCTGCTCGAGATAAGACCTCAGCTTCTCCAGCCCGGCGTTTTCTGTGATTTGTGCTTCACCAAATATTTGCTCGAACATCTGCACAACGGGGCGGGACGCAACAGTCATGATCAATATCCTTGAGACGATAGCGGGTGCCGGCAACCTGGCTTCACCATCAGATTGCCGGTGGGTGCATAAGGATTTAGCGCTTTTGAGTGACATTCGCCTACTGTCAGATCTGACAGTATTTATGACCACTCATCGGAAAATTGACTTATGAAAATTTCGAAGAACCCGGTTCGACCTCAAAGCGCTCGCTATCAATCCAGTCAGAGCCTTTTTCAGCATCGGTGAGGCTCTGCCTGAATCGAAACCATTGCCCTCCCGCCATCAGCAACGGTCCGGACTGCGCTTGCCAGCCGTTCAAGGGATCGACGGGAATGTTCGCGGTCAATACCAGATCCGGGTTGAACCAGCTCACGACTGCTCCGACGCCTTGGCGACCGTTGCCTGCCAGGGACACCGGGTTAGCCACCCAACTACCTGGTGCCGGCACCTCAATGGTGGGCTCGTAAGTGTTCAACACAATCGGCCGCGTTGCCGGCGCCGATTCGAATTCACCGAGCGCCGAGACCACCTCCAGCAAAGAATCGCCACCAGGCTGGTCGAGTTCCAGCCTCACCCACCAAGTGCGATCGGCCCTCACAGGGGCACTTTGATGTGCACTGCCCACCTTGACCGTGACTGTGTCGCCCGACACGCCGAAACCGGACACAACCAATACCCGCCCGGCATGATCATCTGTCGTCGGGGATTCGATATCAGGTGCTTTCGGGACGACCTGATAGGTCACCCGATCACTATCCCTCGAAGTTTGCGGGTCACCGTCATTGTCGTAAATTTGCAGGGCCCAGATGGTTTTATGACCCACCGGCAAGGTCACCACAACACTCCATTCGCCTTCGCTATTTACCTCCGCTTCGGTGAGTGGCGCAGAAGTATCGCCGAGCATCCACACTTCGACCTGTGCGTACGGCATCCCCTTCCCGGAGAGCGTCGAGGTGCGTGACAACTTTTCTCCGCCGTTCGGACAAGTAATCTCCGGAGGGAGTACAACTGCCTTGAATTTGCATTGCTCACTTCGCTTGAAAGGTCGCTCGTAGATCGTTTGCTCCGCCCGAATGACATGCTCGTCAAAAGCCAGACCGGTGAGGTCGATTGACCATTTATCATTGTTGGTGAGCCTCTGCGGCAAAGTCAGATACTTCCCGAATCGGTCATCCCACAATCGCATCGTGGCGCCCTCCATGCCGCCCGAGCCGGTGACGGATATGTCACGGGGTACTTCACTGCCTTGCAGCGGATAAGTGATGACCGGTTGGGCTATCACAGGATAAACCGTGAAAGTCCTGTCCACTTTCGGTGAATCAAGCCCTTGGGCAACCTGATGCACTTCGATCTTGTGAGGGGTATTCACGCTAAAGGGGGTGGGTCGCTGGAACGTCCAGACCTTTGCAACGACGTTCACTTTATACGTCTGTGGATCATCGCTGAAGTTGATGTACACCTCCGCTCCCGACCAACCGCTGCCGCTGAATACCGGGGAAAGGCCCTCTTCGGAAGGTACGTTGAGTTCGGGCGCCAATGGCGGAATAGTGACGTTGAGGACGCACCAGGTGGGTGACCATTGACCATTCAAAACTTGTTTGATGTGGACTTCCCGATTGTTTGTGGGTCCCCACTCTGCCGAAGCTGTGGTTGACCATTCATTACCGACAACATCTTTCGCTGGCGCGGCCAGGTTGGCACTGTTGGGATGACGAACGTGCACCGTGGCGCCATTGAAACCTTTGCCACTGAAGGTTGGCCGGTATTCCACGGTGTGCTTCAAATCGCTGACATCAGGCAGCGCTTTGTTCAGAGTGAATTCCAGGGGCAGCGATTCGATCCAGCCGCCAGCACCGTCGGTAAGTTTCTGAACAATTGTCAGCTTGTATGTACCAACCGGCCAGTTCGTTGCGATGGTTTCCCATTTGCCATTCGCCACGACAACAGGGGGCGGAGGTGTTGCACTCGGGTCACTGTCGATAGTGAACTGCACTGTGGCGCGGTCATGGCCCGCTCCAGAGAATTTCACTGTGGTGTCAGTGGGATAGGTGACGACAGGGTCGGCCAACTTTGGAGGGCGGATTTTGAAGGCGCGGGCAGCGCTGGGCGTCGATGGAACGCCATCCACTTCCTGCACTGCTACAAGGGACAGCACTCCTGGGGCGAGGCCTGAAAGTGATGCGGTCCAATCTCCGGCCGTCGCACCGGGAATACTGATCAACGGCGGATTGCCGGACAGATCCTTGAAGATCTTGATGGTCGCATTTGCCACCGCGCCTTTCCCAGTGAGGGTGAACGATGTGTTTTGTATGCTTGCTGCAGGAGGACCGGCGATCAGAAGCACGGGAGGCCGGATTTGCAGTGACAACGTTTGGCTACGGCCTGAGCGGACGTTATTCGAAATCTGTTCGACGACGAGATTGAGCTTACCCGACGGTACTCCAGTGAGCGGAATACTCCAGGCACCATCGCCCGCTGGCACGGTGCCCGAGCCATAAAGCGGAGTGTCACCCACAGGGGGCAGCACCTCCAGCCGGGCGCCGGGCGTACCGTTGTTACCTTCCAACAGGAAAGACTGATCGTTCAAGGAAGACGGTAGTGGTTTGAGGACCACAGGTGGGGCCAGCACCGTGAAGAGCACAGGTAATGTATATATGCTGGTCGTACCGACATGAGAAACCAAAGCACTGACCGACACGGGACCATTGAGCGTATTCGCTGTAAGAGGCGCTTGCCAGTTTCCTTGGCCATCAATGGTAGTTTCAGCGCTCAGAACTTCACCATGATGGGGAGGAGACTTGACGATGAGCACCTTCGAGTTCGGAGCACCGATGCCACGGAAAATCAGGCCGTTAGCGAGTTCAGGAGTGTTGGGTCTCGGAAAAGTCAAGATTGCTCGATAGATCTCCATTGGCGCTGTACGTTCAGAATACTGTCCGTCGAGTCTCTGAAGTACTTCGATTCTGCTTTTGTTTACGTTAACGGGGAAAGTGATCGCCCCACTCCATTTTCCGGATGTAACAGGCGCCCCCCCAATTACTCCAGTCGGCGTACCCGCGACATAAATAAAGACATACGCTCCGGAAATACCTGTGCCTGCGCCGGGATAAGGTGAACCGGAAATGTTTTTGATCAGATTGATGGTCGGGGGGGGAGGAGGTATGGAATCAAGAGAGACGTCAGAACTCTCGACAGGGAAGTCAACCTGTTCGGATCCACTTTCAACTTCGCCACCCCCTTGTGGGACTTCCAGGGACTCGCCAGGCGTGTCCTCATTTGTACCGTCATTAGATATGGACATAACTGTCTCCTGGACTGTTCAAGAATGGCGATGCTGAGTGCAAAAAATCCTAGGGCGAACTCGTGCACTTGCGCACCTGATACTTCTGACAGTCCCGACCAACGGCAACACTTCCCACAACCTACTCTGACTGCGTCCTGCAAGGGGAGTGACAGCGGGCTACATCGATCACTACTCAAAAAAGCCGCTACTGCGCCGTCGCGCAATTACGTGAATCGTGGCATGCAGATACTCATGGTCGCGCCTGACGTTAACCCCGAAGCGATGGCCATTCAAACCTACTAAACCTTTTCTTCGGTCAGCATTCTGCTGCTCGACCCCGTGACAGCCCCGAAGACAAGCCAAGGCATCTGACGATGGCGATCTATCAATTGAGAGAGATGGGAGTTATTACAGGTGGAGAAGGCGCTGGATCAGGAGCGAGTGATCGCTGTGGTCTGGTTTTGGATCAGGGGAACCTGTGAAGACTCCATCGTTCGCAAGCCCGCTCCGACAGGGTCTGCGTCGACAGCAGCTCTCATGCACAGTGCCAAACTTACAGGCGGCGGCTTACCAGCAATGGCAACAGCGAGCGCCGCCGAAATCAAGCCGAAGCCGGCAACGGCTGAAAACTGAAATACTGCCGCAACGCCTGCACCAACTGGCCAAACTCCACCGGCGGTTGCAGGAGAATGAACCCGGCGTCGTAATGCAGTGGTGTGGCGTCTTCATGGCACCAGACGCAACACGCGGTGAAGTCCATGACCTGTTGGCAGCCATCGCTGGCGGGGATTTTCAGGCGTAGCTGGAAGTCCACGCCCACCATCATCGGCAACTGGCTGATCAGCATCAGCCCGTCTGCGGAGACATTGCCGAGAAAACCGATCTGTTTGTCGGTAACGGTATTGAACACTCTGAGGAAATACGGCAATTGATGCCGTTCGATCCGGCGGTCGGTAAACATGCGCAGTTCGCCATGCAAGGCTCCGTCACAGAGCCGCACCTTTGCTTCGGAACGTTCCTGCATTGCAGGCCCGCTCTCCCCGCTTCCGGTGTGACGGTCGCTACGTCGCCGTCACTTGACCACTTGCCAGTCGCAGGTGTTGCTCCGGGTTTACAGATTCGGCTCTAAACCCGGGTTATTCGACTATAGCTCAGCTTGTACACACGGCCAGATTTTGTATGACAACTGTCATCAGAAGCGGGTCGGGCGCACCACGGCAGCGGCACTGCGCGTCGGGTAATGGCCCAGGCTCTGCAAGGTTTCCAGACGCGCGCGGGCGCGGAAGGCGTATTCGCTGTTCGGGTAAGACGCAATGATGAACTGGTAGGTCTGCGCCGCGTCGACAAACATCTTCTGCCGTTCCAGACACTGGCCGCGCATCATCGACACTTCCGGCCACACGTACGGGCGGGCACGGCTGGCGCGTTCGACCTTGGACAGTTCGAGCATGACCTGCTCGCAATTGCCGCGGTCATAGGCGCTGTAAGCGTTGTTCAAATGATGGTTCATCGACCAACGGGTGCAGCCCGTCACGGCGAGGACGCTGAGGGCAAGGGCGGCAATGGGCAACAATCGCATGGGGGTTCTCCTGTCTTGTGCTCTGTATCGACCCACGGTCGGAAATCTTCAGGCGCGTTTGTCCCAAAGTTGCCTTGTTCAATAAAGAAACCATTAAGTAGTGCAAACGAACAATGACTACACCCTTCGAGCATAGTAGCCTTCGCTAGCGCTTGAACTCAGGAGTCTTTGCATGTCCGTCCGTCGTACCAAAATCGTCGCTACCCTTGGCCCGGCCAGTAACTCGCCGGAAGTTCTCGAACAGCTGATTCTGGCTGGTCTGGACGTTGCCCGTCTGAACTTCTCCCACGGCACCCCCGACGAGCACAAGGCTCGCGCGAAGCTGGTGCGTGACCTCGCTGCCAAGCACGGCCGCTTCGTCGCCCTGCTCGGTGACCTGCAAGGCCCGAAAATCCGTATCGCCAAATTCGCCAACAAGAAGATCGAGCTGAAGATCGGTGACAAGTTCACCTTCTCCACCAGCCATCCGTTGACCGAAGGCAACCAGCAAGTGGTCGGCATCGACTACCCGGATCTGGTCAAGGACTGCGGCGTGGGCGACGAGCTGCTGCTCGACGACGGCCGTGTGGTGATGCGCGTTGATACCCAAACTGACGACGCATTGCATTGCACCGTGACCATCGGCGGCCCGCTGTCCGACCACAAAGGCATCAACCGTCGCGGTGGCGGCCTGACCGCGCCGGCCCTGACTGAAAAAGACAAGGCCGACATCAAGCTCGCCGCTGAAATGGAAGTCGACTACCTCGCAGTGTCCTTCCCGCGTGACGCTGCCGACATGGAATACGCCCGTCAACTGCGCGACGAAGCCGGCGGCACTGCCTGGCTGGTGGCGAAGATCGAACGTGCTGAAGCCGTGGCCGATGACGAAACCCTCGACGGCCTGATCAAGGCGTCCGACGCAGTGATGGTTGCCCGTGGTGACCTCGGTGTGGAAATCGGCGACGCCGAACTGGTGGGCATTCAGAAGAAAATCATTCTGCACGCACGCCGCCACAACAAGGCTGTGATCGTCGCGACCCAGATGATGGAGTCGATGATCCAGAACCCGATGCCGACCCGCGCCGAAGTGTCCGACGTGGCCAACGCCGTGCTCGACTACACCGACGCCGTGATGTTGTCTGCTGAATCCGCTGCCGGTCTGTACCCACTGGAAGCTGTGCAAGCGATGGCGCGCATCTGCGTTGGCGCTGAAAAGCACCCGACCGGTAAAACGTCCAGCCACCGCATCGGCAAGGAATTCACCCGCTGCGACGAAAGCATCGCACTGGCGACCATGTACACCGCCAACCACTTCCCGGGCGTCAAAGCGATCATCGCGCTGACCGAAAGTGGCTACACCCCGCTGATCATGTCGCGTATCCGTTCTTCGGTGCCGATCTATGCGTTCTCGCCGCACCGCGAGACTCAGGCGCGCGCAGCCATGTTCCGTGGCGTGTACACCGTACCGTTCGATCCGGCCTCGCTGGAACCGCACGAAGTCAGCCAGAAGGCGATCGACGAACTGGTCAAGCGCGGCGTTGTGGAAAAAGGCGACTGGGTCATCCTGACCAAGGGCGACAGCTACCACACCACCGGCGGCACCAACGGCATGAAGATCCTGCACGTGGGCGACCCGCAGGTCTGAGTGATGCGCTGAAAAACCAAAGCCCCGCCATGTGAATGGCGGGGCTTTTTGTTGTCTGCGTTGAATCCGACCGGTTCTTTCAAGTCGATGTATAACGCATTACACCTCGGTCGGCTCCCTCTGGGAGAGGGCTGGGCGGGCGGCGTTCCGATGAGGGTTGGCTTTTCAATGCCGTTTGATAAACCCGGTCAACGCCGCCATTGCTTCCGGCGAACGAAGGCGCTGGGTGAACAACACGCCCTCCTCCTCGATCACCTTGCGAATCAACTCGCGATCCGGGGCTTTCATCAATTGTTTGCTGATGCGCACCGCTTCCGCCGGCAATTCTTCAAAACGCAATGCCACTTCCCGTGCCTTGCGCAACGCCGCTTCACCACTGCCCAACGCCTCAGTGGCAATCCCCCACTGCGCAGCCTGTTCACCGCTAAATCCTTCGCCGAGCAACAACAACTCCGCCGCTTTGGCCTGCCCAAGCAAACGCGGCAGGATCAGGCTCGAGCCGAATTCCGGGCACAACCCAAGATTGACGAACGGCATGCGCAACCGCGCATCGCCGCTGACGTAAACCAGATCGCAATGCAACAACAGCGTGGTGCCGATGCCCACCGCCGCGCCGGCTACAGCGGCAATCACCGGCTTGCGGCATTCGAGCAGATTGAGCATGAAATGAAACACCGGGCTGTCGAGGTCGCTCGGCGGTTGCTGGATAAAGTCGGCGATGTCGTTGCCGGCGGTGAAGCACGCGGCGCTGCCGGTGATCAGCACGGCGTTGATCTCAGGATCGCCATCGGCCTGCTTCAGCGCTTCGGCGAGACGGCTGTACATGGCGCGGGTCAGGGCGTTTTTCTTGTCCGGGCGATTGAGCCACAGGGTCAGCAAACCGCGTTCGCGCTCCAGCAGGATGGCATCAGTCATGGCGTGTCTCGCGTCTGAAATTCAGCGCTCAACCACGGCTCAAAAATACGTCGGCCAGCAGTTGGTTGCGCGGCAATCCGGCCAGGTACAGACGCCTTGCGAAAGCGTCGACACTGGTCGTCGAGCCGCAGACTAAGGCCAGGGTTTGCCGGGAAACAAGGCGCAGTTGCGCCAAAGCGGCGGCTGAGTCGGCCGCCGCCCACAGTTCGACAGTGAGGTTTTCGCGCTGTGCGGCCAGTGCGGCAAGGGGTTTGGCCAGATAGTGTTCATCAGCGTCATGAGCCACATGAATGACGCGGATCGCGCCTTGGTGATCCTGACGCAAGGCTTCGCGCAGCACGCCGAACAACGGGCCAAGACCGGTGCCGGCGGCGAGCAGCCATAGCGGCCGGCTGTGCCAGTCGGGGTCGTAATGCAAGGCGCCGCCGCGCAATTCGCCAAGGCGAATCGCGTCGCCGATCTGCAAACGTCGCGCCGCATCACTGAATTCGCCTGGCTGACGGCAATCAAGGTGGAATTCGAGAAAACGGTCTTCTTCCGGCAGGCTCGCCAGCGAATATGGCCGAGCGATGTGATCGATCCACAACACCAGATGTTGCCCGGCGCTGTAGCGCAACGGCCGTTGCGGGGTCAGACGCAAGCGCAGGACGCTGTCGCTGAGCCAGTCCAGCGCCTCGACCACCGCCGGGCGACCGTCGGTGACCGGGTCGAAGGTGTGCACCTGCAAGTCTTCGACGACCTGACACTGGCACGCCAGACGCCAGCCTTGCTGACGCTGTTCGGCGCTCAAGGCGTCCGGGCGATTGTCGGTGGGCAGGCCTTGCACGCATTGCACCAGACAGGCATGACAACTGCCGGCGCGGCAGCTGTAAGGCACAGCGACGCCGTTCTGATTGAGGGCATCGAGCAGATTGCTGCCCGCCGCCACTGACCATTGTCGTTCACCGACGCGAAGTTCAGGCATCGACGCTCTCCCACGCGGCCGCACAACGATTGCGCCCGTCACGCTTGGCCCGATACAACGCCTGATCGGCACGCTGCAAGGCGTCGTCCAGATCATCGCCCAACGCCAGCAGGGTCATGCCGGCCGACAGGCTGAGGTTGCGCACATTCAGTCCGACCAATTCGACGTCGGTGAAGGCGATGCGCAGACGCTCGCAACACGCGGTCAGCCGTTCGGCATCGCAATCGGGCAGCAACAGGACGAATTCCTCACCACCATAGCGCGCCAGCACATCGCCGTCGCGCAGACAGGCTTGGGCAACGCCGGCGAAGGCCTGCAACACCTGATCGCCGGCGGCATGGCCGTGCAGGTCATTGATGCGTTTGAAGTGGTCGAGGTCGATCAGTGCCAGACCGTGCACGACATCATCGTCCATTGCATTGAGTTCACGTGTGGCCAGACGCAGAAAGTGCCGACGATTGAACAGGCCGGTCAATTCGTCGGTGGCAACCAGATCTTCGAGCTGACGCATCATCCCGCGCAGGGTGTCCTGATGCGCCTGCAAGGCAAACCGGCGCTGGCGCTGGCGTTGCCGCGAAACCTGGACGAAGCGTGCGTAAAGCACCAGCCACGCCAGCACCATCGCCAGAATGCACACCTGCAGGGCAGCAAGCGCCGGTTCGCGCAAGCGGAAGTGGTAGCCGTCCCACAGCGTGATCGCGCAGAAACTGAAGAACACCAGCAGTGCGCAGCGGATGAACGCCCGTCGACTGAGATGGAACAGGCCGAACAGCAGGATCAGCACGTAGAACACCAGAAAGGCGCCACGGGCTTCATCCAGATGGGCGATCAGCCAGGTCTGCCAGCCGAGACCGACCAACACCTGCGCTTCGGTCAGGCTGGGATCGGCAAAGCGCAGGTTGCGCCCGCTCCAGAACAGCGCGAACAGCACCGACTGGCTGATCACCACCAGCGCACTGCCAATGGTCACGGAGCTCAGGGACTGGGCGTAATGTCCGGTAAAAAACGCCAGCCACAGCAGCAGCAAAGCCAATCCATAGGTGGCTGCAGCGAGGGCAAAGCGTTTGAGCAAAAGACGTTGAATGGCGTTATGGGTCAATCGTTGACTCACCGTGCGAAAAGAGGCTGACCGAGTGTCCTACTCTACAGACCGGCTGCCACTTTAGAGGCGTAGTCGATAAATGACCACCGATTTTCGGGCTCGAAATTTGACGTCAAAAGTGTGGCCTGCGTCTACCGTCAAAAGCCCCTCACCCTAGCCCTCTCCCAGAGGGAGAGGGGACTGACCGAGTTGTTTTTCCGAGTTACACCGACCTGAAATACCAAGCCGAACTCAGGCTTGAACAACATGAAGATCAGCTTCCTTTCCCGAGTCGAACTCAGGTCTGAACTACATGAAGATCGGCTCCCTTTCCCCCTCGCCCCCTTGGGGGAGAGGGCTGGGGTGAGGGGGTAGATGCTGAAGTGCAAACCCGATGTCCGATATTCGCCCACCCATGCGACCAACGAATGACTGCCGGCGCGTGTATGCCCCACCGAGGCGCGGTATACTGCCGCGCCTTTTTAGCGTCGCGCCAGCAGCCCCGGCGTGCCCGGCCCCAAGGGCCAGCTTCAAGTTGCAAGCTTCAAGCCGCTAGCTCAAGCAGTCCGCGTACTGCTCCAACTTGCCGCTGAAAGCTTGAAGCTTGTAGCTGCCCCATAGAATGTTCCCGTCTTTTAGAGGAGCGCGACTCATGACCGTGATCAAGCAAGACGACCTGATTCAGAGCGTTGCCGACGCCCTGCAGTTCATTTCCTATTACCACCCCGTGGATTTCATCCAGGCGATGCACGAAGCCTACCTGCGCGAAGAATCGCCAGCGGCCCGTGACTCGATGGCGCAGATCCTGATCAACTCGCGCATGTGCGCCACCGGCCATCGCCCGATTTGCCAGGACACCGGTATCGTTACCGTGTTCGTGCGCGTCGGCATGGACGTGCGTTGGGATGGCGCCACCATGGGCCTGGACGACATGATCAACGAAGGCGTGCGTCGCGCCTATAACCTGCCGGAAAACGTCCTGCGCGCCTCGATCCTCGCCGACCCGGCGGGCGCTCGCAAAAACACCAAGGACAACACCCCTGCCGTGATTCACTACTCCATCGTCCCGGGCAACACCGTGGAAGTGGACGTGGCGGCCAAAGGCGGCGGTTCCGAGAACAAGTCGAAAATGGCCATGCTCAACCCGTCCGACTCGATCGTTGACTGGGTGCTGAAGACCGTTCCGACCATGGGCGCCGGCTGGTGCCCACCGGGCATGCTCGGCATCGGCATCGGCGGCACCGCCGAGAAAGCCGCAGTCATGGCCAAAGAAGTGTTGATGGAATCCATCGACATTCACGAGCTGAAGGCCCGTGGCCCACAGAACCGCATCGAAGAAATGCGTCTGGAGCTGTTCGAGAAGGTCAACCAGTTGGGCATCGGCGCCCAGGGCCTCGGTGGCCTGACCACCGTGCTCGACGTGAAAATCATGGACTACCCGACCCACGCCGCCTCGCTGCCGGTGTGCATGATCCCGAACTGCGCCGCCACCCGTCACGCGCACTTTGTGCTCGACGGTTCCGGCCCGGCCTCGCTGGAAGCGCCTCCGCTGGACGCCTACCCGGAAATCGTCTGGGAAGCCGGCCCGTCGGCCCGTCGTGTCAACCTCGACACCTTGACTCCGGAAGACGTGCAGAGCTGGAAGCCGGGCGAAACCGTCCTGCTCAACGGCAAAATGCTCACCGGTCGCGACGCCGCGCACAAGCGCATGGTCGAGATGCTCAACAAGGGTGAAACCCTGCCGGTCGACCTCAAAGGTCGCTTCATCTACTACGTCGGTCCGGTTGATCCGGTCGGTGACGAAGTGGTTGGCCCGGCGGGCCCGACCACCGCAACGCGGATGGACAAGTTCACCCGGCAGATCCTTGAGCAAACCGGCTTGCTGGGCATGATCGGCAAATCCGAGCGCGGCCCTACCGCGATCGAAGCGATCAAGGACAACAAAGCCGTGTACCTGATGGCCGTTGGCGGCGCGGCTTATCTGGTTGCTCAGGCGATCAAGAAGTCGAAGGTGCTGGCATTCGCCGAACTGGGCATGGAAGCGATCTACGAGTTCGAGGTCAAGGACATGCCGGTCACCGTCGCGGTGGACAGCAAAGGTGAATCGGTACACATCACCGGCCCGGCGATCTGGCAACAGAAGATCAGCGAAAGCCTGGCGGTAGAAGTGCAGTAAGCCCTTCGCTCCAATAAAAAACGGCCGGTTCATCCGCAGGGATGAGCCGGCCGTTTTTTGTATGTGTAACACTCTCGCGATAAAAAACCTGCCGAAGCACACAAAATGATCTTGCGCACCTGTCAGATCTGACAGGTTCATTTCAGCGCCATTCTTGTTAGCGTCAACCCATTCACGCCCAACCTGTGCGCAATGGATTCGACCATGGCCGAGCAACAAGAGCTGAGCATCACCACGCCTTCCATCGCCAAAAGCGCATCGATCGCCACCATCGGCAAAAGCTGGGGCGCCGTGGGGCCGACCGGCGCGGCGTCGTTCGATCTGCCGATTCCCGTTTCAGCCGGGCGCGGCTGGGATCCGCAATTTGCACTGGTCTACAGCAGCCAGAGCGGCAACGGTCCTTTCGGCCTCTCGTGGAACCTCAGCGGCGTAGGACAGATCAGCCGCCGCACCAACAAAGGTGTACCGCGTTACACCGACCACGACGAGATCATCGGCACCGATGGCGAAGTGTGGATGCCGGAGCTTGAGGCCGATGGCTCGATCAAATCGCGCGTGGAATCGCACTACAACGGTGTCGAGACCGGCCCGCACGACGTGGTGCGTTACTCGCCGAAGATCGAAAGCGATTTTGCCCTGCGCGAGCGCTGGCAGCCGCAAACGGAAAAAGCAGACGCCGGCGTGTTCTGGCTGATCCACGGTGCCGACGGCTCGCTGCACCTCTACGGAAAAACGGCCGCGTCGCGCATTGCCGATCCCGATGCACCGCAGCGAGTCGCCACCTGGTTGCTCTGCGAAAGTCTGAACGCTCGCGGCGAACATATCTGCTACGAGTACAAGGCCGATGACGAGGATCCCGCCCCCCTGCATGACTATCGAGCTCAGCGCTATCTGCGCCGCGTGTGCTACGGCAACTTCACCGCCAGCAGCGACCTTTACAGCTGGACAATAGACAATCCCGCCGACCTGGACTGGCACTTTCATCTGCTGTTCGATTACGGCGAGCGCAGCCCGTCACTGACCGAAATCCCGGCGTATGACGGGGCCCCATTGAAACCCTGGAATGTCAGGCCGGACCGTTTCTTGACCCACGGCCAGGGTTTTGAACTGGGCACACGCAGGCTTTGCCGGCAAACGTTGATGTTCCATCACTTTCCAAAGTCCCCAACTGACCGACCGAAACTGGTGCGCCGGCTGCTGCTGGAATACCACACGCCGCAGAACGTTACGCAGTGGGCTTACAGCCAGATCAGCGCGGCGCATTATCAGGCCTTCGATGCCAGCGGTGTTGTCGAAAACACACCACCGATCGAGTTTGAGTGCGCCCCTTTCGACCTCCGGAAAACGCCGTCTCGTTTGTTGGAAGCGAGTGTGCAACCCGGAATCGAAGACGCTGACTCTTTCCTTTGCGTCGATCTTTTCGGCGAAAGTCTGCCGGGGTTTCTCTGCCGCCATGACCAATGCTGGTACTACCGCGAACCGCTGCGAGGCAAGCCCGCAACGGATGAAATCACCTACGGGCCATGGACCGCACTGGACAAGATTCCGGTGGCCGATCGCATCCGCGCCGTGCTCCAACTGCTCACCGACATGACCGGCGACGGCCGCCTCGACTGGATCAGTGCGCAACCGGGCAGCAGCGGTTTCCGCACGCTGACCGCACAGCACGTATTCGCCGATTTCGTTCCCTTTGAAAAATTCCCGCTGGAGTTTTTCAACGCACGCTCGGTGCGGGGTGATTTCAGCGGCGACGGCCTGCTCTCCATTGGCTTGATCAGCCCTCACTCGGTCAAGGTCTACGCCAACCGACGCGAACACGGTTTCGCTGCCGCCGAAGAGGTCGCGCACCAGCCAACCGACGATCGCTTGCCAGTGTTCAGCGACTCCCCCACCGAACTGGTGCTGCTGGGCAATCTGCTGGGCAGCGACATGCCTGAGCTATGCCGCATTCGTCACGATGAAATCCGCTGCTGGCCGAACCTCGGTCATGGACGTTTTGGCAAAGGTCGCAAGATCTGCGAGTTGCCGTTCACCTACGAGCAATTCGATGCGTCTCGCGTACGTCTGGCTGACCTTGACGGCTCCGGCACGGCGGCATTGATTTATCTGAAAGCCGACTTTTTCGAGATCTACCTGAATCGCGGCGGCAACGGTGTGGAGCAGATTCCTGTTCTGGTGCCGTGGCCCGAGGGCGTGCGCTACGACCGCCTCAGCCAGGTCAGTTTTGCCGACCTGCAGGGCTTGGGGTGCGCCAGCCTGATTCTGACCGTGCCGTACTTGAAACCGCAGCATTGGCGCTACGATTTCGTCGACGCGAAGCCCTACCTGCTGACCGGCAGCAATAACAACATGGGTTGCAGCGCCGAGGTGGTCTACCGCAGTTCAGCGCAGGAATGGCTGGATGAAAAACAGCGCTTGCTCAGTCTCAAGCGCCTGCCGGTTTCACACTTGCCGTTCCCCGTGGCGGTGGTCAAAAAACAGCAACAGCTGGATGAAATCACCGGCAATTGCCTGACCCAGACCTTCACTTGGCGCGAAGGCGTCTACGACAGTCGTGAGCGCGAATTCCGCGGTTTCGGCCTGCTGCAACAAACCGACAGCGAGAGTGCCAGCGGTGACGACGACGTCGGCTTCAGCGAACCGGTGCGGGTGTGCACCTGGTTTCATACCGGACAGTCGATGGACCGGTCGCGCGATGGCTATTTCAATCACGACCCCGAGGCTGTGCCGCTGGGCAACACGCTGTTCAGTCGTTATCACGCCGAGGATGACTGCGAAGAACTGATAGCTGCGCCGGACGAGGACACCCGCTATCAGATCGCCCGGGCGCTGGTCGGCTCAGTCATTCGCACTGAAACCTGGGCCGATACCGAGGTGGATGCCCCCGAAATCGCCACACCCTACGCGGTCCAAGAGTCACGTTATCTGGTGCGCGAAGTGACCGCCCAAGGCCGCTATGCCGGCTTGATCGTGTTACCGCTGCTGCTGGAGAAAATCAGCTATCAGTACGACCGGTTCGTCGACGACCCGCAATGCCGCCAAGAGGTAAATCTGCGCTGGAATATCCATGGTCAGTCAACGCATTCACTGGTCATCAGCTTCGCCCGGCGCCTCACCGAAATGGACCAACCGCCGTTTGTCGATCTCGATGAGCGGCAATGGTGGTACGACGCTCACGACGAAGCCCAGCAATCGTTTTACCTGAGTGAGATCCGATCAGCGTTCATTGATCTGCTCACTGACTTGCAGCATTGGCGACTGAACTTGCCCTATCTGCAGCGCAGCAATGCGCTGGTCTTGCCCAAGGGCACCCTGCCCGGCGGGCTTACACCAGCGCAAGTTTGCTATGAAAGCCTGATGGCGCATGAAGATTCGCCGAGCTGGAATACCGAGCGGGTATTGACCACGCAGTCGGTGCAACGCTATCTGGATACCGACGGAACGCTGCTGGACGACGGCGTGGCCGGATTCGAAGCTCTGGTCGGCCCGCTGGAGCTGGCGCAACTGGACAAAACTGCACTGGACGCTTACAGCGTACTGCCCCCGCCATTCAACGTGCGGGACGAACTGCAAAAGATCGGTTATCTGCCGATGCCTTTCCTGTTCTGGGTGAGTCCATTGGGCGGTACGGAGCACGACCTGTGGTCGGCCAGTTTCGGCTATGCCGAATACGCTGGCCTCGACGGTTTCTACAAAGTACAGCGTTATCGCGAAACCCTCAGCCATGGCTACACCCGCGCCGAATACGACGCGCACGCACTGGCCGTGACGCGGGTGGTGCTGCCGGACGGCTGCACCACCCGCATTGAGTACGATTACCACGCGCTGCAACCGCTGAAGATCTTCGATGCCAATGACAACGTTCAGGAAGCGATCTACGAGCCATCCGGCCAGCCGATCGCCAGCAGCTTTTTCGGCACAGAAAACGGCCAGCCTGCCGGCTTCTGCCCGCTGGACAAGTACAGCATTCCAGAAGACCGGCGCCCGGAGACGGCCATTGCCGACCCGGCCGCTGCCGTACAGAAAGCAGCGAGCACTCTGCGCAAGGACCTGTTCAGCTGGATGGGCCAGATTGCGAATGACACCAGCGCTGCCAACGAATGGATTGCCAGCGGTTATTTGCTGCCCAGCGGCCACATCAGGGCCAGCGCGCGCCGTCGACTGGCCCAGCGTCACGGCAACCTGACGGCTGCCGAGCAGGCACTGTACGAGGCGATCGTTGCCGCCTGGCGCGAACCGGTGCACAGCGTCATGCTCACTGCCGACCGTTATCCCTACGATCCAGTGTCAGCGCTGATCCAGATCATCAAAGCCTGTGTCGACGGATTTGGCCGAGAACTGCAGACCCAACAATTGGTCGATCCGGGGATCGCCTATGCCGTGGACGCCAAAGGCTGGTTGATCGTAGAAAACGGCCAGTTGGTAACGGTTCAGGCAGACCCGCGCTGGCGCATCAGCGCGCGGGTCGAATACAACAACAAGGGCTTGCCGGTGCGGCAGTTCCGAGCGTTTTTCGCCGACACCCACCGTTACGTCAACGATGGATCCCTGCGCCAATCGGGCTTTTTCGATCAGTTGTTCTATGACGCTCTGGGGCGCCAGATCAAAGTGGTCAACGCCAAAGGCGACTTCTCCCGCGAGATGTACCATCCCTGGTATCACGCCAGCGAAGACTTCAATGACACCGCAGAGTCGCCTGCGTCCGCCAGGACTTCACGGCCGTGACCGCCAACGTGCATCGACGTACCCCGGCACTGGCCGTGAGCGACGCTCGGGGCCTGCCGGTGCGCCAAATTGCCTACCTGCGCAGCGCCGTCGGTGACGTGGCCGAAACCCTGCTAACCCGTCAGACACACGACCACGCTGGACATCCGGTCGCGCAATATGACCCACGCCTGCCGGCCCCGTGTCTGGTCACGGTCTACAGCCTGAACAGTGCCGTGTTGAAATCCGCCAGTGTCGACGCCGGCTGGCGCCTGAACTTGCCGGGCCTGGCCGGTGAACCTTTACAGCGCTGGGATGAACGTGGCAGCCATTGGCGCACGCGCTTCGATGAGCAATTGCGCGTCGTGGCCGTCGAGGAAAACGCCGAGGCCGATGTCGATGTGTTCACCTACGCCGATGCCTCGGCAGATGCCGCGCACAACCAGCGCGGCCAGTTGCTGGAACAGCAGGACCGCTCGGGTTCGCTGCGCGCCGACAGCTTCGCCCTTACCGGCCAGCCGCGGCAAGAGACGCGCACCTTCCACGATGACGCAGCGTTCACCCGTCATCAGGTTTTCAGCCCATTGGGCGCGCTGCTGGAGCAGACCGATGCCGGCGGCCATCGGCAACAGTCGCGCTATGGTCTCGCCGGGCAACTCAAACACACGCAGTTGCTGATCAACGGCAAGACCGATTGGCAACCGGTGATACTGGACGCGCAGTACAACGCGGCCGAGCAGATCACCGAGCAACTGGCCGGCAACAAGGTCCTCAGCCAATGGAGCTATGACCCGGCGGACGGTCGCCTGCACACCCAGTCCAGCCGCAAGAGCGGCGGCGATGTACTGCAAGACTTCGAATACTTTTACGACCGCGTCGGCAATATCACCCGCATCGAAGACCACGTCTTCCAGCCACGATATTTCGCCAATCAGTTCATCGACGGCCATCGCGATTTCATTTACGACTCGCTTTCCCGCGTGACCAGTGCCACGGGTTACGACGACGCCCCGCCCTCCGACATACCCGGCCTGCCGCAACCGGGCGACCCGAACAATCGCCTCAACTACACCCGGACGTATAAGTACGATCGTGGCGGCAACCTGATCGAACTTCGCCACGTGCGCGCCGGCAACAATTCTACTCGGCAGATGCGCATCGACCCGAACAGCAATCGCGGAGTGCGCTGGAAACCGGGTGATGCAGAACCGGTGTTCGATGTCCTGTTTGATCGACACGGCAATCAGCAAGCGGTGCAACCCGGACAACCGATCACCTGGAACGCCCGCAACGAAGTGCAAAAGGTGACCCTGATAGTGCGCGCAAACGAGCGCAGTGATGCCGAGCACTACGACTACAGTCAAGGCACGCGTGTCCTCAAACACTACGAAACCTTCACCGCCAGCACCGAACATTTCCAGCAGGTGCGCTACCTGCCAGGTCTGGAAATCCGTACGCGGGATAACGGCGAAGAACTGCACGTTATCAATCTCGGTAACGCGCGCTGCCTGCATTGGGTGGCGAAAAAACCCGAAGGCATCGACAACGAGCAACTGCGTTACAGCCTCGAAGACCACCTTGGCTCCTGTGTCATGGAACTCGATCAACAGGCACAAGTGATCAGCCAGGAAGGCTATTACCCCTTCGGCGAAACAGCGTGGATGGCTTGTCGCAACGAAGTAGAGGTGAGTTACAGATTCATCCGTTATTCGGGCAAGGAGATGGATATCAGTGGGCTGTATTACTACGGTGCGCGCTATTACGCACCGTGGTTGCAGCGCTGGATCAGTGCGGATCCGGCGGGGGATGTGGACGGGTTGAATCTGTACGCGATGGTGTCGAACAACCCGATCCTGTTCATCGATAACGGCGGCACCAAAAAAGACCTCCCCTCGGATGACAAGAGGGACATCGTTGACTACACAAAAGTCCTGGAAAACCTGGGCAGTGAACTCCAAATGGTCAATCGTCAGTTGAATGGAATGTTCAACTCTGCCGACATTGGCAAACGCTTTGCCATAAATACAGGCTTCAACATCGTAAAAGGTGCGGTCACCTCTGCAGCAGGGGCAGCGGGTGCAGCACTCGGAACTGTAGTACCTGTAGTCGGGACGATGGTCGGGGGGATACTCGCATCCAAAGCTGCCGGCGCGGCAATAGACAAGCTGGGCGAATATACAACCACTTCGACACCGATCTTGCCCAGCACCGAAAAACTGGATCCGAAGAGCATTCACAGTAACGCGACTGTCGGCTTTTTCACGCCCCTGAAATATGCAAACAAATGGGTGAAGTCATTTAATCCGAAAACCTCCGCGGGACAACAAAAACTGGCAGAAACAATCACTGAGAAAGTCCTTACCAAAGTCGCGGAGATACCTGCTGCGAGTGAGATGATGGCTATTGCCCACTCAAGCATAGACTCAACGAAAGCGCTGGTTGGTCTCAGGGATATCGAAATCAATGATCTCAGAACAGCGCTGGTTTTAATTACCGAGATGCTGGAACAGGATCGAAGCGATGTTAATGCTGCTTTCAGCAATCTAGGGGTCAACGAGTTTTATGACGAGGGAGTCATGGGCTCAGTCGGTTTTATCGTCGACCTTGCGACGGGTAACGTCGGAACCCAGGACGCTATGTCAATCAGTCGCGACCGGATCATGAATGGCATTTCGGTGCGGCTGGCAGAAGCAAGGCGGGGTATCGAACTGATTGGCAAATATAGCCAATACAACCAAAAAGCGGCCTAGTGAGTTTTTTCTGTTCGACACTTTTTAATTTGTGGTTTCGCGGCTGGATGAATGGCGAGCGCCCTCTCCATGAATAGATCAACGCATTTCCGTACACCTACCGTGCAGGCCAAGGATCCTCGGTTAGTCGCGGTCAGACATATCGCATATCTACGTGCAACGTGGGATGGAGAAGTTGAGCCACTAATCACCCGCCACCGCCACAACCCTGCCGGACACTTGGTAGAACAATGCGATCCACGGCTGTTCGATATTACGTCCTGCCCCAATCTGAGCAGGATCTACAACTTCGCCGGCGAGGCACTGAAAATCGACAGCGTCGACGCTGGCTGGCGCCTCACTCTGCCAGGCCTGGCCGGTGAACCTTTACAGCGCTGGGATGAACGTGGCAGCCATTGGCGTACGCGCTTCGATGAGCAATTGCACATCGTGGCCGTCGAGGAAAACGCCGAGGCCGATGTCGATGTGTTCACCTACGCCGATGCCTCGGCCGATGCCGGGCACAACCAGCGCGGCCAGTTGCTGGAACAGCAGGACCGCTCGGGTTCGCTGCGCGCCGACAGCTTCGCCCTCACCGGCCAGCCGCGGCAAGAGACGCGCACCTTCCACGATGACGCAGCGTTCACCCGTCATCAGGTTTTCAGCCCATTGGGCGCGCTGCTGGAGCAGACCGATGCCGGCGGCCATCGGCAACAGTCGCGCTATGGTCTCGCCGGGCAACTCAAACACACGCAGTTGCTGATCAACGGCAAGACCGATTGGCAACCGGTGATACTGGACGCGCAGTACAACGCGGCCGAGCAGATCACCGAGCAACTGGCCGGCAACAAGGTCCTCAGCCAATGGAGCTATGACCCGGCGGACGGTCGCCTGCACACCCAGTCCAGCCGCAAGAGCGGCGGCGATGTACTGCAAGACTTCGAATACTTTTACGACCGCGTCGGCAATATCACCCGCATCGAAGACCACGTCTTCCAGCCACGATATTTCGCCAACCAGTTCATCGACGGCCATCGCGATTTCATTTACGACTCGCTTTCCCGCGTGACCAGTGCCACGGGTTACGACGACGCCCCGCCCTCCGACATACCCGGCCTGCCGCAACCGGGCGACCCGAACAATCGCCTCAACTACACCCGGACGTATAAGTACGACCGTGGTGGCAACCTGATCGAACTTCGCCACGTGCGCGCTGGCAACAATTGCACTCGGCAGATGCGCATCGACCCGAACAGCAATCGCGGAGTGCGCTGGAAACCGGGTGATGCAGAACCGGTGTTCGATGACCTGTTTGATCGACACGGCAATCAGCAAGCGGTGCAACCGGGACAACCGATCACCTGGAACGCCCGCAACGAAGTGCAAAAAGTGACCCTGATAGCGCGCGCAAACGAGCGCAGTGATGCCGAGCACTACGACTACAGTCAAGGCACGCGTGTCCTCAAACACTACGAAACCTTCACCGCCAGCACCGAACATTTCCAGCAGGTGCGCTACCTGCCAGGTCTGGAAATCCGTACGCGGGATAACGGCGAAGAACTGCACGTTATCAATATCGGCAACGCGCACTGCCTGCATTGGGTGGCGAAAAAACCCGAAGGCATCGACAACGATCAACTGCGTTACAGCCTCGAAGACCACCTTGGTTCCTGTGTCATGGAACTCGATCAACAGGCACAAGTGATCAGCCAGGAAGGCTATTACCCCTTCGGCGAAACGGCGTGGATGGCTTGTCGCAACGAAGTAGAGGTGAGTTACAGATTCATCCGTTATTCGGGCAAGGAGATGGATATCAGTGGGCTGTATTACTACGGCGCCAGATATTACGCACCGTGGCTACAGCGCTGGATCAGTGCGGATCCGGCGGGAGATGTGGACGGGTTGAATCTCTATGGTTTTGTCGGCAACAACCCAGTGCTCCATGTCGACCAGACGGGGACTTCAAAAGTTGTTTTCGACTTGATCAAACAAGCCGTCGGTATATTCAATAGCGCAAAAACAGCGACAGAACAGTTGCACAATTTAACCACCGAATTCGATGGTTTGGTCCCGGAGGGCGCGAACATCGAAGAACTTCGCGAACGTATGACGTTTGGCGAATTCATCAAATCCAGGCACGGCATCAAATCAGTCTTTTATGGCGCCGGGAAAGGTATGGTCATTGGCGGCTTTATTGGCACCGCAGTACCGGGCATTGGCAACGTCATAGGTTCAGTCGCAGGAACGATTGCGGGTGCAATCGTTTTCCCGGTACTTCGCTACCACTTTTTCAAGAAGGGTTTGAAGCTGGCGGAGACGCTGCACACGCAGGAACTCAAAGATGGCTTGAATACACTAGGCCAGACGGTTTCAAACCTGGCGGAAGGCGCAGAGGATTTTATCAAAGGTGGCAAAGCCCTGATCGACAGCATCAAAAACTTCGCCGACACCCTCGAAGCCTATCCGGACCGTATTCAGACAACATTCTATAGTCAGTTTGATTCACTCTCCCCCGAGCTACAACGCCGTGTATTGAAACTGATGAGAGAAGGGATGGATCCGTTTGAGTCAATCACTGAGGTAAGGAAAGTAGCGGAAGATACGGGGGGCAATCCGGTCGCCAGCGCGGGATCCCCAGTGGTGCTTGTTCTCGATTCGGAGGGTACCTTCGTGCCTCCTGGTGCCACAGGAGCGACAAGTGCGCGCAGATCCAGCTCATATCGGCGCAGCAGGAGCGAGTCGTTTACACAAGCCAAAAATGAGACGTACGCGTAACGTCAGCTCGAGCGCCCGTCGCCGGTTTTTTCAGGGTGGCACGCATTCATGGGAGACAATCCCGGCCCATGCTATCGTGCCCGCCCGTCCTGCCGACCCTTCGCCCAGCATGCTGCCGACTTCCCGTACCCTGCGTCTGTCGTTGTATACCCTGCTGATCATCGCCGGCGCGGCGCTTGCCGCCACGCTTGCTATCCGCCACGCCGAACGTCAGGCGCTGGAAGAAGACGCCGCACGCGCCAACCAGCAACTGGCGTTGTACGCCAACTCCCTGCACACCCTGATCGACCGCTACCGCGCCCTGCCCGCCGTACTGGCGCTGGACCCGCAATTGCGTTCGGCGCTGGCTGGGCCGGTCGATGCCGACGAACAGGCGGCGCTGAATCTCAAGCTGGAAAAGATCAACGGCGCGGCGCAATCCTCGACTCTTGAACTGCTCGATCACACCGGTCTGGCCGTGGCGGCGAGCAACTGGCGCTTGCCGAGCAGTTACGTCGGCCACAATTACGGTTTCCGCCCCTACTTCAGTCAGACCCGCACCCAAGGCACCGGGCGTTTTTATGCGGTGGGCGTGACCAGCGGGATTCCCGGCTACTTCCTCTCCAGCGCGGTACTTGGCGATAACGACGAGTTCCTCGGCGCGATGGTGGTCAAGCTGGAATTCCCCGAGCTGGAACGCGAGTGGAGTCAGGGCAATGACACGCTGCTGGTCAGCGATGCGCGCGGGATCATCTTCATCGCCAATCAGCCCGGCTGGCGTTATCGCGCGTTACGGCCGTTGAGCGCCCGCGACATGGATGAGATCAAAGCCACCCGGCAGTACGACAAGCAATCGCTGCAGCCCTTGACTCATTTATCGCTGCGTCGCTTCGATGACAACAGTGATCTGCGCCGTGTCGAAGGCCCCGAGGGCACAGCGGATTATCTATGGGAATCACTGCCCCTGAGCGCCGAAGGCTGGACCCTGCATCTGCTGCGTCATCCGCAAGTAGCGTTCGAAGATCTGCGCAACGCCGGACTGGCCGCCGCCGGGGTGTGGCTGGCGCTGGTGTTTCTGTTGCTGTTTCTCAACCAGCGCTGGCGCCTGTCGAAGATTCGCCAGCGTAACCGCGAAGAGCTTGAACAATTGGTGGAAGAACGCACCCGCGACTTGCGTACCGCGCAGGACGGTCTGGTGCAATCGGCCAAACTCGCCGCGCTCGGCCAAATGTCCGCCGCGCTGGCCCATGAAATCAATCAGCCGCTGACCGCTCAGCGCATGCAACTGGCGACCTTGCGCCTGCTGCTCGACCATGGCCGGGTCGACGATGCCTATAAGGCGCTGAAACCGGTGGACGAGATGCTCACGCGCATGGCCGCCCTCACCGGCCACCTGAAAACCTTCGCACGCAAAAGTCCCAGCGGCTTGCGCGAACGGCTGGATCTGGCGACGGTGGTCGATCAATCATTGCAGTTGCTCGATGCGCGGCTGCGCGACGAACAGGTCAGTCTGGTGTTGCACCTGACGCGTCCGGCGTGGGTGCGCGGTGATGCGATTCGTCTCGAACAGGTGCTGATCAACCTGCTGCGCAACGCCCTCGATGCGATGCAGGGCAAACCCTGCAAGCGTCTGCAGATCCGTCTGGAAGCCGATGAACAACTGTGGCGCCTGAGCGTCAGCGACAATGGCGGTGGCATTGCCGAAGACCATTTGGGCCAGGTCTTCGATCCGTTCTTCACCACCAAACCGGTGGGTGACGGCCTGGGCCTCGGTTTGGCGGTATCCTTCGCCATCGTGCATGAATCCGGCGGTCGTCTGAGCGCCGAGAATGGCGACAGTGGCGCGGTGTTCAGCCTGACTTTGCCGATCGATCTGGAGGCGCATATCTGATGCTCAATTCGGTGATGGTGGTCGATGACGAAAGCAGCATTCGCAGCGCCGTCGAGCAGTGGCTGAGCCTGTCGGGGTTCGAGGTGCAGTTGTTCAGCCGCGCCGAAGACTGCCTCGCCGCCCTGCCCGCACATTTTGCCGGGGTGATCCTCAGCGACGTACGTATGCCCGGCATGGGCGGGCTGGCGTTATTGGCCGAGGTGCAAAAACGCGACGCTGATCTGCCGGTGATTCTGCTCACCGGTCATGGCGATGTACCGATGGCCGTCGAGGCGATGCGCGACGGTGCCTATGACTTTCTGGAAAAACCGTTCAGTCCGGAAACCCTGCTTGGCAGCTTGCGCCGGGCGCTGGACAAACGTCGTCTGATTCTGGAAAACCGTGCGCTGCACGAACAGGCCGACAACCGCGCGAAACTTGATTCGACATTGCTCGGCGTGTCGCGTGGTTTGCAGACCCTGCGTCGGCAAGTGCTGGACCTGGCGGCGTTGCCGGTCAACGTATTGATCCGTGGTGAAACCGGCAGCGGCAAGGAACTGGTTGCACGTTGCCTGCATGATTTCGGCCCGCGCGCGGCCAAGCCGTTCGTGGCGCTGAACTGCGCGGCGATTCCTGAGCAACTGTTCGAGGCCGAGTTGTTCGGTCATGAAAGCGGCGCGTTTACCGGAGCTTCGGGCAAGCGCATCGGCAAACTCGAATACGCCGATGGCGGCACCTTGTTTCTCGATGAGATCGAAAGCATGCCGCTGGCGCAACAGGTCAAACTGCTGCGCGTATTGCAGGAGCAGAAGCTTGAACGGCTGGGATCGAACCAGAGCATTCGTGTCGATCTGCGGATTGTCGCGGCGACCAAACCGGATCTGCTCGACGAGGCTCGGGCCGGGCGTTTTCGCGAGGATCTGGCCTATCGCCTGAACGTCGCCGAACTGCGCTTGCCGCCGTTGCGCGATCGCCGCGAAGACATCCCGTTGCTGTTCGAAACCTTCGCCCACAATGCCGCTGAACGCTTGGGGCGGACCTTTCCACCCTTGAGTGGCGCGCAGTTGAGTCATCTGCTCAGCCACGACTGGCCGGGCAACGTGCGCGAACTGGCCAACGTTGCCGAACGCCAGGTGTTGGGGCTGGATGAGCCTGCGCCGGGAATTGATCCGGGGCAATCGCTGGCGGCGCAACAGGAGGCGTTTGAGGCGCAGTGTTTGCGTGCAGCGCTGACCCGGCACAAGGGCGATGTGAAAGCGGTGCTTGAAGAGTTGCAACTGCCGCGCCGCACGTTCAATGAAAAACTGCAGCGGCATGGGTTGAGTCGGGAGATGTTTCTGAGCGAGTGAGTCGGGCTTGGGACTTTCTGTGTGGCTGGAATCCATCCCCCTCACCCCAGCCCTCTCCCTCAAGGGGGAGAGGGGGGAAAGGGAGCCGATCTTCATGCTTTTCAAACCTGAGTTCGACTCGATATTCCAGGTCGGCGTAACCCTCAAGAACACCGCGGTCAGTCCCCTCTCCCCCCGGGAGAGGGCTAGGGTGAGGGGCTTTTGATCTCAGCTCCAATAAGCGGAAATCCGCTCACACAATCAGATCCATCGGCACAAATCCGCTCACCCAATCCCGCCCCCCCCCTCTAAACCGGCCCTCCCCCCGTTGGCACACCTCCTGCTATAGCCCTCGCAGGCTGCGTTCCAACGCGCTCCACAAAAACAATTAAACGAAGGATCCTTCAATGGATAACTCCAACGCCCTGCCACTTGGGTCGGCTGCCGCGCCCGCCAAAGAAAGAACCACCGCCAGCCGGATCAAATCGATCTTCAGCGGTTCCGTCGGCAACATGGTCGAGTGGTACGACTGGTACGTGTATGCCGCCTTCTCCCTGTACTTCGCGAAAACCTTCTTCCCTGCCGGTTCCACCACCGCCCAACTGATGAACACCGCCGCGATTTTCGCCGTCGGCTTTCTGATGCGTCCGATCGGTGGCTGGCTGATGGGCATGTACGCCGACAAGGTCGGCCGTAAAAAAGCCTTGATGGCCTCGGTCTACCTGATGTGCTTCGGCTCGCTGCTGATCGCCCTCAGCCCGAACTACGAAACCATCGGCATCGGCGCGCCGATCCTGCTGGTGTTCGCGCGTTTGCTGCAAGGCCTGTCAGTCGGTGGTGAATATGGCACCTCGGCGACCTATCTCTCGGAGATGGCGACCAAGGAACGTCGCGGCTTCTTCTCCAGCTTCCAGTACGTAACACTGATCTCCGGCCAGCTCATCGCGCTGGGCGTACTGATCGTGCTGCAGAACGTGCTGACCACTGAACAGCTGTACGCGTGGGGCTGGCGTATTCCGTTCGCCATCGGCGCGCTGTGTGCAGTCGTGGCGCTTTACCTGCGTCGCGGCATGGAAGAAACCGAGTCGTTCACCAAGAAAGAAAAGTCCAAGGAAAGCGCCATGCGCACCTTGATGCGCCACCCCAAAGAGCTGCTGACCGTGGTCGGCCTGACCATGGGCGGCACCCTGGCGTTCTACACCTACACCACTTACATGCAGAAATACCTGGTGAACACGGTCGGCATGAGCATCTCCGACTCGACCACCATTTCTGCCGCCACGCTGTTCCTGTTCATGTGCCTGCAGCCGATCATCGGCGGCCTGTCGGACAAGATCGGTCGTCGTCCGATCCTGATTGCCTTCGGCGTGCTGGGGACGATCTTCACCGTGCCGATCCTGATGACCCTGCACACCATCCAGACCTGGTGGGGCGCGTTCTTCCTGATCATGGCGGCGCTGATCATCGTCAGCGGCTACACCTCGATCAACGCGGTGGTCAAAGCTGAATTGTTCCCGACTGAAATCCGCGCCCTGGGCGTCGGCCTGCCGTACGCACTGACCGTATCGATCTTCGGCGGCACCGCCGAATACATCGCGCTGTGGTTCAAGAGCATCGGCATGGAAACCGGTTACTACTGGTACGTGACGGCGTGCATCGCCGTATCGTTGCTGGTGTATATCACCATGAAGGACACCCAGAAGCATTCGCGCATCGTTACTGACTGATCGGGTTTTCACAGCCACTGCAATGGTGGCTGTGATGGACTCTTCGCGAGCAGGCTCGCTCCCACATCTGGAAGGCATTTCCCTGTGGGAGCGAGCCTGCTCGCGATTGGGTCAACGCGTTATCCAAACCTGCATGAAAAATCCCTCACACACGCCGCACAGCGATTAATCGCTAATTAATGCTGCCCGTTCATTGTGCAATCACCTGATCGATGACCTGCGCGACGCTCGCTCCGACGAAGAAAGCGAATATTCTGCGTTGCCCTTAATATCAATTTAATCGATTGTTTTTAGCATTAATTTGCGCTTTTTAATCAATTTAGTTGGCGTAGCATTAGACCCATGCAAGACACACCCGCCAACGAATCTGGAGTAACCGACATGAAAACCCAACTGATCCTCGCCCTGACCCTTTCCGTACTGGCCGCTAATACCTTTGCTGCCGACGGTTCGGACAAAACCAAATCCGCCGACTTCATCAACGGCGCCAGCGCCGCCATCGAAACCAGCCACACCGGCACTTACGCTGCTGACGGTTTTGATAAAACCAATATTGGCAAAGCTGTTGCAGCCGATGGTTTTGACAAAACCAATCTGGGTAAAACGGTCGCTGCTGACGGCTTCGATAAAACCGGGACTGCTGCTGCCATCAGCTAACACAGCGCAGTTCCTCCACAGCCCGGCCTTGGCCGGGCTTAGTCATTTCTGGGGGATGAAGATTTCTGAATTCCACACAAACCCTTGTAGGAGTGAGCCTGCTCGCGATAGCGGCGGGTCAGTCAAACATCTATCAACTGACACACCGCTATCGCGAGCAGGCTCACTCCTACACGGGGTTTTGCGTCTGGCTGGAAATATGCGGGGCGTCCTTGCACTATGGCTGCATCCGAAACGCAGCCTCAGGAATTCACCCACCATGCCCGATGACATCCACTTCTACGAACCCGCCAACGGCCACGGTCTGCCCCACGATCCGTTCAACGCTATCGTCGGTCCGCGCCCGATCGGCTGGATTTCCTCGCAGGATGCCAATGGTCAGCTCAACCTGGCGCCGTACAGCTTCTTCAACGCCTTCAACTACATTCCGCCGATCATTGGTTTCTCCAGCGTCGGGCGCAAAGACAGCCTGAACAACATCGAGCAGACCGGCGAATTTGTCTGGAACCTCGCCACCCGGCCGCTGGCCGAGCAGATGAACCAGAGCTGCGCGATGGTCGCGCCTGAGGTCAATGAATTCGAATTGGCAGGATTGACGACGGTCGCGTCAAAGGTGATCTCGGTGCCGCGCGTAGCCGAAAGTCCGGTGTCCTTCGAGTGCAAGGTCACCCAGATCATTCAGTTGCAGCGTGCCGATGGCGAGACGGTGCCGAGCTGGCTGGTCCTCGGCGAAGTGGTCGCCGTGCACATTGCCAAGTGGCTGTTGAAGGACGGCATCTACGACACCGCCGCGGCAGAACCGATTCTGCGCGGCGGCGGGCCGGCCGATTATTTCCAACTGGGGCCTGAGGCCCTGTTCAAGATGTGGCGGCCGGGCGCCAACAAGTAACGCGTTACCAGATCAACTCGGCGTCTTCAGTGACGCCCTTGAGGTTATCCAGCTCATTGATCGCCGCTTCATCGGCGGCAATGGCGCCGGGGAAGATCTGATCATTCAGCAGTTTGTGAAAGCGTGGTGCGCCGCCATCGACCAGGGCCTTGACCGCGATTGCCGCGTGATAGCCCTTGTTGCCGCCCAACTCGACGGGGACGACTGCGGAAACTGCTTCGAAGTGTTCGAACTCTTTACGTGCCATGTCACACATCCCGGCTCAGACAAATTAAGCCGGACATTAAACCCTCAACCGACGAGTTTGTGTACCGGCGCCGGGCACTGACCGAGGGCTTGTGCCGCCGACACGTCCTTGAAGGTGTGGAAGTCGAGGCTGTTGACCACCAGTTCCTGCACCAGCTCGGCGAAGATTTCCATCGACGGGCTGTTGAAATAGTTGGTCATCATTTGCTGACTGCTCCAGAAGCCGGAGACCAGCCACAACTCGGGATCACACTGCGAATGCTGCAAGGCAAAGCTCAGGCAACCGGGGGCGGCGCGGGACGGCTCGATCAACGCACTGAGGCGTACACCGAGTTCCGCCGAACGCCCGGCGCGCGCTCGAACGAAGGCCATATGACTGACGGGAATCTGCTTGGACATGTTCAACCCTCCCAGGGAGTCGCGTGGCAGCCGGGGGACGGGCTGCGACAGGATCAAAGGTTAAGGGCCGCACGCCCGCCGCCGTTAGTCGATTCCTGCCGCCGCGTTGCACAATCCTGCGAGACTGCATGCAGAACCTGTAACAACCTGTAAACCTGTGCAACACGTCTGTCATACGCGTTTTGTGTAGGAGTTGCCGAAGGCTGCGATCTTTTGATTTTGCTTTAAAGATCAACAGATCGCAGCCTTCGGCAGCTCCTACAGGGTTGGATCGCGACAGGCGCGGAGACACCCCGGGGCAGAATCAGGCAAGCATTTCGCAGGATGTGTCTACCGCTCGCGCTTGCACAAACATATGCTCTGCTCCATTCCACCTCTCCTGCCGAGGATGCCGTGCATGACGTCATTCGATCGTTTTCAAGCCGAACCCAGCGCTGACATGGAAAAACAGCGTGCGGAACTGGCGGCGATCATCCGCCGCAACACCACTGACGATGGCAGCTACGAGACCGCCATTGGCTCGCTGTTCATGTCGCGCCACACAAAATCCCACGACTTTGCCCCGGTGCTCGCGCAACCGGCGCTGTGCATCATGGCGCAGGGACGCAAAGAGGTGCGGCTGGCCGACGAGTACTTCAATTACGACCCGCTGAATTATCTGGTGGTGTCGGTTTCAATGCCGCTGAGTGGGCGCGTGGTCAACGTATCGCCGGAGGATCCGATCCTCGCCGTGCGCCTGGATATCGACCCGACAGAAATCACCGCACTGATCGCCGACGCAGGTCCCATGGGTGTACCAACCCGGCCAACCGGGCGTGGTTTGTATGTCGAGCAAATCGACAGCTCCATGCTCGATGCGGTGTTGCGTCTGGCCCGTCTGCTCGATGCGCCGAAAGACATCGCCATGCTCGCGCCGCTGATTCGCCGGGAGATTCTTTATCGCCTGCTGCGCAGTCCGCAGGGGCATCGCTTGTATGAAATCGCGATTGCCAACAGCCAGAGTCATCGCATCAGCCAGGCGATCAAATGGCTCAACGGCAACTTTGAACAGCCATTGCGTATTGATGATCTGGCGAAAGAAGTGAATCTGAGTGTGTCGACCTTGCATCACCGCTTCAAAGCGATGACGGCGATGAGTCCGCTGCAGTATCAGAAGCAGTTGCGCTTGCAGGAAGCGCGGCGGTTGATGTTGGCGGAGGGGCTGGAAGCGTCGGCGGCGGGGTATCGGGTGGGGTATGAGAGTCCGTCGCAATTCAGCCGCGAATACAGCCGGCTGTTTGGTGCGCCGCCGTTAAGGGATCTGGCGCGGTTGCGACTTTCGGTGTGACCGTTAGAAGCCCCTCACCCTAACCCTCTCCCGGAGGGAGAGGGAACTGATTGGGGGATATTCAGGAAATACACCGACCTGAAAATGCTTCACCGAATCCATAATCGACTCGATCTCTCAGGTCGATGGACAGCGCCAGACACTTCGGTCGGCCCCCTCTCCCTCTGGGAGAGGGCTGGGGTGAGGGTCGGCTTTCCAAGTGCTTTGACGAATCCATAATCGACCGGATTTTTCAGGTCGATGGACAGCGCCAGACACCTCGGTCGGCCCCCTCTCCCTCCGGGAGAGGGCTGGGGTGAGGGTCGGCTTTTACACCGCCCGGATTACGTGTTTGATTTCCTGAAACGCGGCCAGGCCCCAAGGCCCCAGCTCACGACCAATACTGCTCTGCTTGTACCCGCCCCACGCCGCCTGCGGGAAAATCACTTGCGGCGCATTGATCCAAACCATCCCCGCCTGCAAGGCATTGGCCACGCGATCCGCCGCAGCGGCATCGCTCGTCACAACACTGGCTACCAAGCCAAACGGCGTGTCATTGGCCAAGGCAATCGCCTGCGCTTCAGTGGCGAAACCGCGCACACACAACACCGGCCCGAAAATTTCTTCACACCACAGCGCGCTGTCCAGCGGCACGTCGGTGAAAACGGTTGGCTGCAAGAAATAGCCGCGTGGCAGATCCGCCGGACGGTTGCCGCCGCAAAGCAAACGCGCCCCCGCGCTGAGCCCACGATCGATGTGCCCAAGCACTCGCTGATACTGCGCCTGATTAACCAGCGCGCCCATTTCCACGTTCGGGTCAAACGGATCGGCAACCCGAATCGCTTGTGCACGCTTGTGCAAACGGCGGAGGAATTCCTCTTCCAGCTCATCAGCCACCAGCACACGACTGGTGGCCGAACACATCTGCCCGGCGTTGAAAAATGCGCCGCCACAGGCCAGCTCAACCGCCAGATCAAGATCGGCATCCGCCAACACCAGCAGCGAAGATTTGCCGCCCAACTCCAGGCTCACGCCCTTCACTGTTTCCGCCGCACGCTGCATCACTTGCACGCCGACCGCATTGCTGCCGGTAAAGGAAATCTTGGCGATGCGCGGATCCGCCGACAATGGCGCACCGACCGCCAACCCTGTGCCGCAGACGAGGTTGAACACGCCTTTTGGCAGACCCGACTCAGCGATGATCGCCGCCAGTTCCAGTTCTGGCAGCGGCGTCACTTCCGAAGGTTTGAGCACCACGCAACAACCCGCCGCCAACGCTGGTGCGAGTTTCCACGCCGTAGTGACCATCGGGAAATTCCACGGCACGATCAGCCCGACCACTCCGCACGGTTCGCGGCGCAGACGTGCGCTGAAATCATCGCTCGGTAGCGGCACGTTGCTGTCCTGTTTCGCGTCGAGGCCTTCGGCGAGCTCGGCGTAATACTCGAAGGTTGCGATGACGTCATCGACGTCGATAGCCGCTTCGAACTGCGGTTTACCGTTGTTGCTCGACTGCAGTTTCATCAAGTGCTCGCGACCATTGCGCACGCCATTGGCGATGTTGCGCAGGATCGCGCCGCGCTCGGCACCGCTGGTTTTCGACCAGCTCTTGAAGGCTTCGCTGGCGGCCGCAACGGCTTGGTCGACGGCGTGCTCGTCACCGCCATTGACCGTGGTCAGCAGTGCTTCGGTGGCCGGGTTGATCACCCGCAGATGTTCGCGGCCGGCCGACCATTGGCCGTTGATGTAGAGGCCGTCGAGTGTGGTTGGGAAACTGCTCATTGCGCCACCGCCTTCATCCATTGGCTCTGGTCGATTTCAATCAGGGTCGGGCTCTGACGATCGCTTGCACTGCGCAACGCGGTGCGCAGTTGTTCGATGCTGCTGATCGCTTCAGCCGCGCAGCCGAGGCCCTTCGCCACAGCGACGAAATCCGGGGTGTAGATGTCCACGCCGACCGGCTCGATGGCGCGGTTGAGCATGTATTTCTTGATCTCTTCGTAGCCCTGGTTATTCCACAACAGGACGATCACCGGCACCCGAGCTTCGACGGCGCTGGCCAGTTCCGGCAGGGTGAATTGCAGGCCGCCGTCGCCGATCAGGCACACCACCGGAGGGCGCGCACCTTTGTCGAGTTGACCACCGAGCCACGCACCGATCGCTGCCGGCAAGGCGTAGCCGAGCGTGCCGTAACCGGTCGATGCATTGAACCAGCGACGCGGATGATCCGGGTTGAACGTCAGATTGCCGGTGTACACCGGTTGCGTCGAGTCGCCGACGAATACGGCGTTGGGCAACTCATCGAGTACGGTGTCGAGGAAACGGGTTTGCGCGAGGGTCGGTGCATCCCAGCTTGCGGCCAGTTCGGCGCGCAGTTTGCCGGCGCGGGCCTGCCCCCAATCGCTGCTGCGCTCGCCGAGCTTTTGCTGCGACAGCATGTTCAACAAAGCTTGCGCGGCGTTGCGCGCATCGGCCACCAGCGCCAGATGCGGCGGGTAGTTGCGCACGGTTTGATCGGCGTCGATGTCGATGCGCAGCAGTTTGCCGGGAATCTCGAAACCGCCAGCGAAAGTGACGTCGTAATCGGTCTCAGCCAGTTCAGTGCCGATGGCCAACACCACATCGGCATCAGCCACCAGCGCGCGGGTGGCAACCAGCGTCTGAGTCGAACCGATCAGCAGCGGATGGCTGCCCGGCAGCATGCCTTTGGCATTGATCGTCAGCGCCACCGGAGAGTCGAGCAACTCGGCAAGTCTGGTCAGCTCGGGCGCTGCGTCGATGGCACCGCCACCGGCCAGAATCAGCGGACGTTTGGCTTCAGCCAACAGCTCGCTCATGCGTTTGACGGCCGCTGGCGCAGCGCCGGCGCGGTCGATATTGACCGGCACACTGGCGAGCAATTCATCGGTGTTTTCGACCAGCACGTCCAACGGTATTTCGATGTGCACCGGACGTGGACGACCGGCCTGAAACAAAGCAAACGCACGCGCCAGCACCACTGGTAATTCGGCGGCGGACATCAAGGTATGCGAGAACGCCGCAACACCTGCGACCAGTGCGCTCTGATTCGGCAATTCATGCAGCTTGCCGCGCCCACCGCCCAACTGACTGCGCGATTGCACACTGGAGATCACCAGCATCGGGATCGAATCGGCGTAGGCCTGGCCCATGGCGGTGGTGATGTTGGTCATGCCCGGGCCGGTGATGATGAAGCACACGCCCGGTTTGCCAGCGGTGCGCGCGTAGCCGTCGGCCATGAACCCGGCGCCCTGCTCATGCCGCGGGGTGACGTGACGAATGCTCGAACGCGCCAGCCCGCGATACAGCTCCACGGTGTGCACCCCGGGAATGCCGAACACCAGCTCGACCCCGTAACCTTCGAGTAACTTGACCAGTACTTCGCCACACGTCGCCATGTCGATTGCCCTTCTTGTTCGCTGAAGACACAGAGCCTTTCTGTAGGAGGGAGCCTGCTCGCGATGGCGTCTGTACATTCAACATTGCGGTGACTGACTCACCGCTATCGCGAGCAGGCTCACTCCTACAAAGAGCCCTTCATGGCTTCATTGGAACGGTCGGCAGGTAGCGGCAACAATCGATTAAAAGTCATACTAGCCATGTCCTCACGTCATACCTTGGATCCCCATGAAACGCCTGCCTCCCCTGCCCGCTCTGCACACGTTTCTGATTACCGCGCAGTGCTGCAACTTCACCCGCGCCGCCGAGCAGTTGCACATCACCCAGGGCGCAGTGAGCCGGCAGATCGCCGGGCTGGAAGCGCATCTCGGTTATCCGCTGTTCATCCGTCTGGCCCGTGGTCTGGCGCTGACCGCCGAAGGACGTGAATGGCTACCGCGTGTGGAAAAAGTCTTCGGCCTGATCAGCGAAGCCACCGAGCAAATCGGCCTGCAGCGCGAAACCCTGCAACTCAAAGCGCCGAGCTGCGTGATGCGCTGGCTGCTGCCGCGCTTGCTGCAATGGCAGAAAGAACGTCCGGACGTGCCGGTAAAACTCACCGCCTCGCTGCAACACGGCGTGGACTTTCAGCGCGAGCAATTTGATGCAGCGGTGATCTACGGCCCGCCACCGGATAACTCCCCGGGCGCCTTGCACCTGTTTGATGAGCAACTGACGCCGGTCTGTTCACCGGCTTTGCTCAAAGGTTCGCCTGCGTTGAATTCACCAGCGGATCTGCAACAGCATCTGCTGCTGCACCCCACTCACGATATTCAGGATTGGTCGGTGTGGCTGAACGCGGCTGAGCTGCGGCTGAACAACATCGGCAGCGGCCAGCATTTCGAAACGCTGGATCAGGCGATGTCGATGGCGTCGCACGGGACGGGGGTGGCGATCGGCGATTGGTCGTTGATTGGTGATGACTTGCGCGCGGGGCGGCTGGTGATGCCGTTTGATTTGAAGGTGAAGACGGGGCTGGCGTATTACATGGTGGTGCCTACGGGAACCGAGCCTTCGCCGCAGCTGGAAGAATTGATGATCTGGTTGGTTGAGCAGGCGCATTGGCGGTGAGGCTTTTTTCCCTCACCCTAACCCTCTCCCAGAGGGAGAGGGGACTGATTGTGAGTTGCTGAAGAAATACACCGACCTGAAAATGCTGTACCGAATCCATAATCGACTCGATCACTCAGGTCGATGTACAACGCCAGACAACTCGGTCGGCTCCCTCTCCTTCGGGAGAGGGCTGGGGTGAGGGGCGAGGTTTCACTCAATACCCGACAGTAAACCGCTGACGCGAATGCTTCGGAGTTTCCACTTCGTCGATCAGCGCAATCGCGTAGTCAGCAAAGGTAATCCAGCTACGCCCCTCGGCACTCACCAGCAAATGATCCTGGCCGACACGGAAACTACCCGTGCGCTCACCTTCAACAAACTCTGCCGACGGCGACAGGAAGGTCCAGTCCAGATCCTGCTCCTGACGCAACGCCTCAAGAAACGCCGCACCGGCACTGGCTTCAGCTTTGTACTCTGCCGGGAAACCCGCGCTGTCGATCACTCGCGTATCGTCCGGCAGCAACAACGAACCGGCACCGCCGACCACCAGCAAACGCTTCACACCCGCCTGCTTCACTGGCCCGACAATCGCCGCCGCTGGCACTGTGGCGAAATGCGCGGCGGTGATCACCACATCGTGACCGGCCACTGCGTCTTGCAGCGCAGCCGAATCCAGCACATCGACATTCTTGCTGAGCACACCAGCACGGGCGCCGATCTTCGAGGTGTCGCGGGCGATAGCGGTAACGCTATGGCCGCGACGCAGGGCTTCTTCCAGCAGTTGGCTACCGGCACGGCCGGTGGCACCAATGATTGCGATCTTGCTCATGACATTCTCCAGTTGGCTTGAGAGTGCTGCGGTTTCGTAAATCGGCTTACCACTGCATTTCGCCCTTGGCGACTTTCGCGCTCAGCTCCAGCGAGCTTTCTTCGCCGAGCTTCGGGTAGCGCTTTTTCATCGCGGCGATCAGTGCGGTGGAGTCTTTGGCCCTGGCGGTTTCCGCGTCGAAAGCCTTAATGTAGTCGGCGGTGAATTTCACGCTGGCCAGCGAACGGCTGCTGTCGCCCAAGTAGTGACCTGGCACCACGGTGTTCGGCTTGAGGGTTTCGATCGAGTGCAGGGTTTCCAGCCAGTCGGCATGAGATTGTGCGGTCTGGGTGTCAGCCATCCACACATGGATGTTCTCGGCGACAACCACACCACCGACCACGGCCTTGAGCGACGGAATCCACACAAAACTGCGATCCGGTTGTTTGCCGTCCAGGCCGACAACCTGCAATTTCTGCCCTTCGAGCATCAGGTTGTCGCCCTTGAGCACACCCGGCACGATGGTTTTCGCCGGAACGTCAGCGCCCATTTTCGGGCCCCAGAAGGCCAGTTTGCCGGCGAAGGTTTTGTTGATGTGATCGACGGTCGGTTGCGAAGCCAGCACCTTGGCGTCGGGGAACGCCTGAGTCAGGGTGTCGAGGCCGAAGTAGTAATCCGGGTCACCGTGGCTGATGTAAATGGTGGTCAGGTGCTTGCCGCTGGCGCGGATCTTTTCCACGACTTGTTCAGCCTGGGATTTGCCGAATTGCGCATCAACGAGGATCGCGTCTTTCTCGCCGCTGACCAGCACCGAGGTCACCGGGAAAATCGCCTTTGTCCCTGGGTTATAGACGTCGAGGGTGAGGTTGGCCGCCGCTGCATGCGCGGCGAAACCCAGGGAAGCGGTGGCGAGCAGAAAGCGTTTGAGTGTGGTGAAGCCGATCATCTGTTGCTCCGGTGTCCGAATGCCGTGTTTGGCGATGGGACAGAGCTTAGTTGCCTGACTCAGTACAAAAAATGCGATGCTTGAACATAGTTTGTTTCTGAAAGCGGGCAAATAATGGATCGTCTCCAAGCAATGCGGGTGTTTGTCACGGTGGTGGATCTGGGCAGTCAGTCGGCTGCGGCTGATCATCTGGACCTTTCGCGACCGGTGGTTTCACGTTATCTGGCGGAGCTGGAGGATTGGGTCGGCGCCCGCCTGATGCACCGCACCACGCGCAAATTGAGCCTGACCGCCGCCGGCAGCGAAATCCTGCCGCGCTGTCGGCAGATGCTCGAACTGTCGACGGACATGCAGGCGGCGGTCAGCGAACCCCACGATGCACCGCGCGGCTTGCTGCGAATCAGCGTCAGCACCTCGTTCGGGCAGGCGCAACTGGCCGACGCGATGGCCGCTTACGTCAAACGCTATCCCGGTGTGAGCATCGATCTGCAAATGCTCGATCGCACGGTGAATCTGGTGGATGAGCGCATCGACTTGGCAATTCGCACCAGTAACGATCTCGACCCGAATCTGATCGCCCGACGCCTGACAGTTTGTCGTTCGGTAGTCTGCGCCGCACCGGCTTATCTGCAGGAGCAAGCGGCGCCGTTGCGGGTCGAGGAACTGAGCCGACACAACTGCCTTACGCACTCGTATTTCGGCAAGAGCCTGTGGCATTTCGAGGAGGATGGCGAACCGGTTTCAGTACCGGTGCAGGGCAATATCAGCGCCAACGAGGCCAGCACATTATTGCGCGCGACGCTGGCCGGCGCCGGGGTGGCGATGCTGCCGACCTATCAGGCCGGTGTGCATATTCACAGCGGTGAACTGGTCCGCCTGCTGCCGCATGCCGAACCACGACAAATGAACATCTACGCGGTGTACGCCTCGCGCAAACACATGCCGGCAGCGCTGCGCAGCATGCTGGATTTCCTGGTGCTCAGATTTCCCGAAAATCCCGAATGGGATGAAGCAGCGTCAAGCGTCAAGCCACAAGCTGCGAGCTAGCTGCACCGTAATTCATCTTGACGCTTGCCGCTCCAAGCTTGCAGCTGCCCTTACCTGACCTATGCTGAAAGTAATACCGCAGGGTATGTCGTTCAGAGGTCTACGCCATGAACATCAAAACAAGAAGGTACTTCGCGATTTTCATTACCTGCGCCGCCACGCTGGCGCTGTACGGCACCGCTGCCTGGCGGGTCGAACAGCTGCGACAGCTGCCGCGCGAGTATGCGAGCTGCAACTTCGAGCGGTGCATTCCGCACAATGCCACGCTGAACGCATTGCGCTGAATCATCTGGGCTGGAATGCGATTCTGTGTGGGAGCGAGCCTGCTCGCTCCCACAGTAGACCGCAGCGCTTAGAGGGTTATTGCTCGGCCTTGAGGCTGTCGCGGAAAGCCTTTGGCGATATCCCCACCCGGCGCCGAAACAGGCGCGTGAAGTTGGTCGGATCGGAAAACCCCAACAACTCCGACATCTCGTAAATCGTCATGCTGGTGTAGGTCAGCAAGCGCTTGGCCTCCAGCAACTGCCGTTCATGCATGATCTGCAACGCTGGTTGCCCGGCCAGCTCACGGCAGGTGCCATTGAGGTGCGACACCGAAATGCCCAATCGATGGGCCAGGTCTTCGACCTTCACGTGCTGGCGATAAGTCTCCTCGACCAACTGAATAAAGCCATTGAGGTATTCGCGCTGACGTTGCGGCCGCTGACTGGCTTTGTGCCGCACGATCGCCTGCCGACTGACCCAGACCATGATCACGCTGACCAGCGAATGCATGAGCATTTCCCGCGCAGGTTGATGACCGTTGTATTCAGCCTGCAACGCCGAAAAAAGGCTGTTGAGGTAATCGCCGTCGTTGCCTGCCGGGTAGTTTTCCGCGCTGGCCAGCGCATGTACCGAATCGCCCAGTTGCGCCTGCAAGTGGTTGATCAGCGGTGTGGCGAGGGTAACGATGAACCCTTCGACGTCTTCGGAAAAACGAAAGCCGTGCACCGACAACGGTGGCAGCACCTGAATCGCCGGGGTCTGGAGTTGCGTGCGTTGCCCTTCGATCTCAAGCTCTGCCTGACCTTTGAAGACGAAGAGTAATTGGCACAAATCAGCATGGCGGTGGGGTTTGATTTCCCACTCATGTTCGCGACTGCGGGAGGAAATGGTTTCACAGTGCAGCAAGTCAGGGGTCGGCCAGTCCAGGCTTTCACCGTAGAGCTTGAACACTGGAATCGAAGGCAGCTCAGGCTTGTTCATCACTTCAATCCAGGCCTCGGGGTTGTGGGCGATAATCGCACCGATTGGCAGAATGTACAGGTATCGGCTCAGTTTTCACCTTCAATTGACAGACCCGCAAGGGAAAAATGCAAGCACTCGATCCATAAAAATCATTCACCGGTCTTGGCCGCGTGAAGCTTGCGAGTCATAAAAACAATGAAAACGCTGAAAACCCAAGTCGCCATTATTGGCGCCGGTCCGTCCGGATTGCTCCTCGGCCAGTTGTTGCACAACGCCGGCATCGATACCCTCATCCTCGAACGCCAGACTCCCGATTATGTCCTCGGCCGTATCCGCGCCGGTGTGCTTGAACAAGGCATGGTAGAGCTGTTGCGTCAGGCTGGCGTGAGTCGGCGCATGGACGCCGAAGGGCTGGTGCATGGCGGTTTCGATCTGGCCCTGGACGGGCGTCAGGTGCACATCGATCTGCACGCGCTGACTGGCGGCAAGACGGTGATGATCTACGGTCAGACTGAAGTGACTCGTGACCTGATGGCCGCTCGTCGGGAGACTGGCGCGCTGACGATTTACCAGGCACGCGATGTCGTTCCTCATGGCATGAAAAGCGACGAAGCTTTTGTCACCTTCGAAAAGGACGGCGAAACCTTTCGCGTCGATTGCGATTACATCGCCGGTTGCGACGGTTTCCACGGCGTCGCTCGCCAATCGATTCCGGCCGATAGCCTGAAAGTGTTCGAGCGGGTTTATCCGTTTGGCTGGCTGGGAATTCTCGCCGACACGCCGCCGGTGCATGAGGAGTTGGTCTACGCCCGTCATGAACGCGGCTTTGCCTTGTGCAGCATGCGCTCGGCCACCCGCACACGTTATTACCTGCAAGTGCCGGCGGATGAAAACGTCGATGCCTGGAGCGATCAGCGCTTTTGGGATGAATTGAAAAAACGCCTGCCAGTGGAGCTTGCCGAAAAACTGGTCACCGGCCCGTCGATTGAAAAAAGCATCGCGCCGCTGCGCAGTTTTGTCGTTGAGCCGATGCAGTACGGGCGGATGTTTCTGATCGGCGACGCGGCACATATCGTCCCGCCCACTGGCGCCAAGGGTTTGAACCTGGCGGCAAGTGACGTCAGCACGCTGTTCAATATTCTGCTGAAGGTTTACCGCGACGATCGCACCGATCTGCTGGAGAAATACTCGGAAATCTGCCTGCGCCGAGTATGGAAGGCCGAGCGCTTTTCCTGGTGGATGACTTCCATGCTGCACCGCTTCGATGATCACGATGACTTCAGCCAGCGCATCAGCGCTTCGGAACTGGACTACTTTGTCAGTTCAGAAGCAGGGCGAAAAACCATTGCAGAAAATTACGTCGGACTTCCGTACGAGGCTATCGAATAGCCTGCTACCGACTTACACTGGCGAGCATCCCCGCTCGCCTGACGATCTGCGGGACTCTCACTGCCCGCAGGTTTTGCCCGTGACCAATCTCAATCAGCCTGAAACGCCCAAACCGGCCATTCGCAGCGTGCTGGTCGCGCTGATGATGGCGATCTTTCTCGGCGCGCTCGACCAGACCATCGTCGCCGTGTCGATGCCGGCCATTTCTGCGCAGTTCAAGGACGTAAGCCTGCTGGCCTGGGTAATTTCCGGGTACATGGTCGCGATGACCGTGGCGGTGCCGATCTACGGCAAGCTCGGCGACTTGTACGGGCGGCGCAAATTGATGCTGTTCGGCATGGGCGTGTTCACCCTCGCCTCCCTGTTTTGCGGCATGGCACAAAGCATGGAGCAACTGGTGCTGGCGCGGATCCTTCAGGGCATCGGCGCCGGCGGGATGATTTCGGTGAGTCAGGCGATCATCGGCGACATCGTGCCGCCGCGTGAACGCGGGCGTTATCAGGGTTACTTCAGCAGCATGTACGCCGTGGCCAGCGTTGCCGGTCCGGTGCTTGGCGGGTACATGACCGAATATCTGTCTTGGCGCTGGGTATTTCTGATCAACCTGCCGCTGGGACTTGGCGCGTATTGGGTGGCGCGACGCAATCTGCGCGGGCTGCCGATTCCGCAGCGCAAACCGATCATCGACTACCTCGGTACGTTGTTGATGATCATCGGCCTCACTGCCCTGCTGCTGGGCATTACTCAGGTTGGTCAGGGTCATTCGTGGCGCAGCGCTGAAGTGCTCGGTTTGTTCGCTTGTGCGGTGGTGGTGCTGGCGCTGTTTGTCTGGCACGAGCGGCGTGCCCGTGAGCCATTGCTGCCGATGCACCTGTTCGCCAACCGCAACGCCCTGCTGTGCTGGTGCACGATTTTCTTCACCAGTTTCCAGGCGATTTCGCTGATTGTGCTGATGCCGCTGCGCTTTCAGACCGTCACCGGTGCCGGTGCTGACAGCGCCGCCCTGCACTTGCTGCCGTTGGCGATGGGACTGCCGATTGGTGCATTTTTCGCTGGCCGACGTACGTCGATCACCGGGCGTTACAAACCACAGATTCTGACCGGCGCTCTGCTGATGCCGATCGCGATTCTCGGTATGGCGTCCAGCCCGCCCGAGGCGACGCTGGTCAGTGGTCTGTTCATGCTGCTCTGCGGTATTTCCAGCGGCATGCAGTTTCCAACCTCGTTGGTCGGCACCCAGAATTCGGTGGAACAACGCGACATCGGTGTAGCGACCAGCACCACCAACCTGTTTCGCTCTCTCGGCGGCGCAGTGGGCGTGGCGTTGATGTCGGCGCTGTTACTGGCGTTGCTGCAGGATTCAAGTTTCGCCCATCTGGCCAGCAGTTCGCTGATGAGCGAAGGTCATTCGGGTAACGTCTTGCTGGATGGTCTGAACGCCGCGCCGGGTGATGCGCAGAACGCCTTGCGTGCGGAGTTGCTGGTGACGTTCCGGCATCTGTTGTGGGTGAGTGCGGCGGTATCGTTGCTCGGGTTGGCAGCGGCGATTGCGATGCCTAACAACCTGCTGCGCGGGCGCGAGCACGGCGCCAAATAACCGCAAAAGATCGCAGCCTTCGGCAACTCCTACATGCGCATGCATAACCCTGTAGATACTCTGTTCACGGTCAAGCTTTTGCGAGATCTTTTGCGCTAAAAAGCTTGGCCGTATTGAAATCTTCGCCGGCTCGCATGCAGGCCCACAAGCCGGTCAGGTATTTGCGCATGACGGCGACGATAGCCTGCATCTTTCTCTTCCCTCGCCCGATCAACGCTTCGTAAAAGGCTTTCACGTTGCTGTCGCAACGTATGGCAGTCAGCGCTGGCATGTACATCGCTGAACGTAGGTAGGCGTTTCCGCCCTTACTTATCCGCCCAGGTTTATCGATGCTGGTACCTGATTGCGTAAGCCGCACATCGAGTCCTGCATGTCGGCTGACCTGCGCGGACTTAAGTGTCACTGGCAAGGTCGTCAATTCAGCCAGTGCCGCAAATACTGAAATTTCGCCCATGCCCGGCGCTGCGATCATGTGCCCAAACTGGGCGCTTAGCGTCGGGCAGTTGTCGATCAGCGCCCGACCTGCGAGCCTGAAACGCTCGATTCGCTTGTCAAAAGCTTCAATGGCTTCTTCTTCGTCTTCAATCAGCATTTTCACGGTTGTTTGAGTAGCTTTCAGCGCATGCAGCTCGTTCTTGGCTCGGGTGCGATGACACGTCAAACGATTGATATGCCTTCCGATAGCCCGCAGTTCCAACTGTATGGTCGTGGGCGGCGTCCACAATTTTGGGCTCATGCGTTCGCCGTATTCGGCTAGCAACTGGGCATCGATCGCATCGGTTTTGCTGTTTTTCAGCATCAGCTTGGCAAAGTTATGAAAGCTCTTCGGGTTGATAACCGAAACGGGCAAACCCGCCGCGGTGAGCTCCATGGCCAAATCCAGGTAATAGATGCCGGTGGCCTCCATCACTACGGATAAAGGCTTGAGCTCGAGCAACCTGTTGACCGCTGCTTTGCGCCCGGCGGGTGTTTGGTCGATGTTGCAGGCCCCTGCAAAACGGCCGTCGTTGTGCCAGCCCATGGCGGTCGTGCGAGACCCCACATCCAAACCGACATGCATGCTCATGCTTTCAACTCCGAGTGAACTGGGTTAGAAATGCATCCTGGTTCCCCTGACCTCGAACTTCATGCCACTGCAACCTTGTAATGCGAAGTCCGACTTGTCGGCTTCTCGATACTCTTCGTGGTGGGCAATGAGGCGGGGGGACCTCTCTACAGACAAGGTCAGGAGCAAGTCCTGCCTTTAGGAGCGATCGGTCTCCCCCAGAAACACATCTTCGTATGTCCGCACCAGCGAGCTTAGATCTCAATTGACTGGTGTGAGGGCAACATACAAGGAGCTGCCGCAGGCTGCGATCTTTTGATCTTCATGGGCTGTAGTAACCCACCGCAACGAGGAAATGCCCGGCCTTCTTCAGGTAAGCATGCTTGTCCTCGACCTTGCCGGTCACCGGGTTTTTCCAGCGATATTCATATTCGCCCTCATCCTGCTTGCCGATCAGCGCCAGAATCGGCTCGCCCACCGGTTTGCCTTCCGGATCCTTGACCTTACCGAAGTCGGTGTTGATCAAGCGCAGATTGGTGCCGTGGGCAACGTAACGCTGGGTGTTCAGGTCGACCACAAACACGTACAAGTCATCCTGTAAGTAACCGCCCTTGAGCGAATTGATCGCAGTCAGTGTGGCTTTCTCGTCTTTGCCCAGATCAGTCGCCGCTTTGTCGAGCAATGCCTTGGCCTGCTCCGCCGAGGCTCGCGGCAAGTAATAACCGACCGCCAGAATCCGCTGGCCGATGCGCTGGTAATACACATGCTTGCGCTCGACCTTGCCATCGGACCAGTTCTGCCAACGGTATTCAGCCTGCTGGATGCCATTGCCTTCCGGCACTTTCAAAGCGTCCTTGAAGGTTTTCTGCAAATCAGGGCCGAGCACCTCACTGACATCACGGCCGATCAAAGCCGAGGAAGGCCCGCCGCTGGCGAGCATCACGCCTTTGGTATCGACCACGAACACATAGCGATCCTTGTCGACGAACTCGCCCTGGCGGCTGAACGCGGCGAACGCCTTGTCACCGTTGTCGTGGTAATAGGCCAAGGCTTTTTCCAGCAAGGCGATGGCGGCCTGGCTGTCATCCTTGGCGGTCGTGGCGGCGCTGGCCTGGCCGAAACCGGCCAGTAACATCACGCCGAGCCAGGCCACTTTATGCAAAAACCCCATAGCGCATCCCTCGTTCTTGTTGGTGTTTCAAGAGCGTAGACGGCTTGGGGTGATGTACGAGTATTCAGAATGATGCAGGGGATTACAGAATCCCCTGCACTGATCAACAAAGCTTATGGGCGGGAATTGATCTGCTGCTGCAAATTCTGAATCTGCGCCTGAAGGGTGTTGATGTTGCGGGTCATCTGCCCACGGAAGGCATCGAACTCAGCGGTATTGCCGCCACCCTGAGGAGCCGCCGGGCGGTTGTCCTGCTCGCTTTTGAGTACAACGATTTCCTGTTCGAGACGATCGATCGCCGCGCTCGGATTGCCCTGCTTTTTCAGTGCAGCAATATCAGCGCCGAGGCTTTTGAACTGCGCATCGAATGCTTTCAACTGCGCGTCGACCTTGCTGGTGTCGGCCGGCGTGCTTTTCACCGTCGCCAATTCCGCAGTCAAGGCTTTGACCTGCGCCTGCAACTGGGTATTGGCGTTCTGCTGTTCGGTGGTCTGCGCAGTCATCTGCGCCAGTCGCTTGTCCAGATCACTGGCCTGCCCTGCTACGCCTTGCTGCTGTTTGCTCTGATCGAGCAGCTTGCCTTCGAGCTGTTTGATTTGCAGCTTCAGGGCCTCGCTGTCACTGGTGACGTTGGACTGACTGGCGACGACCTTGCCGGAAATGTCCTGCAGGCGTCCGGCCGCTTCTTCGCTGATTCGCGCGAAGCTTTCCTGAGTCGCGACCAGTTGCTGCTCCATCAACGAGATCTGCTGGAAACTCCACCAGGCCAGACCGACGAAGGCGAAGAACAGCGCACCGACCAAGGCCCACAATGGCCCGGTGCTCGCGGCTTTGACCTTGACCACCGGCGGCGTGCGCGAGTGTACGGAGGTGCGGGCGGTGGTCGGAATGTCATCGTCGTCGAAGGTGTCGGCACGCAAGCTCGGGACATCATCGAAATCGTCGTGGGCATCATTACGCATGGACATTGAGGCAACCTTTGTGAAACGCGGTGATGGCTAAATGCTGCGAAGTATAACCGCCGCAGCCGCAGGGATTGACCCCCAAGCGGCTACACGGTTCATTGCCGCCCGGCCGAATCGTTTCAACGGATGTCCTGAGCTTTCCACCACGCGCAGAACTCATCCAGCGCCGACCACAGGCTGACTTTCGGATCGTAGTCCAGATAATGCCGGGCGCGGCTGATGTCGAGGGTGAAATTTTTTTTCATTACCTGCATGCCCAGGCGCGACAGGGTTGGCTCCGGACGCCCGGGCCAGAGCTTGCACGCCCCTTCGTTGAGCGCCGCAACGCTATAGGCCAGACCATACGAACGGTACTTGGTGACCTGCGGCACTTCCATCTTGCGCATCACGTAATTGACCACATCCCACAACGGTACCGGTGTGCCATTGCTGATGTTGTAGGCCTTGCCCAGCGCGGAACCGGCGGCCAGCAAGCTGCTGAGCATTGCTTCGTTGAGGTTCTGCACACTGGTGAAATCGACCTTGTTCAGGCCATTGCCGATGATCGCCAGCCGGCCCTTGCGCTGCATGTTAAGCAGGCGCGGGAAGATGCTCATGTCGCCGGCGCCGGTGACGAAACGCGGGCGCAGGGCGATGGTTTCGAGGCCGAATTCCTGCGCGCCGAAGACCTTTTGCTCGGCCAGGTACTTGGTCGCGGCGTAGTGATGTTTGAAGCGCTTGGGCACTTGCTCTTCGGTCAGATTGAGGTGATCACGGCCATCGAAGTAGATCGACGGCGACGACAGATGCACCAATCGCCGGACGCGCTGCTTCAGGCAGGCTTCGACGACGTTTTCGGTGACCTGTACGTTGCCTTGGTGAAAGTCCTGATATCGGCCCCACAGCCCGACAGCCCCAGCGCAGTGCACCACGGCTTCGACGTCGGAACACAGTTCGCGTACCAGGTCGGGATCGGTCAGATCGCCGGGGACAAACTCGGCACCACGGCGCACCAGATGTTCGACGCTCTCGGCCCGGCGACCGTTGACCCGCACGTCCAGGCCCTGCTCCAGGGCGAAACGCGCAAAGCGCCCGCCAATGAAGCCGCTTGCGCCGGTGACCAGAATTTTCATGCAAAACTCCAACAAAAAAGCAGCTGCGAGCATCAAGCCTCTAGCTGCAAGTTTAAAACGGTGCGCAGCGCTTGACTTGCCGCTTGCAGCTTGACGCTCATGGCTGTTTTAAAGGCACCAGCCATTGCGCCGATGAACGCACCAATTGCTCGGTCAGCAAGCCCAGCAACTGACCGCCATTGCGCCAATGATGCCAGTACAACGGCACGTCGATCGGTTTATCTGGCAACAGTTCCCGCAATAACCCGCGTTGCAGTTGATCGCGCACTTGCAGTTCCGGCACCAGGCCCCAGCCGAGTCCGGCTTCGGTGAGGCGGATAAAACCCTCCGAGGACGGGCATAAGTGGTGTTCGAATCCACCATCGACACCCAGCGAGGCGAGATAGCGATGCTGGAGGAAATCATCCGGGCCGAACACTAGCGCCGGGGTGCGCGGCAATTGCTCTGCGCGTACGCCGTCGGGGAAATGCCGATCAATGAACGCCGGGCTGGCCAGCGCGCGATAACGCATCGCCCCGAGCAACACACTGCGCGCGCCGGCCACCGGTCGTTCGCTGGCGCAAAGGCACGCGGCCACTTCGCCGGCGCGCATGCGTTTGAGGCCGACCGTCTGGTCTTCGACAATCAGATCGAGCAGCAAATGTTGTTCAGCACAGAAATCGCCTACAGCTTCAGCCCACCAGGTGGCGAGGCTGTCGGCATTCAAGGCGATGCGCAGACGTTCCGGCAGGCCCTCTTCGTCCAGCGCGGGCACCAGCGTCTGCAAGTCGCGCTCAAGCAAACGCACCTGCTGCACATGGTTGAGCAGGCGCCGGCCAATCTCGGTCGGCGATGGCGGCGTACCGCGCACCAGCACCGGTTGCCCGACCCGCGCCTCCAGCAGTTTGATCCGCTGCGAAATCGCCGACTGTGACAACCCAAGCACCTGCGCGGCCCGTTCGAATCCGGCCTGCTCGACCACGGCGGCCAAAGCAGAAAGCAATTTATAGTCGAACATCAGTTTTCCTAATGAGCGATCAGCACTATTGGTTTTTCTTATACAGGTTTCGCCCGGAGAATAGCCAGCAAGCACTCTTTATCAAGGAACACACTTATGGCTGGCGAAACTTCACTCTCGACTCTATTGCGCAGCATGAGTCCGCAACTCAACGCTGGTGAATACGTGTTCTGTACCCTGCGCGACGGTGTGTTGCCGAGCGGTCTGGAGGTTGTCGGTAGCTTCCGCGAGCAGGAAGGCCTGACCGTGATTGTCGAACGTACCGACGCCGAACAGGCCGGTTTCAGCTTCGACTATGTCGCGGCGTGGATAACTCTGAATGTGCATTCGGCGCTGGAAGCGGTGGGCCTCACCGCCGCGTTTGCCACGGCATTGGGTAAAGCCGGGATCAGTTGCAACGTGATTGCCGGCTATTACCACGACCATTTGTTCGTCGGTCAGGCCGACGCCGAACACGCCATGCAAGTGCTGCGCGATCTCGCAGCCAACGGGGAGTGAATCTTATGTGGCAAAGCTATGTGAACGGCCTGCTGGTGGCGTTCGGACTGATCATGGCGATCGGCACGCAGAACGCGTTTGTATTGGCGCAGAGCCTGCGTCGTGAACATCACCTGCCGGTGGCGGCGCTGTGCGTGGTGTGCGATGCCCTGCTGGTGGCGGCCGGGGTATTCGGGCTGGCGACGATTCTGGCGCAGAACCCGACGCTGCTGGCGATTGCCCGTTGGGGCGGCGCGACGTTTCTGATCTGGTACGGCAGCCAGGCGCTGCGCCGGGCCTGTTCGAAACAGAGCCTGGGTCAGGGCGAGAACCAGACTGTGCGCTCACTGCGGGCGGTGATGCTCAGCGCTTTGGCGGTGACGCTGCTCAATCCGCACGTTTATCTGGATACGGTGTTGCTGATCGGCTCTCTCGGCGCGCAGCAATCGGTGCCGGGCGCTTATGTAGTGGGCGCGGCGAGCGCTTCGTTGCTGTGGTTTTTCACGTTGGCATTGGGCGCTGCGTGGTTGGCGCCATGGCTGGCGCGTCCGAGCACTTGGCGGATTCTCGATCTGGTGGTGGCGTTGATGATGTTTACCGTGGCCGGGCAATTGATTTTCGCCAGCTGATTTATTCCAAACAGCTAAGGGGATGCCCTCACTAAATGACGGGGCGGCGGCCCTTCGGGTTGGAGCTGTGATCGTGCCAAGCGGCGTTGCGGGACTCCAAGAGGCAAAAAGCATCCTCTTCGTCCCGCGCCTTGCTTGGCACGATCACAGCTCCAACGCGATCCGTCATTTAGTGAGGGCATCCCCTTGAACCTCTATCCCACACAGTTGTTGCGTGGTTATGCCGCAACCCCGGTGCTATGATCGAAACCCTGCGCCGCAAAGAGTAAAAACTCGCCGGTGCATTTCTGGCCGCCCGTGATCGGCCTTGCGCTCACCGCAACAGACCTGATTAGGAGAATCATCATGGCTTTCGAATTGCCGCCGCTGCCTTACGCACACGATGCCCTGCAGCCGCACATTTCCAAGGAAACCCTGGAATACCACCACGACAAGCACCACAACACCTATGTCGTGAACCTGAACAACCTGGTGCCAGGCACCGAGTTCGAAGGCAAGACCCTGGAAGAAATCGTCAAGACTTCCTCGGGCGGTATCTTCAACAACGCCGCTCAGGTCTGGAACCACACTTTCTACTGGAACTGCCTGGCGCCAAACGCCGGCGGTCAACCAACCGGCGCGCTGGCTGAAGCCATCAACGCAGCCTTCGGTTCGTTCGACAAGTTCAAGGAAGAGTTCAGCAAAACCTCGATCGGCACCTTCGGTTCCGGCTGGGGCTGGCTGGTGAAAAAGGCTGACGGTTCCCTGGCCCTGGCCAGCACCATCGGCGCCGGCAACCCGCTGACCAGCGGCGACACCCCGCTGCTGACCTGCGACGTCTGGGAACACGCTTACTACATCGACTACCGCAACGTTCGTCCTAAGTATGTCGAAGCGTTCTGGAACCTGGTCAACTGGAAGTTCGTTGCTGAGCAGTTCGAAGGCAAAACCTTCACCGCTTAAGCTGCGCGCCAGTCAAAAAACCCGGCTTTTGCCGGGTTTTTTATGCCTGCGTTTAAATAGCGTTTTTCTCACCCTGAAAGCCGTCTACCGCTGCTTGCTGCCGTGCCACAGCGGGCTACCATCAAAAAGACGAAAAAATGCTGCGAACCGCTCAAGTTGAAGGCCGAAACTACCGACACAGTACAAATAGGGCTAATACTCCAATCAGCAGCATTTCGGCCAAGGCCACGGGCAAATCATCCCCGGTCTGATTGTCCCTTTGACTGCCAACACGGGATTGCCAATACTCATGGCAACTTGACGCTACCCGCACGGAACAAGGAATAAACCTTTGAAGCTGGAACTCAAGAACAGCTTGTCGGTGAAGTTGCTCCGGGTCGTGCTCCTGTCGGCATTGATCGTAGGCGTAGTCTTGAGCTGCGCGCAGATCGTTTTCGATGCCTACAAAACCCGCCAGGCTGTTGCCGGCGACGCCGAACGAATCCTCGACATGTTCCGCGATCCCTCGACCCAGGCTGTCTACAGCCTCGACAGGGAGATGGGCATGCAGGTGATCGAAGGCCTGTTCCAGGACGATGCCGTGCGCCAGGCCTCAATCGGCCATCCCAACGAAGCCATGCTCGCGCAGAAATCCCGCGACCTGCAGCAGTCCAACAGCCGCTGGCTGACTGACCTGATCCTCGGCCAGGAACGCACCTTCACCACGCAATTGGTGGGACGTGGGCCGTACAGCGAGTATTACGGCGATCTGAGCATCACCCTCGATACCGCCACTTATGGCGAGGGCTTTATCGTCAGTTCGGTGATCATCTTCATTTCCGGGGTTTTGCGCGCACTGGCCATGGGTCTGGTGCTGTATCTGGTTTATCACTGGCTGCTGACCAAACCGTTGTCGCGGATCATCGAACACCTCACCGAGATCAACCCGGATCGCCCCAGCGAGCACAAGATTCCGCAGCTCAAGGGCCACGAAAAAAACGAACTGGGAATCTGGATCAACACCGCCAATCAGTTACTTGAGTCGATCGAGCGCAACACCCATCTGCGCCACGAAGCCGAAAACAGCTTGTTGCGAATGGCCCAGTACGACTTCCTCACCGGCCTGCCGAACCGCCAGCAATTACAGCAGCAACTGGACAAGATTCTGGTCGACGCCGGCAAGCTGCAACGCCGGGTCGCGGTGTTGTGCGTGGGACTGGATGATTTCAAAGGCATCAACGAGCAATTCAGCTACCAGACCGGCGACCAATTGTTGCTGGCTCTGGCCGATCGCTTGCGTGCCCACAGCGGCCGCCTCGGCGCCCTCGCCCGTTTGGGTGGCGATCAGTTCGCCCTGGTCCAGGCTGACATCGAGCAGCCTTATGAAGCGGCAGAACTGGCGCAAAGCATCCTTGATGATCTGGAAGCGGCGTTCGCCCTCGACCATCAGGAAATCCGCCTGCGCGCGACCATCGGCATCACCCTGTTCCCGGAGGACGGCGACAGCACCGAAAAGCTGTTGCAAAAAGCCGAGCAGACCATGACCCTGGCCAAGACCCGCTCGCGCAACCGTTATCAGTTCTACATCGCCAGTGTCGACAGCGAGATGCGCCGTCGTCGTGAACTGGAAAAAGACCTGCGTGATGCGCTGTTGCGCGATCAGTTCTACCTCGTCTATCAACCGCAGATCAGCTATCGCGATCACCGCGTGGTCGGCGTCGAAGCGCTGATTCGCTGGCAGCATCCGGAACACGGTCTGGTGCCGCCGGACCTGTTCATTCCGCTGGCCGAGCAGAACGGCACGATCATCGCCATTGGCGAATGGGTGCTCGATCAGGCCTGCAAGCAATTGCGCGAATGGCACGATATGGGTTTCGCCGACCTGCGTATGGCGGTCAACCTGTCAACGGTGCAGTTGCACCACGCCGAATTGCCGCGCGTGGTCAATAACCTGCTGCAGATGTACCGCCTGCCGCCGCGCAGCCTGGAACTGGAAGTCACCGAAACCGGCCTGATGGAGGACATCAGCACCGCCGCGCAGCACTTGCTCAGCCTGCGCCGCTCCGGCGCGCTGATCGCCATCGATGACTTCGGCACCGGGTATTCGTCACTGAGCTATCTGAAAAGCCTGCCGCTGGACAAGATCAAGATCGACAAGAGCTTCGTCCAGGATCTGCTCGATGACGACGACGATGCGACCATCGTTCGCGCGATCATTCAACTGGGCAAGAGCCTCGGCATGCAGGTGATCGCCGAGGGCGTGGAAACCGCCGAGCAGGAAAGCTACATCATTTCCGAAGGCTGCCACGAAGGTCAGGGCTACCACTACAGCAAGCCGCTGCCGGCCCGGGAACTGGGCGCCTATCTCAAACAGGCACAACGCACTAACGCGGCCATTCTCTAAAAGTCAAAAGATCGCAGCCTGCGGCAGCTCCTACATGAATCGCATTCCCCTGTAGGACCTGTCGAGTGCAACGTGGCTGCGATCTTTTGATCTGTGCCATCACACCGACGTAAATAAGAAATATTTCCAGCCACAACCCTTTACACATAATGCGAAAGATTTGCATTATGTCGCAGTTTTGCGCCCCCCCAGCGCGAGTCCACTCAACTATCGAAGCAGGATGTTCGCCATGATTCGTATGCCTCTGGCTACCGCCAGTCTGCTGGCCATCGCTATTTCCCTCGCCGGTTGCGGCGAAGGCAAAGACAAGGCCGCCGCTCCGGCCGCACCGACGCCAGCCGCCAGCACCGCCGCACCTGCGGCTGCTCCTGCCGCTGCCGGTAAAGTCGACGAAGCCGCCGCCAAGGCTGTGGTCGCGCACTACGCCGACATGGTCTTCGCCGTTTACAGCGATGCCGAATCCACCGCGAAAACCCTGCAGACCGCCGTCGACGCTTTCCTCGCCAAGCCGAACGCCGACACCCTGAAAGCCGCCAAGGCCGCCTGGGTCGCCGCGCGCGTTCCGTACCTGCAGAGTGAAGTGTTCCGCTTCGGCAACACCATCATCGACGATTGGGAAGGTCAGGTTAACGCCTGGCCACTGGACGAGGGTCTGATCGACTACGTCGACAAATCCTACGAGCACGCACTGGGTAACCCGGGCGCCACCGCCAACATCATCGCCAACAGCGAAGTTCAGGTCGGCGAAGACAAGGTCGACGTCAAAGACATCACCGCGGAAAAACTTGCCAGCCTCAACGAGCTGGGCGGTTCCGAAGCCAACGTCGCCACCGGCTACCACGCGATCGAATTCCTGCTCTGGGGCCAGGATCTGAACGGCACCGGCCCTGGCGCTGGCAACCGTCCGGCCTCCGACTACCTGGAAGGCGCCGGCGCCACTGGCGGTCACAACGATCGTCGTCGTGCCTACCTGAAATCCGTGACCCAACTGCTGGTCAGCGACCTCGAAGAAATGGTCGGCAACTGGAAGCCGAACGTGGCTGACAACTACCGCGCCACTCTGGAAGCCGAGCCGGGCGAAACCGGTCTGCGCAAAATGCTCTTCGGCATGGGCAGCCTGTCGCTGGGCGAACTGGCGGGCGAGCGCATGAAGGTTTCCCTGGAAGCCAACTCCCCTGAAGACGAGCAGGACTGCTTCAGCGACAACACGCACAACTCGCACTTCTACGATGCCAAAGGCATTCGAAACGTTTACCTGGGCGAGTACACCCGTGTTGACGGCACCAAAATGACCGGCGCCAGCCTGTCGTCGCTGGTGGCCAAGGCTGACCCGGCTGCCGACACCGCGCTGAAAGCCGATCTGGCTGCAACTGAAGCCAAGATCCAGGTCATGGTTGATCACGCCAACAAGGGTGAGCACTACGACCAGTTGATCGCGGCGGGCAACACCGCTGGCAACCAGATCGTTCGCGACGCCATCGCCTCGCTGGTCAAGCAGACCGGTTCGATCGAAGCCGCTGCCGGCAAACTGGGCATCAGTGATCTGAACCCGGACAACGCTGATCACGAGTTCTGATCAACCGCGTCTGCGTCAAAAAAGGCGACCTTCGGGTCGCCTTTTTCATACCTGCCGTACACAAACCTTTGTAGGAGTGAGCCTGCTCGCGATAGCGGAGTGTCAGCCAGAAGTTAGTCGACTGACACTCCGCTATCGCGAGCAGGCTCACTCCTACAGGGGTTTTGCATTGCTCTTCAGATTTGCGCTGTATCAAGCAAACGATAATTCCTCTTATTCAATCATCCCGGCCCTGTTAGACTTTGCGCCTTTATTTTTGCCCGTCCGCAGGATGTCTGATGCCCTCGCTGCCTCTTCGCTTGTCCGCACTGTTGCTGGCCCTGGGCCTGAGTGCCTGCGATGACGCCCCGCGTTTCACCAAGGCCGAGCCCGGTGAAGCCCGTTCGGGCGGTGCAGCGACCGTGCGCAAGACTGATCAGAATGCGTTTTCGTTGCCTTCGGCGAATCTGCCACCGTCGCGGCGGGTGGATTTCAGTGTCGGCAACAGTTTCTTCCGCAGCCCATGGGTGATCGCACCGTCGACCACCACTGCGCGCGATGGTCTCGGCCCGCTGTTCAACACCAACGCCTGCCAGAACTGCCACATCAAGGACGGTCGCGGCCATCCGCCAACGCCGGATGCCGCCAACGCGGTATCGATGCTGGTGCGCCTGTCGATCCCTGATGCGCCGCAATTCGCCAAGCTCATTGAGCAAGTCGGCGTAGTGCCGGAGCCGGTCTATGGCGGCCAGTTCCAGGACATGGCGGTGCCCGGTGTCGTGCCGGAAGGCAAAGTCCGCGTTGACTACACGCCAGTGCCGATTCGTTTCAAGGACGGCACCGAAATCGAACTACGCAAACCGGTCTTGCAGATCACCCAGCTCGGCTACGGCCCGATGCACCCGGACACGCGTTTTTCCGCCCGCGTCGCGCCGCCGATGATTGGCCTGGGCCTGCTCGAAGCGATCCCCGAAGAAGCCATCCTTGCCAATGCCGCCGCACAGGCCAAAGCGAAAAACGGCATCAATGGCCGCCCCAATCAGGTCTGGGATGACGCCTTGCAGAAAACCGTCATGGGCCGATTTGGCTGGAAAGCCGGGCAACCGAACCTCAATCAACAAAATGTTCACGCGTTTTCGGGTGATATGGGTCTTACGACGAGCTTGAGACCCTTTGATGACTGCACCGACGCGCAAACCGCCTGCAAACAGGCGCCAAACGGCAATGGCCCGGACGGCGAACCGGAAGTCAGCGACAACATCCTGCGTCTGGTGTTGTTCTATAGCCGCAACCTCGCCGTGCCGGCACGCCGTGGCGTTAACGATGCAGACGTCATCGCTGGCAAAAACCTGTTTTTCCAGGCTGGCTGCGATTCCTGCCACACGCCGAAATACACCACCGCCGCCAACGCCGCCGAACCTGAACTGGCCAATCAGGTTATTCGCCCGTACAGCGATCTGCTGCTGCATGACATGGGCGACGGTCTGGCCGACCACCGCACGGAATTCCAGGCCTCCGGCCGCGACTGGCGCACACCGCCGTTGTGGGGGATTGGCCTGACGCAAGCGGTCAGTGGCCACACACAGTTTTTGCATGACGGTCGCGCGCGCAATCTGCTTGAAGCGGTGCTCTGGCACGGCGGCGAAGCGAAGGCGGCGCAGCAACAGGTTTTGTCTTTCAATGCCGAGCAGCGCGCTGCGTTGCTGGCGTTTTTGAACTCACTTTAAACACTGATAAAGAATCGGGAGCCCGACATGTTCCGTCCCAAGCTACTGTTCACCAGCCTTGCCGCACTCGCCCTCGGCGCCTGCTCGCCACAGGATCCGCAAGCGGTCACCTCGGCAGCCATCGCCAAATCGGTGATCCTGCCGACCTACACCCGTTGGGTCGAGGCCGACAAGCAACTGGCCGTCAGCGCCCTCGCCTACTGTCAGGGCAAAGAAACCCTGGAAACCGCCCGCGCCGACTTCCTCCACGCACAGAAAGCCTGGGCCGAGCTGCAACCGCTGCTGATCGGTCCGCTGGCCGAGGGCAACCGTTCGTGGCAGGTGCAGTTCTGGCCGGACAAGAAAAACCTCGTCGGCCGTCAGGTCGAGCAGTTGGTCGTCGCGCAGCCGCAGATTGATGCCGCCGCACTGGCCAAATCGAGCGTCGTCGTTCAAGGCCTGTCGGCTTACGAATACATCCTGTTCGACGCCAAGCCTGACGTGGCAAACGCCGAGCAGAAAGCCAAGTACTGCCCGCTGCTGATCGCCATCGGCGAGCGTCAGAAGCAACTGGCCGAAGAGATTCTGCAGAACTGGAACAACACCGACGGCATGCTCGCGCAGATGACCAAGTTCCCTAACCAGCGTTATGCCGACTCCCACGAAGCGATCGCTGATCTGCTGCGTGTGCAAGTCACCGCGCTGGACACCCTGAAGAAAAAACTCGGCACGCCAATGGGCCGCCAGAGCAAGGGCGTGCCACAGCCGTTCCAGGCCGATGCATGGCGTAGCCAGTCTTCGCTGACCGCGCTGGAAGCCAGCCTCGCTGCCGCCAAAACCGTGTGGGAAGGCGTCGACAACAAAGGCCTGCGCGGTCTGTTGCCGGCTGAGCAGAAGCCACTGGCGGACAAGATCGACGCTGCCTACGCCGCTTCGCTGAAACTGTTCGACAGCACTCAGCGTTCGCTCGGCGAAATGCTCGAAGACGACGCCGGTCGTCAGCAACTCAACGACATCTACGACAGCCTCAACGTCGTCCATCGCCTGCACGAAGGTGAACTGGCCAAGGCGCTGGGCATCCAACTGGGCTTCAACGCCAACGACGGTGACTGATGAGGGCAACGGCCATGCTGCGACGTCAGGTTCTGACTTTAGGTAGTGCACTGCTGGGAGCAGTGACGCTGGGCGGCTGGACGCTGTTCAAACGCAAGGATCAGAGCCCGCTGTTGCTGTCGGCGCGCGACGACACCGACGGCAACCATTACGCCGTCGGCTATCGTCTGGATGGCACGCGGGTGTTCGCCACCGAAGTCGGCCAGCGTTGCCACGACATCATCAACCACCCGACGCAGCCGATCGCGCTGTTCGTCGCACGTCGCCCGGGCACCGAAAGTTACCTGATCGATCTGCGCGACGGCACGTTGCTGCAGACGGTGACGTCGCAGCCGAACCGGCACTTCTACGGCCACGCCGTGGTGCACAAGGACGGCGAATACCTGTACGCCACCGAGAACGACACGACCGATCCTGGCCGTGGTTTGCTCGGTGTGTACAAGTTCGAAGGCGAACGGCTGGTGCATAGCGGCGAGATTTCCACCCACGGCCTCGGCCCGCATCAGGTGTCATGGATGCCCGATGGGGAGACGCTGGTGGTGGCCAACGGCGGGATTCGTACCGAGGCGGAAAGCCGCGTCGACATGAACCTCAACGCCATGGAGCCGAGCCTGGTCTTGATGCAACGTGACGGCACTCTGCTGAGCAAGGAAACCCTCGCCCAGCAGATGAACAGCGTGCGCCATCTGGGCATCGCCAGCGATGGCACCATCGTTGCCGGTCAGCAGTTCATGGGCGCCTCGCATGAGCGTTCGGAGCTGCTGGCGATCAAGCGTCCGGGGCAGCCGTTCGTGGCGTTCCCGGTGCCGGAGCATCAGTTGCAGTCGATGGGGCATTACACCGCCAGTGTTGCGGTGCACAGCGATTTGCGTCTGGTCGCACTGACAGCTCCGCGTGGCAATCGCTTCTTTATCTGGGATCTGGACAGCGGCGAAGTGCGCCTCGATGCGCCGTTGCCCGATTGCGCCGGTGTCGGTGCGGTGAAGGACGGTTTTGTCGTGACCTCCGGGCAAGGACGTTGCCGGTACTACGATTGCCGTCAGGATGAGCTGTTGGCCAAGCCGCTGGAATTGCCGGCGGGGCTCTGGGACAACCATCTTCATCTGATGGCATAAAACAGCCTTAAAAGATCGCAGCCTGCGGCAGCTCCTACATTGGAATGCACTCCCCTGTAGGAGCTGCCGCAGGCTGCGATCTTTTTGCGCCACCCTGTAAGAACTGCCAGTTGGAATCCCCCCTGTACTCGGAGTAATGTGCCCGCCTGTCTCACCTGATTTATCCAAGGAACTGGAAATATGCTGCGTCGCCGCATGCTGATCATGTTGGGTGTTGTTTTGTTGATCGTCCTGGTGCTGGGCGGGTACAAGGCCTTTTCGATCTACACCATGATCCAGGGCTTTTCCAAGCCGAAACCGCCGATCAGCGTCGCCGTGGCCAACGCCTCCGAACGCCCGTGGCAGATGCGCCTGCCCACCGTCGGCAGCCTCAAGGCGCTGCAAGGCGTCGACCTGAGTCTTGAGGTCGCCGGCACTGTCACCGAACTCAAATTCGAATCAGGACAAAAGGTCAAGGCCGGGCAACCGCTGCTGCAACTCGACAGCGCCGTCGAAGCAGCACTGCTGGAGACCGCCAAGGCCGACCTGGGCCTGGCGCAACTGGACTTCGGTCGTGGCAGCCAACTGATCGACAGTCGCGCCATTTCCAAAGGTGAATACGACCGGCTCTCGGCTGTTCTGCAAAAGGAGCGAGCCACGGTCAATCAGCTCAACGCAGCGCTGGCGAAAAAGCGCATTCTCGCGCCGTTCAGCGGCACCATCGGCATCCGCCAGGTCGACATTGGCGACTACCTCGCCAGCGGCACCAAAATCGCTACCCTGCAGGATTTGAGCAGCCTCTACGCCGACTTCTACGTGCCCGAGCAATCGATCCCGAAGCTGGCCATCGGCCAACCGGTGAATATCTCGGCTGCCGCCTACCCCGGCCAGACCTACCCGGGCAAGATCAGCGCGATCAACCCGATCGTCGAAAGCAGCACACGCAATATTCTGGTGCGCGCCACCCTGGCCAACCCCGATGGCAAACTGCTGCCGGGCATGTTTGCCAGCCTTGAAGTGCTGCTGCCCGATCCGCAAAAACACATCGTCGTGCCGGAAAGCGCGATCACCTACACCCTCTACGGCAACTCGATCTACGTGGTCGGGCAGAAGAAAGCCGAGGACGGCAGCGTCGAAAAGGATGACAAGGGCCAACCGGTGCTGATCGCCGAACGCCGCTTCATCGAAACCGGTGAACGCCGTGATGGCCTGGTAATGATCAACAAGGGCGTGCAGAGCGGCGAACAAGTGGTGACGGCCGGCCAGATCAAACTGGACAACGGCGCACACATTGCCATCAGCGACGACAAGACCCTCGGCGAGCAGAACAGTCCGCCTCGCGCCGACTGATCAAGGAATCCCCATGGCTTTTACTGATCCGTTCATCCGCCGCCCGGTGCTCGCCACCGTGGTCAGTCTATTGATTGTGTTGCTCGGCTTTCAGGCCTGGAGCAAGTTGCCGCTGCGCCAATACCCGCAAATGGAAAACGCCCTGATCACGGTGACCACCGCTTACCCCGGGGCCAACGCCGAAACCATTCAGGGCTACATCACCCAGCCAATGCAGCAAAGTCTGGCGAGCGCCGAGGGCATCGACTACATGACCTCGGTCAGCCGGCAGAACTTCTCGGTGATCTCGATCTACGCACGCATCGGCTCCAATACCGACCGCTTGTTCACCGAACTGCTGGCCAAGGCCAACGAGGTGAAAAACAAGCTGCCGCAGGACGCCGAAGACCCGGTGCTGAGCAAGGAATCGGCCGACGCTTCGGCGCTGATGTACATCAGCTTCTTCAGCAAGGATTTGAGCAACCCGCAGATCACCGATTACCTGTCACGGGTGATCCAGCCAAAACTGGCCACCCTGCCGGGCATGGCCGAGGCGGAGATTCTCGGCAATCAGGTGTTCGCCATGCGCCTGTGGCTCGACCCGGTGAAGCTCGCCGGTTTTGGCCTCAGCGCCGCCGACGTGACCAACGCCGTGCGCCAGTACAACTTCCTCTCCGCCGCCGGCGAAGTGAAAGGCCAGTACGTGGTCACCAGCATCAATGCCAACACCGAGCTTAAATCCGCCGAAGCTTTTGCGGCGATTCCGCTCAAGGTCAGTGGTGACAGCCGCGTGCTGCTCAGCGATGTCGCGCGGGTGGAAATGGGCGCGGAAAACTACGATTCGATCAGCTCGTTCGGTGGCACGCCGTCGGTGTATATCGGCATCAAGGCCACCCCGGGCGCCAACCCGCTGGACGTGATAAAGGAAGTGCGCAAGCTGATGCCCGAGCTGGAAGCGCAACTGCCGCCGAACCTCAAGAGCGAGATCGCTTACGACGCCACATTGTTTATTCAGGCCTCGATCGACGAAGTGGTGAAAACCCTGTTCGAAGCGGTGCTGATAGTGATTGTTGTGGTGTTCCTGTTCCTCGGCGCACTGCGCTCGGTAGTAATCCCCGTGGTGACCATTCCGCTGTCGATGATCGGCGTGATGTTCTTCATGCAGATGATGGGCTACTCGATGAACCTGCTGACGCTGCTGGCGATGGTGCTGGCCATCGGTCTGGTGGTCGACGATGCGATTGTCGTGGTGGAGAACATCCACCGGCACATCGAGGAAGGCAAGACACCGTTCGATGCAGCGCTGGAAGGCGCACGGGAAATCGCCATGCCGGTGGTCTCGATGACCATCACCCTGGCGGCGGTGTATGCGCCGATCGGTTTTCTCACCGGCCTCACAGGAGCGCTGTTCAAGGAGTTTGCCCTGACCCTGGCCGGCGCGGTGGTAATTTCCGGCATCGTCGCCCTGACCCTGTCGCCAATGATGTGCGCGTTTTTGCTGCGTCACGAGGAAAACCCCAGTGGCTTGGCACACCGCCTCGACCGTATCTTCGAAGGCCTCAAGCGCCGCTATCAAAGCATGCTGCATGGAACGCTGAACACACGGCCGGTGGTGCTGGTATTCGCCGTGATCGTGTTGTGCCTGATCCCGGTGTTCCTCAAGTTCACCAAATCGGAGCTGGCCCCGGACGAAGATCAGGGCATCATTTTCATGATGGCCACTGCGCCGCAGCCGACCAACCTTGATTATCTGAGCACCTACACCGACGAGTTCATCAAGATCTTCAAGGAATTCCAGGAGTACTACTCCTCGTTCCAGATCAACGGCTACAACGGCGTGCAGGCGGGCATCGGCGGCTTCCTGCTCAAGCCGTGGAACGAACGCAGCCGCACACAGATGCAAATCCTCCCCGAGGTGCAAGGCAAACTCGAACGTATCCCGGGTTTGCAGATCTTCGGTTTCAACCTGCCCTCCTTGCCCGGCACCGGTGAAGGCTTGCCGTTCGAGTTTGTGGTCAATACCGCCAACGATTACGAGCTGTTGTTGCAAGTCGCCGACCGGATCAAGAAACGCGCGATGGAATCGGGCAAGTTCGCCTTCGTCGACCTCGATCTGGCGTTCGACAAACCCGAGGTTGTGGTCGATATCGACCGCGCCAAAGCGGCGCAGATGGGCGTGTCGATGCTGGACCTCGGTGGCACGCTGGCGACGCTGTTGGGCGAGGCGGAAATCAACCGTTTCACCATCGAAGGCCGCAGCTACAAGGTGATTGCTCAGGTCGAACGGCCGTATCGTGATAACCCGGACTGGCTGAACAATTACTACGTGAAGAACACCCAGGGTGAGCTGCTGCCACTGTCGACGCTGATCAAGGTCAGCGACCGCGCGCGACCGCGTCAGCTCAATCAGTTTCAGCAGCTCAACGCGGCGAAGATTTCCGGTTTCCCGTTGGTCAGCATGGGCGAAGCCATCGACACGGTGTTGCAGATTGCCCGCGAAGAAGCACCGGCCGGGTTTGCCTTCGACTATGGCGGCGCCTCACGCCAGTTCGTTCAGGAAGGCAGCGCGTTGTGGGTGACGTTTGCCTTGGCCCTGGCGATTATCTTTCTGGTGCTGGCGGCGCAGTTCGAGAGCTTCCGCGATCCGCTGGTGATTCTGGTGACGGTGCCGTTGTCGATCTGCGGGGCGCTGATTCCGTTGTTTCTCGGCTGGTCGAGCATGAACATCTACACCCAGGTCGGGTTGGTTACGCTGATCGGCCTGATCAGTAAACACGGAATCCTGATCGTCGAGTTCGCCAACCAGTTGCGCAAGGACAAAGGCCTGACGGCGCGTGAAGCCGTTGAGGAAGCGGCGGCGATTCGCTTGCGGCCGGTGCTGATGACCACGGCGGCGATGGTGTTTGGCATGGTGCCGTTAATTCTGGCCACGGGTGCCGGTGCGGTCAGCCGCTTCGATATCGGCATGGTGATTGCCACGGGGATGTCGATTGGCACATTGTTTACGCTGTTCGTCCTGCCGTGTGTTTACACCCTGCTGGCGAAACCTGATCCCAAACCAACCGCGTAACCCCTGTAGGAGTGAGCCTGCTCGCGATAGCGGTATGTCAGTTAATAATGATTTGAATGACACACCGCTATCGCGAGCAGGCTCACTCCTACAAGGGATGTGTGTTGCTCCAGGCATAAAAAAAGGCCTCGCATCTGCGAGGCCTTTTATGTGGGCTTCAATCGTTTCAACTCTGCGGCCTCATCCCTTGAGAAAGTCCGAACATGAACAGCAATAAATCATGATCGGGTTTGGTCGCCACGGCGGCTTTCGCCACCCGTGGGACGGCGCAGTGGGCGTCGTCTACGGACGCGCCAACCACCTGCATGCGAGGCTGCTCCCAGGCAGCCACCGCCAATGACGCAACTGCCAAGGCTCCAACCAAAAACAAACCTCGTGCAATTTCTAGTTTCATCGCTATAAACCTTTGATAGCGCTGCCAAACGCCGTCTCATAAAAGTAGACGAGTTTTTTCCAGTCCGCGTCGCGGAACGACGAATGGCGGCGCAATTGCTTCATATCGTGGGAGGCTGCACGATAGGCGGTCAGACGCTGGCGGCACTTCTCCAGATCGATCAAAGCGACTTCGACATTGGCCGACTCACCTTCGCCCGTCACGCGCACAAACACGTGTTTGATGTAGATGCAGCTGTGCTGCCAACGACCCTTGTGCATGCGCGCCAGGTTCTCGGCGAGGTCCTTGAGCACGCGCTCATAAACCACATCGCCACATTGATCGCGACCGCCGGCAGCCGCCAGCCAGTGTTCCAGTTCCTGGAAACCGTCCAGGGACTTGGTCACCAGCAGCGCGCGCCATTTGTGTTGAGGATCAGGCTGGGCGCCGCAGAAAACGATTTCTGGCACGCGCACACCGAGCTTGCTGACGCCGGTCAGCGCATCCAGCTCGCGCAAAACCGTAGGCCGGCCGAAAGGGTGCAACCAGCTGCGATAGATATGACCCGTCTGGCGCTTGGCGTACAGCAGTTGACCATCGCGCCCCACGACCCTTTGCACACCACTTTCGCCACCGCGTCGAACATTGGGTTCTTCCACCCACTCACCGCGCTGGTTCCAGTAATAGTCAAAGCGATCTTGCGAAGCGACTTCCGTTTCTGCTGCCAATTGCACTGCCATCCTCTTACCTCTTGCGTAATACGTAAACCCGCCACATGGCGTAGAGCGGAATAAAGTCCAGTTGTTCCTGAATCCGAAAACCTGCTTCCTCGAATTCCTTTTCCACCGTAGCGGCCGGTAACACAAAGCGATTCTGATACTCGCGTTTGTCACGGTTGCGCTCGGCTCGCTGGCGTTTCCAGGCTTTGAAATTGCCATCAACCCACAGCGAAACGATCACACTGTCACGGGTGACACGCTCGAATTCGCGCAGAATCGCCCGGCGATGCTCGGCTTCACCGATATGGTGGAGCAGACGCATGCAGAAAATGCTGTCGACGGCGTTGTCAGGCAAGGCAATGTCGAAGGCAGATGTGTGCAAGGGTTGTACCCGTTTCACCACATCGGCCGGTTGCGACTGCATGGCCGTCTTGATCATCGACTCGGAATTGTCCGCGCCGATAATCACCCGATTGGCCTTTTCGCCCAACAGGGGCCAGAAACGCCCGGCACCGCAAGGCAGATCCAGCACCAGTCCCGGCTCACCCACCGACGTCAGCGCCTTGCGGGCCATCTGTTCGTCACGCCAGTGGGAGAGACGACGTCCAAGGCTTTCTTTGTGCTTGCGCAGGTATTTCTGCGCATGTTGATCGTCGTACTTTTCGGAAAAATCGAGTTTGATCGGACCGGCCATCACCTGGACTCCTGAATTGCTGATGTCACCACCTTAAGGAGCGGCGTGTCAGCGTCAGGTCATCCATTTGTGAAAAAAATGTCCGGTAAATAGACAAATTATTACAGCGTTATACAGGATTCAGACAGGTAAGAGGGAGTAGCCTTGCGCCACCCCCTGCGTCAGATTTTGCCCAGATCCACCTCGAAGCGGCAGCCATTGGGTTCCATCGTGCTCAAACTGACGGTCCAGCCCTGGTTCTCACAGATCCGCTGCACCAGCGACAACCCCAGCCCCAGGCCCTCGCCGCGCTTTTCGCTGCCACGTACGAAGGGCTCGAACATGGCTTCGCGCTTTTCTTCCGGAATGCCGACGCCGGAGTCTTCCACCGCGAAGCCATTGGTAGTGAGTGTCAGACGAATGAAGCCGCTTTCGGTGTAATGCAGCGCGTTGCGCAACAGGTTGCCCATCACGGCATTCAACAGGGTCGCGTTGTAGCGAATGTCTGATGGACTGCCAGGTTCGAAGATCAGTTTCAGGCCCTTGCTCTCGATCGGCCCGCGCCACAGACACAACAGACTCTCGGCAACTTGCGAAAGGTCCTGCTGCAGCGCCATGCCGGCATCTTCGTGCTGGGCACGCGCCAGCATCAGGAAGGTCTGCACCAACTCACGCATTTCTTCACTGGCGCGGGCAATACGCTCGACCTGCGAACGACCGCGCTGGTCGATCCCAGGGTTTTCCATCAGCAGTTCGCAGGAGCTGGCCAGCACCATCAATGGCGTTCGCAACTCGTGACTGACATCGCTGGTAAATAATCTTTCACGCGTCAGCGCCTGACGCAGGCGCCCCAACGTGGCGTCGAATGCCACCGCCAGCTCACCCACTTCGTCAGCCGCATAATCCGGTGCCAGCGGTGGTGCCAGGCCGAGTAACTGATCGCGGTGACGCACCTGCCTTGCCAGTCTCACAACCGGTGCCATCACTTTGCGCGCGAGCACCCAGCCGAGGAACACCGCCAGTGCCAGGCTGAGCACGAACCCCACCAGCACCACGGCAAACAGCACGCGCTCGCGCTCTTCAAAATCGCTTTGATCCTGCAGCAATACGTAACGTCGACCGTCAACGATTTCGACCATCGCGTGATACGACAGCTGCTCGCGAAACACTTCATGGAAACCTGAATCGAGGTGGCGCAGGTCTTTGGGCAACTCGAAATCGCCCGGCCCACCGCTGAAATAGAACAACTGATCCGGTTCCGGACGATGGCTCCAATCAGAAACGTTGTCCATCAGCAGCAGACGCTGTAAATCGCCACCCAGCCCCGCTGAAATCAGTTTTTCTTCTACCAGGTGCACGGTCGCGACAATACCCATCGCAAAGGCTCCGGCCACCAATGCGCTCATCAAGGCAAAGGCAATAATGATCCGCTGGGATAGGCTTTGCTTAAACTCCATTACACATCGGCCAGCCGGTAACCCACGCCGTGCACGGTGTGCAGCAATGGTTTGGTGAACGGTTTGTCGATTACCTGACGCAATTGGTGGACGTGGCTGCGCAGGCTGTCGCTGTCCGGGCAATCATCGCCCCACAACGCCTCTTCGAGAATTTCCCGACGCAGCACGTGCGGGCTCTTCTGCATCAACACTGCCAGCAACTTGAGGCCGACCGGGTTGAGCTTGAGCAATTTGCCTTCTCGGGTCACTTCCAGCGTGTCGAGGTCGTAGCTCAGATCGGCGACCTGCAGCGCCCGACGGCCACCGCCTTGGGCGCGGCGCATTACCGCTTCGACCCGCGCGGCAAGTTCGGACAAGGCAAATGGCTTGATCAGATAATCATCAGCCCCGGACTTGAACCCCTGCAGACGATCATCGAGCTGATCACGAGCGGTGAGCATGATCACCGGCGTGTCGCGGCGGGCATCCTCACGCAGGCGTTTGCACAGGGTGTAGCCGTCGATCCCGGGCAGCATGATATCGAGGACGATCAGGTCGTAATGTTCGGTGGCGGCCAGATGCAGGCCTGACAGACCGTCTTGGGCGCAATCGACGGTATAGCCTTTGAGGCCCAGATAATCGGCCAGATTGGCCAGGATGTCGCGGTTGTCTTCGACCAGCAGAATTCGCATGGGCACCTCCTCCGTACGGGGTAACGGCCGTCTTGGCCCGCGCAGCTTACGGCCAAGTGTGGCTCAGGGCTAGGCGTGTGTCGGGTTGTTTAGCGATAAAAACGCTCATTGCGCATGCCAACGATTTTTTCACTTTCGGTTAACAAATCGGCGACGCCAGCACGCGCAGACTCCGCGCGGTTGCGCTCCTCAGAACATACTTACCGACCAAGGAATTGCCCATGGCGTCGACTTCTGCCCGCCCCGTTTCCAGGCCACTGAATTTTTGGTTATGCCTGGGAATCCCCACCTTCGCGGCGATCATTCTGGTACTGCTCGAACTGACCGACCTGGACATGGATCTGGCCCGCCTGTTCTACGACCCGGTTGCCGGCGATTTTATCGGGCGGCACAGTTACTTCCTCGAGGACATCCTGCATGACCGCGCCAAACAGGTGGTCATTGCTTTCTCGGTGTTTGCCATCCTCGGTTTCATCGGATCGTTCTTCGTCGGCAGACTGAAACCGTTCAAGCGCGAACTGGGCTGTCTGGTACTGTCGCTGGGCCTTGCCACTTCGTTCGTTACCCCGGTGAAAGCGGTGACTGCGGTGCAATGCCCGTGGAGTCTGGAACAATTCGGTGGTCATGAAACCTATAGCAAGTTGATGGAGCATCGCCCGCAGACCGATAAGCCAGGCCGTTGCTGGCCGGGTGGTCATGCGGCAACGGGGTTCACTCTTTTTGCGCTGTTTTTTGTCTTGCGCGATCGCCGTCCACGTCTGGCCCGTCAAGCATTCATCTTTGCCTTTGCATTGGGTTCGGTGTTTTCGATCAGCCGGATGATGCAGGGCGCGCACTTCTTTTCGCACAACGTGTGGACGGCGATTTTCTGCTGGCTGATTTGTCTGGGGTCGTATTACTGGGTGCTGTATCGCCCGGCGGTGAAGGCTGAAGTCGTCGCCAAAGCACACCCCGTCAGCGCCTGAAACACAAATCCAATGTAGGAGTGAGCCTGCTCGCGATAGCGGTGTGTCAGTCGCAATCATGTTGAATGAAATACCGCTATCGCGAGCAGGCTCACTCCTACAGGGGTTATGTGTGAAGCTGAAATTTGGGCAATAAAAAACCCCGCTGACTTTCGCCAGCGGGGTTTTGCGTTACAGGGACAAGGCTGGCTTACATCATGCCGCCCATGCCACCCATGCCGCCCATGTCTGGCATGCCGCCGCCAGCACCGCCGTCTTTCTTCGGCGCATCAGCTACTGCCGCTTCGGTGGTCAGGATCAGACCGCCGATCGACGATGCCGCTTGCAGAGCGGAACGAGTCACCTTGGTTGGATCCAGGATGCCCATTTCGATCATGTCGCCGTATTCGCCAGTCGCAGCGTTGTAACCGAAGTTACCTTTGCCGTTCTTGACTTCGTTGACCACAACGCTTGGCTCGTCGCCGCTGTTGGCAGCGATCTGACGCAGCGGAGCTTCAACAGCGCGGCGCAGAACAGCGATACCAACGTCCTGGTCAGCGTTGTCGCCTTTCAGGTCGTTCAGGGTTTGCAGAGCGCGGATCAGCGCAACGCCACCGCCAGGTACCACGCCTTCTTCAACGGCTGCACGAGTTGCGTGCAGGGCGTCTTCAACGCGGGCTTTCTTCTCTTTCATTTCAACTTCGGAACCAGCGCCAACCTTGATCACTGCAACGCCGCCGGACAGCTTGGCCAGACGCTCTTGCAGTTTTTCACGGTCGTAGTCCGAGGAAGTTTCAGCTGCCTGGGCACGGATCTGAGTGATACGCGCCTGGATATCAGCTTCTACGCCAGCACCGTCAACGATGATGGTGTTTTCCTTGGAGATGGTCACACGCTTGGCGCTACCAAGGTTTTCCAGAGTAGCGGCTTCCAGGCTCAGGCCGATCTCTTCGGAGATAACGGTACCGCCGGTCAGAACAGCGATGTCCTGCAGCATGGCCTTGCGACGGTCGCCGAAGCCTGGCGCCTTGACGGCTGCGACTTTAACGATGCCACGCATGTTGTTCACAACCAGGGTCGCCAGGGCTTCGCCTTCAACGTCTTCGGAAACGATCAGCAGTGGACGGCCGGCTTTGGCAACGGCTTCCAGCACTGGCAGCATTTCGCGGATGTTCGAGATCTTTTTGTCGACCAGCAGGATCAGCGGGCTGTCCAGCTCGGCAACCATGGTCTCTGGCTTGTTGACGAAGTACGGGGACAGGTAGCCACGGTCGAACTGCATGCCTTCAACAACCGACAGTTCGTTTTCCAGGCCAGTGCCTTCTTCAACGGTGATCACGCCTTCTTTGCCGACTTTTTCCATGGCTTCGGCAATGATGTCGCCGATGGAGCTGTCGGAGTTGGCGGAGATGGTGCCTACCTGAGCGATTGCCTTGGTGTCAGCGCATGGCTTGGACAGGTTTTTCAGCTCTTTGACGATGGCGATGGTCGCCTTGTCGATGCCGCGCTTCAGGTCCATCGGGTTCATGCCGGCAGCGACGGCCTTCAGGCCTTCGTTGACGATCGACTGAGCCAGAACGGTAGCGGTGGTAGTACCGTCACCAGCGTCATCATTGGCACGGGAGGCAACGTCTTTGACCAGCTGCGCGCCCATGTTTTCGAAGCGATCTTCGAGTTCGATTTCTTTGGCGACGGAAACGCCGTCCTTGGTGATGGTCGGAGCGCCGAAGCTCTTCTCGATGATCACGTTACGGCCTTTCGGGCCCAGGGTCGCTTTTACTGCGTCAGCCAGGACGTTGACGCCCTTGAGCATTTTTTTACGGGCGGAATCGCCAAACAGAACTTCTTTAGCAGCCATGATCGATATTCCTTAAATACTTTGTAGTAGCGGGAAAATGAACGGGGGTATCAGCCTTCGATAACAGCGAGGATTTCGTTCTCGCTCATTACCAGCAGGTCTTCGCCGTCGACTTTCACAGTGTTGCTGCCGGAGTAAGGACCGAATACAACCTTGTCGCCCACTTTCACGGACAATGCATGAACTTCACCGCGCTCGCGTTTGCCTGGGCCTACAGCGAGGATTTCACCGTGGTTGGCTTTTTCAGCAGCCGAACCTGGCAGGACGATACCGCCAGCGGTTTTCTTTTCTTCTTCGCTGCGACGGATTACGACGCGGTCATGCAGAGGACGAAGCTTCATTGTCGATCTCTCCTAATTGTGGTTTTCATCGGCCGGTGTAGTCCCGGCGGGTTTAACAAATCCGGCCTGCGCCGGTTGCGGTTCGTCAAGCGAGCCGCGGAAGACTGACTGGCTCAAATGCCAGAAACCTTTCGGTGACCGATACATAAGGGCGCATAAGCTTATTACAAGGGCGAGCTGAGAAAATTTTTCACTCTGGAGGCCCGTAAATGAACACGGCACCCGAAGGTGCCGTGTGGGTAACGCAGTTACTTGCTGTCGCGGTGTTCGAACTCGCCTTCGATCACATCACCCTCGCGGCCCAGTGGCTGACGCGGTGCAGGACCGCCACGGGGTTGCAGATCGTCGGCGAACGCACGCTGACGCATGGCCTGTTCTTCGGCGCGCTGACGCATTTTGTTCGCCAGCAACCGGCGGCTGAATGGCAGCAACATCACCAGACCGACCACGTCGCTGATGAAGCCCGGCAGGATCAGCAGGCCACCGGCCAAAGCCAGCATCAGCCCTTCGAGCATGGTTTGCGCGGGCAGTTCGCCGCGGTTCAGGCTTTCACGGGCACGCAGTGCAGTGGCCAGACCGGCGACGCGTAGCACAAAAACACCGAACATCGAGCCGACAATGATCAGCAGCAGGGCCGGGAAAAACCCGATAGCCCCTGCCACTTTGACGAATACGAACAGCTCCAGCACTGGAAACAGCAGAAAGAGCAACAGAAAAGGGCGCATCAAAGTTTCCTCAACGCAAGAAATGCCTTGCAGTAAGCCTTAGATGACGTCGCCCTTTCGTGAATTCAAGCGTCGACCACTGCATTTTTTGGCCAGACCTGTGCGTGAGCCAATGAAACCAAGGCTTCGCGCACTTGTGTCGGCGTATGACAAGGGGCTTGAAACGGCAACCAGTACAGCGCCTGACCGATGCGCAGGTGCATGCCTTCGGTGTCGATTCCGGCCAGTTGCGCCGGCACGGTTTTCGGCAGACCGGCAAGGTCGACGTAGTGCGCGATGGCTTTGGCGTGGTCGCTGTTCATGTGCTCGACCATGCTGATTTCAGCCTTGCCGGCGAACGGATTGGCCAGGGTCAGTTGATCGACCCAGTGGATCGCGCCGAAACCGCCGATGTAGCGATGACGCACCGGAGTCAGCACCCAGAAATCGAAATCGTGGGCCTTGTGGTAGTTCTGCGAATCCGGGAAAAAACGGTAGTACCGCTCGGCGGCGGCATCGATAGCAGCGGCATCTTCGAGCTTCTGCGCTTCGGCCAGATAAGTCAGGCGACCAACGGCTTGCACGTCATCGGCTTCGCGCTCCCCCACCAACATCGAGCATTTAGGGTCTTTTTGCAGGTTGTGGGTGTGCTGGGCGATGCGACTGATCAGGATCAGCGGCCGACCCTGCTCATCCAGGCAGTAAGGCACCACGGAGCCAAAGGGAAAACCGGGCATCGATTTGGAGTGGGTCGACAGCACTCCCCGGTATTCCTTGAGAAGCAATTCTCGGGCATTCTTCGCCACTTCAACGCTCAATTTATGACTCCTTAAATAGTATCCGTCGAAAAAACGGACGGGCGCCCGGGATCAAGTCCCCGTCACGCCAGCGGGCAATTCTCATGTGCACCCTTCCAAGGCCGGTGCAGATCGGGAGTCGCTGAAAACAAAAACTACTCAGACCTGCTATCGGGGCATGCGAATGCAACTCAACGACAAAGTAATCATTATCACTGGCGGATGCCAGGGTTTGGGCCGTTCGATGGCCGAGTATTTCGCCGGCAAAGGCGCGAAGCTGGCGTTGATCGACCTCAATCAGGAAAAGCTCGACGATGCGGTCGCGGCTTGCAAGGCCAAAGGCGTCGAGGCGCGCAGCTATCTGTGCAACGTGGCCAATGAAGAGCAGGTCGAGCACATGGTCGCTCAGGTCGCCGCCGATTTCGGCGCGATTCACGGCCTGATCAACAACGCCGGGATCCTCCGTGATGGCCTGCTGCTCAAGGTCAAGGACGGCGAAATGACCAAGATGAGCCTGGCACAGTGGCAGGCGGTGATCGACGTCAACCTGACCGGCGTGTTCCTCTGCACCCGTGAAGTGGCGGCGAAAATGGTCGAGCTGAAGACCAGCGGCGCGATCATCAACATCTCGTCGATCTCGCGGGCGGGCAACGTTGGCCAGACCAACTACTCGGCGGCCAAGGCCGGTGTTGCTGCAGCGACAGTGACCTGGGCCAAAGAGCTGGCGCGTTACGGCATTCGTGTCGCGGGGATTGCACCGGGCTTCATCGAAACCGAGATGACCCTGGGCATGAAACCGGAAGCGCTGGAGAAGATGACTTCGGGGATTCCGCTCAAGCGCATGGGCAAGCCGGAAGAGATCGCCCATTCGGCGGCGTACATTTTCGAAAACGACTATTACACCGGGCGGATTCTGGAGATGGATGGCGGGTTGCGGATCTAACCCCCACCACAAAACCCGTGTAGGAGTGAGCCTGCTCGCGATTGCAGTCATTCATTCAACAAATCTGTTGAATGGTATCCGCTATCGCGAGCAGGCTCACTCCTACAGGTTTATTCAGTGTTGCGGATGCATCAATCGTCGCTGATGGTGATATTCGGCATCGCCGGCGTTGCCGCTTCCTGCAACACGATCCGTGCGCCGACGTGGCGGGCCAGTTCCTGATAGACCATGGCGATCTGGCTGTCCGGCTCGGCGATCACCGTTGGCTTGCCGCCATCGGCCTGCTCACGGATCAGCATCGACAGAGGCAGCGAAGCCAACAGCTCCACACCGTACTGGGTCGCCAGTTTCTCACCACCGCCCTCACCGAACAGATGCTCGGCATGCCCGCAGTTCGAGCAGATGTGCACGGCCATGTTTTCCACCACGCCCAGCACCGGAATGTTGACCTTGCGGAACATTTCCACGCCTTTGCGCGCGTCGAGCAAGGCCAGATCCTGTGGCGTGGTGACGATCACCGCACCGGCCACCGGGACTTTCTGTGCCAGGGTCAACTGGATGTCGCCGGTGCCTGGCGGCATGTCGATGACCAGATAATCCAGATCGCCCCACGCGGTTTGCGTGACCAGTTGCAGCAGCGCGCCGGACACCATCGGCCCGCGCCAGACCATCGGCGTGTTGTCGTCGGTCAGAAAGGCCATCGACATGACTTCAACGCCATGGGCCTTGAGCGGCACGAACCACTTCTGATCCTTGACCTCAGGGCGGGTGCGCTCGGGGATGCCGAACATGATGCCTTGGCTCGGGCCGTAGATGTCGGCGTCGAGAATCCCCACTTTGGCGCCTTCACGGGCCAGGGCCAGCGCGAGGTTGGCGGCGGTGGTCGACTTGCCCACACCGCCCTTGCCCGACGCCACGGCGACCACGTTCTTGACGTTGGCCAGCCCCGGGATCTGCGCTTGCGCCTTGTGCGCGGCAATCACTGTGTTGACCTCGACCTTGGCGACAACCACGCCGTCGAGGTTTTCGATGGCCAGTTGCAACAATTGCGCCCAGCCGCTCTTGAACAGACCGGCGGCGTAACCGATTTCCAGCTGCACGTTGACGCGGTCACCGACGATCTCGATGTGCTTCACGCAACCGGCGCTGACCGGATCCTGGTTCAGGTAAGGGTCGGTGTATTGGCTGAGGACGGCTTCCACCGCTGCGCGAGTGACGGCGCTCATGGGCAACTCCGATAACAAGACTGGGAAAAGATGGCGGGTATCCTACCCCTTCTGTCCTCCGGACGGCACGCCCGGCAACGATTTGCAGGGGTGAAATATCTTTCCCGGCGCTTTATAGTGGCCGACCTCCGTTTCATCAAGTAGCGAAGCCCCACATGTCCGAACCACGCAAGATCCTCGTCACCAGCGCCCTGCCCTACGCCAACGGTTCGATTCACCTTGGCCATATGCTGGAATACATCCAGACCGATATGTGGGTGCGCTTCCAGAAGCATCGCGGCAATCAATGCATTTACGTCTGCGCCGACGACGCCCACGGTTCGGCGATCATGCTGCGCGCGGAAAAGGAAGGCATCACCCCGGAACAACTGATCGCCAATGTGCAGGCTGAACACAGCGCCGACTTTGCCGAGTTCCTGGTTGATTTCGACAACTTCCACTCCACTCACGCCGAAGAAAACCGTGAGCTGTCGAGCCAGATCTACATCAAGCTGCGTGACGCCGGGCACATCGCCCAACGCTCGATCACCCAGTATTTCGACCCGGAAAAGAAAATGTTCCTGGCCGACCGCTTCATCAAGGGCACCTGCCCGAAATGCGGCACCGAAGACCAGTACGGCGACAACTGCGAAAAATGCGGCGCGACCTATGCACCAACTGATTTGAAGGATCCGAAATCTGCGATCTCTGGCGCCACTCCGGTACTCAAGGATTCCCAGCACTTCTTCTTCAAGCTGCCGGACTTCCAGCAAATGCTGCAGACCTGGACCCGCAGCGGCACCCTGCAGGACGCCGTCGCCAACAAGATCGCCGAATGGCTGGACGCAGGCCTGCAACAGTGGGACATCTCCCGCGATGCGCCGTACTTCGGTTTCGAGATCCCGGGCGAGCCGGGCAAGTATTTCTATGTGTGGCTCGACGCGCCAATCGGCTACATGGCCAGCTTCAAGAACCTTTGCGACCGCACGCCGGATCTGGATTTCGACGCGTTCTGGGCCAAGGATTCCACCGCCGAGCTGTACCACTTCATCGGCAAGGACATCGTCAATTTCCACGCACTGTTCTGGCCGGCGATGCTTGAAGGCGCCGGTTACCGCAAGCCGACCGGCATCAACGTACACGGCTACCTGACCGTCAACGGCCAGAAAATGTCCAAGTCGCGCGGCACCTTCATCAAGGCCCGTACGTATCTGGATCACCTGTCGCCGGAATACCTGCGCTACTACTACGCAGCCAAACTGGGCCGTGGCGTCGATGACCTTGACCTGAACCTCGAAGATTTCGTGCAGAAGGTCAACTCCGACCTGGTCGGCAAAGTGGTCAACATCGCCAGCCGTTGCGCCGGTTTCATCCAGAAAGGTAACGGCGGCCTGCTGGTCGACACCAATGCTGCGCCGGAGCTGACTGAGGCTTTCCTCGCCGCAGCGCCAAGCATTGCGGATGCCTATGAAGCTCGCGACTTCGCCCGCGCCATGCGTGAAACCATGGCCCTCGCCGACCGCGCCAACGCCTGGATCGCCGACAAGGCACCGTGGTCGTTGAACAAGCAGGAAGGCAAACAGGATGAAGTCCAGGCGATCTGCGCCACCGCCATCAATCTGTTCCGCCAACTGGTGATCTTCCTCAAGCCGGTGCTGCCGCTGCTGGCCGCCGATGCCGAGGCGTTCCTCAATGTCGCCCCGCTCACCTGGAACGACCACACCACGCTGCTGGCCAACCACCAGCTCAACGAATTCAAACCGTTGATGACCCGCATCGACCCGGTAAAAGTACAAGCCATGAGCGACGCCTCGAAAGAAGACCTCACCGCCAGCCAGACCGACACTGGCGCCGCCGCCCCGGCCGGCAATGGCGAACTGGCCAAGGACCCGCTGTCGCCGGAAATCGACTTCGATGCCTTTGCCGCGATCGACCTGCGCGTCGCACTGATCGTCAAGGCCGAACACGTGGAAGGTGCTGACAAGCTGCTGCGTTTGACCCTCGACATCGGTGACGAGCAACGCAACGTGTTCTCGGGCATCAAGAGCGCATACCCGGACCCGTCCAAGCTCGATGGTCGCCTGACCATGATGATCGCCAACCTCAAGCCACGGAAAATGAAGTTCGGTATCTCCGAAGGCATGGTGATGGCAGCAGGCCCTGGCGGTGAAGAGATCTACCTGCTGAGCCCGGACAGCGGCGCCAAGCCGGGTCAGCGCATCAAGTAACACTCGGCGGCAGACCGATCCCACAGGCGTGCACCGCATGCCTGTGGGATTTTTCATATCTGGCCGGATAATGCCTAACCTTAAGAGACATCCGCCCGTTTCGCTGGCAGAACCATGACCGAACTCGTGCTTACGCTTATCAGTGCTGCGCTGCTCAACAACTTCGTGTTGCACTGGCCGCTGGGCGTCGATCCGCTGCTCGCGGCCAGTCGTCGACAGGTGCATGCGCTGGGGCTGGCGACGTTGTGTCTGATGCTGATCGTTGGCGTTACCAGTTACGCGGTCTGGCATTGGCTGCTGAGGCCGCTGCAACTTGAAGCCCTGCGCCTGTTCGTGTTTCTGCCGTTGAGTGTGTTGCTGATTGCGCCACTGTTGAAGCTGCTGGCGCGCAGGCTGCCGAATCTGCCTTTCGAAGGTTTGTGGCCATTGTTGCTGGGCAATGCCGGCGTGCTCGGGCTGGCACTGATCAATGCGCAAAACGATCGAGGTCTGCTGCAGGCGACCACTTTGAGCCTCGGTGCCGGGCTGGGTTTCTGGCTGGTACTGAGCCTGTTCCAGGATTTGCGTGAACGTACGGCCGACAACGATATTCCCCTGCCCTTTCGTGGCTTGCCGATCGATTTGATCAGCGCCGGATTGATCGCAGTGATTTTTCTCGGATTCAGTGGACTGATCAAAACATGAGTCTGATTCAACGCATCGATGCCCTTCTGCCGCAGACCCAGTGCGGCAAGTGCGGCCATCCCGGATGCAAGCCGTATGCGCAAGGCATCGTCGCAGGCGAGCCGATCAACAAGTGTCCGCCGGGTGGTGACGAAACCATCGCCGCGCTGGCTGAACTGTTGAAAGTACCGGTGCTGGAACTGGACATCAGTCGCGGCGCAGCGCCGGCGCAGGTGGCGTTCATCCGTGAAGCCGAATGCATTGGCTGCACCAAATGCATTCAGGCCTGCCCGATCGACGCGATCGTCGGCGCGGCGAAACTGATGCACACGGTGATCATTGACGAATGCACCGGTTGCGACCTGTGTGTTGCGCCGTGCCCGGTGGATTGCATCGAAATGCATCCATTGCCACCGAGCACGTTGCCGGTGGTTGGCGGTCTGGCATTCAGTCTTGAAGAACAGCGCGCACGGGCGGCCAAACGCGATCACGCGCGTCAACGTTTCGAGCGTCGAAACGAGCGCTTGCAACGCGAAGAACAACAAAAGCAGGCAGAGCGTGAAGCGCGGGCAAAACGGGCGGCGCAACCTGAAGTGACTGCAACCGATCCGGTACAGGCAGCACTGGAACGGGTGCGTGCGCAGAAAGCGGCGACCGCTGATGCGGCGCTGAAGAAAGCCAAGATTGATGTGGCAATGAGCCGTGCGCAACTGCACAAATCGCTGAAGGCCTTCGGCCACCCGCCGACGTTCGAGCAGCAGGCGCAACTGATCGTATTGCAGCAGCAGTTCGAAGCCGCCGAACAAGCTCTGGCGGCCGTTGAAAGCAGCGCTACGCCAGCGCCCGTAGTGCCTGCCCCAGCCAAAGACGCTGATCTGAAACGGGCGAAGATTCAGTTGGCCATGCGCCGCGCTGAACTGAAAAAGGCACAAACCGCCGAAGCGGCGCCCGAGCAGATCGCCGCGCGGGAACAAGCATTGCGCGACGCCGAACAGGCCCTGCACGCCGCCGAAGCCACAAGCGATCAGCCGTTGCCTGACCTGGTGCGCGTCGAAAAACGCCCGATCGACAGCCAGCTTCGCCAGTTGAAAACCGAATTGGCCTACGCCCGCGCGGACCTCAACAAACTCGAACGTCGCGCCGACACGCCCATCGAAACCCTCGACAAGGCCCGCGCCCGCCTGCAAGACGCCGAGCGCCAGGTGCAAGATCATGTCGCCCCTTGAGGCACCGGACGATCGCCTGCCACAGGCGATGAAACTGGTGCTGCTCGCCGCCTTGCCGGGGCTGCTGACGCTGTTCTGGTTGTATGGCTGGGGCGTGTTAATCAATCTGCTGTTGGCGATCGTCACCGCGCTGGTAGTCGAGGCAACTGTCCTCCGACTGCGTCGACAGCCATTGCAGCCGACACTAAGTGACGGCAGTGCGCTGGTCAGCGCGACATTGCTGGCCGCCGCCCTGCCGCCTTATTGCCCGTGGTGGCTGACGGTGACGGCGATTGCCTCGGGTCTGTTGTTTGGCAAGCACTTGTACGGCGGCGTCGGTAGAAATCCATTCAATCCGGCGATGCTCGGGTTTGCCTTGGCCATGGTGATGTTCCCGCAGCCGATGACCCATTGGCCGGCCCATGGCCTGGATCTGACGGCAACGTTTCAACAGGTATTCGGCGCAGGCCAGGCGCCGGACGCCTGGGCGCAAGCTACCGTGCTGGACAGCCTGCGCATCAACAAAAGCCTGACCATGGACGAATTGTTCGCCAGCAATCCGGCGTTCGGTCGCTTTGGCGGCCACGGTGTGGAATGGGTGAATCTGGCGTTTCTCGCCGGCGGGCTGGTTTTGCTGCAGCGCCGGATCTTCGGTTGGCACGCACCAGCAGGCATGCTCGGCAGCCTGTTTGTTGTCAGCCTGCTGTTCTGGAATGGCTCCGGGTCGGACTCTCAGGGTTCGCCGCTGTTCCACCTGCTCAGTGGCGCGACCATGCTGGGCGCGTTCTTCATCATCACTGAACCGGTCTCCGGCGCCAGAACGGCGCTTGCCCGATTGCTGTTTGGCATCGGTGTCGGCTTACTGACTTACCTGATTCGCAGTTGGGGCGGTTACCCGGATGGCGTCGCGTTTGCAGTGCTACTGATGAACCTTTGCGTGCCGGCGCTGGAACGATTTTCCGCGAGTCGTCAGCCACAGGTGAGTTCATGAACCGCACGGCCAGCGCACTGACGTTATTCTTGTGGGCGGTGGTCGGCATTGGTGCGACGTACCTGCTGCAACGCAGCAGCGCACCGCAAATCGCTGCTGAGCAGCGCCTGGTCGACAGTCGCAAACTGCTCGACATGCTTCCCCCTGACAGCTACGACAACCAACCGCTGGAACGGCCAATTACACTGACCGATACCGGTCTGAGCCATAGCACGCTCGCGGCTGGTTACCGTGTAACCAAGAATGGTCAAACCGTTGCAGTGTTGCTGCGTAACCAGACCGAGGGCTACGCCGGTGCCATTGAATTGCTGATTGCTATCGATGCCAACGGCAAGTTGCTCGGCGTGAAAACCCTCAAGCAAAACGAAACCCCGGCACTCGGTGGGCCCATTGGCGACTGGCCGAACCGCTGGCTTCAGGTTTTCAACGGCAAATCACGCGGTGAACCGAATGACGCTGGCTGGGCATTGAAAAAAGATCAGGGGCAGTTCGATCAAATCGCCGGTGCGACCATCACCTCTCGCGCGGCGATCAGCGCTATCCATGATGCCCTGCGCTACTTCGATGAACATCGGGCGGCACTGCTGGGGAGCGGAACATGAACCGCTCGGCAGCCCTTTCGAATGCTTTGATGCTGACACTGCTGCTTGGCACCAGTGACTCCTTGGCAGGCGCACTGGGGGCATTATTGATGTTCGCCAGTGTCGTGGGTCTGTATGGCCCGTGCATGCCTGTTTTACGGTCTCGCCTCACTGGCACAAGCGCATTGCTGGCCAGCCTGCTGCTCGCCGCGACTTTCACCAGTTGTGCAGACCTGTTGGCGCAACGCTGGTTTCTGCCCTGGCAGCAAACATTCGGCCTCTATGCCGGCCTGATAGCCTTGCAATGCGTGGCACTGGAGCACAATGGCTTCTGGCGCTCATCGCTGGTCGAGCGCTTGAAACTCTGCGGCATGTTCGGCGGATTGATGTTGCTGCTCGCCGGGCTGCGTGAACTCATCGGTCACGGTAGTCTCGGCCGGGGGCTGTCCGAAGACTGGCCAGGTCTAGTTGTGTTTAGCGAAGGCCTGCACCTGATCACCTTGATCCCCGGTGCTTTTATTTTGTTGGCGCTGCTGTTGGCGGCGCGCCAGGCGTTGATTCGCCCGAACTCGATATCCAAGGAAACGCATCGCCCATGAATGCCGCAAAACGTCTGGAGATTTTCCGCCGCCTGCACGAAGACAATCCGGAGCCGAAGACCGAACTGGCCTACTCCTCACCGTTCGAGCTGTTGATCGCCGTGATTCTTTCGGCGCAGTCGACTGACGTCGGTGTCAACAAAGCCACGGCGAAGCTGTTTCCGGTCGCCAATACGCCGGCGGCGATCCACGCTTTAGGGGTCGAAGGTCTATCGGAATACATCAAGACGATCGGTCTCTACAACAGCAAGGCCAGGAACGTCATCGAAACCTGCCGCCTGCTGGTCGAACGCCATGGCAGTGTAGTTCCGCAAACCCGTGAAGAGCTCGAATCCTTGCCGGGAGTGGGCCGCAAGACCGCCAACGTCGTACTCAACACGGCATTCCGCCAACTGACCATGGCCGTCGACACCCACATCTTTCGCGTCAGCAACCGCACCGGCATCGCACCGGGCAAAAATGTGGTCGAAGTGGAAAACAAGCTGATGAAATTTGTACCCAAGGAATTCCTGCTCGACTCTCATCACTGGCTGATTCTTCACGGTCGCTACGTGTGTCTGGCCCGCAAGCCACGGTGTGGGAGTTGTCGGATCGAAGACTTGTGCGAGTACAAAGACAAAACTTCTGACGATTGACCGGCTATTGGAATAATTGATAAGTCGATTGAAAAAATCTTTTTTACCCGCTGCAGGAATGTCGATATAAGGAGCGCCAGAGGCATTCTTAGCCGGGAGTTAGCTGATGAGTAGCGACAAAGAGACACTGGATGTAGATGACGATCTCACTGCGGAAACTGATGATGCCGAACCTGTGGTCGAAGTCGCCAAGACCAATCTCAGCAAGCGCCGTACGATCGATAACCTGCTTGAGGAGCGCCGACTGCAAAGGCAATTGGCCGATTACGATTTTGATCTCTGATACTTGAAAGCCTCCCGAACCGGAGGCTTTTCTCTTTGTACGGCTAGCTGAGCTTGATCGGCCCATGACCCCGTCAGCCATCGATAGATTCAGACCAGACCATTGCGCTGCGCCAATTCGATCAGATCAACCAGAGAACGCGCATTGAGCTTCAACAACAAGCGCGTCTTGTAAGTGCTCACGGTTTTGTTGCTCAAAAACATGCCATCTGCAATTTCCTTGTTGGTTTTGCCCCGCGCCAACTGCTGCAGCACCATCATTTCCCGACCGGACAGACGATCCACCATATCGGCTTCACTCGCATTGCCCAGACTTGTACGCACGGTATGCAAAGCCTGATTGGGAAAATAACTGTAGCCGGACAATACGGCCTTGATTGCGCTGAGCAACTCGGTCAAGTCCTGCTGTTTGCACACATAGCCGGCCGCCCCCGACTGCATGCAGCGCATGGAAAAGTGCCCGGGAGCCTGGGAAGTCAGAACCAGTACCTTAATCGGCATGGCCGTTGAAGTCAGGCGTGCGATAACTTCCAGACCATCAAGTTTTGGTATTCCAATGTCCAGAATGACAATATCCGGCATTTGTTCTCGAGCAAGTTGTAATGCATCCACACCGTTATCAGTTTCTGCGATGACTTCGTAGCCATGACGTTCCATCAGCATACGTACCGCAAGACGAATGACAGGGTGATCATCCACGATCAGCACTTTATTCATGGGCAAGTCCAGTTTCGCTGTTCGAATTTTTAGAACACGCACAATAGCCCAGTCACTTGCTCTATGGCATGCCAGTGTTAACACGCACTTGCATCGAGAGACATGCCCTACATCCATCGCGGATTAATCCTACAAAAAACCTCCGTCCATCTAAACATCCGACACCGCAGACTCTTTCGCCGGAGGCAAAAATTCTCTTTTCAACCTGTTACAGACTACGATCACCGGTGCAAAACCCACACCTCGCCGCTGCAGCTCATTGCGCCCGAACGGCGCTGGCGCCCGGGCCTATGTGCGCGCCTGAAAAATATCGGAATATCGGAAACACAAAGCAACAGCGGTGGCACCGGCACTATAACGCTGGGAAAAACATAAACACTTGAAACAAGATATTTATACCAAGCACTATACTTTTGCTATAAAAACAAACACTGAATCCAAACTATCTATGCCCAACCAATACGAACTTATTAACCATGAGAAAGACCAGGCAAAAGAGTACAAACATGCTAAAAATAAAAAAAAAGATCAGCAACCCAATGACCGTCATTGCCATATTTGCGGCCATCTCTGAAACATCAGCCGCTGTATCTCTGCCTTTCCTTGACAACAAGGACAGGGAAATCTATGTGTGGTTCCTGATCAGCTTTCCATTTTACTTGCTATTTCTTTTCTTTATTACCTTGAATTTCAACTACCGCTCCCTCTATTCACCTTCCGATTTCGGTAAAGACAAGAACTTCCTGAAGGTAATCGATACCAATGATCGCGAGAACAAACGACACACCTCGACGCAAGAACCTGGCACACCAGGTACATTCGGGTTCTCCAGTTGTATAGTGCCGAGCGAAACTGGCACTGTCGAATGCAAAGACTCGTGCAAAGTACACAACGCACCTGACCCGCCTGCGGACAGCAACGTAAAACCGAGCCTGATTGTTCAGCACAACATTCAGTTGCCCGCATCGATCAGTAATTTGCATCTCATAGATGCCAGAGATGTCGATGCATCGAGAGAGTTAGCCACAATGGTGGAAAATATCCGCAACCTGGACAGGAAAACGGCCCGTGTGGTCGTCTTTCTTTCCAATCATGTGTCGGATGTTTTACTGACGCAGAATGCACTACTGCAAATAAGGCACATAAAGAAAGGCTCTGGCAACACACTGTGCATTGTTTATAACCTGTGCTCACAAGCGGTGACACTACTGGGGCGGGCCTGAAGGCGGAGTCATTGCCCCACGCGCGAAACCCTGAACATGACTCGAACAGAAACAAACAAAGAATTTACGTAAAAAGGGCGGCGTTGTCTCGATGACAAGGCCGCCCTTTTCATTGCGCGTCAGTCTGTAACACTCAGAACAGCTTGCGACCCTTGTTGGCAGCAATGCGCATGCGCAGCGCGTTGAGCTTGATGAAGCCCGCCGCGTCGGCCTGGTTGTAAGCACCGCCATCTTCTTCGAAGGTCGCGATGTTGGCGTCGAACAGCGAATCGTCGGACTTGCGGCCAGTGACGATCACGTTGCCTTTGTACAGCTTCAGGCGAACGACACCGTTCACGTTAACCTGGGAAGCATCGATCATCTGTTGCAGCATCAGACGTTCAGGGCTCCACCAGTAACCGGTGTAGATCAGGCTGGCATATTTCGGCATCAGCTCGTCTTTGAGGTGAGCGACTTCGCGGTCCAGGGTGATCGATTCGATGGCGCGGTGAGCGCGCAGCATGATGGTGCCGCCCGGGGTTTCGTAGCAGCCACGGGACTTCATGCCGACGTAACGGTTTTCGACGATGTCGAGACGGCCGATACCATGAGCGCCACCGATCTTGTTCAGCGTTGCCAGCACGGTGGCCGGGGTCATTTCGACGCCGTCCAGTGCAACGATGTCGCCGTTACGGTAGGTCAGTTCCAGGTACTGTGGTTTATCAGGAGCGTTCTCCGGGGAGACGGTCCATTTCCACATGTCTTCTTCGTGCTCGGTCCAGGTGTCTTCCAGCACGCCGCCTTCATAGGAGATGTGCAGCAGGTTGGCGTCCATCGAGTACGGCGACTTCTTCTTGCCGTGACGCTCGATCGGGATCGCGTGCTTTTCGGCGTAGTCCATCAGCTTCTCGCGGGACAGCAGGTCCCACTCGCGCCAAGGAGCAATTACTTTAACGCCAGGCTTGAGTGCGTAGGCACCCAGTTCGAAACGCACCTGGTCGTTGCCCTTGCCGGTGGCGCCATGGGAAATGGCGTCAGCGCCGGTTTCGTTGGCGATTTCGATCAGACGTTTGGCGATCAGCGGACGTGCGATGGAAGTACCCAGCAGGTACTCGCCTTCGTAAACGGTGTTGGCGCGGAACATCGGGTACACGAAATCACGCACGAACTCTTCGCGCAGATCATCGATGTAGATTTCTTTGACGCCCATGGCCTGAGCCTTGGCGCGTGCCGGCTCGACCTCTTCGCCCTGCCCCAGGTCAGCGGTGAAAGTCACCACTTCACAGTTATAAGTATCCTGCAGCCACTTGAGGATCACCGAAGTGTCCAGGCCGCCGGAATACGCCAGAACGACCTTGTTTACGTCCGCCATGCCATCACTCCACGGGGTTCTACGGAAAGCCGAGGAGTCTACCGCCCAAACGCGATAATTTACAGAGGCGCGACAGCTTAAGACGACAAAGCGACAGAATCTGTCGAGAGCGCGACGATGACCGGCAGGTCAGGAAGTCGCTGCAGTACTGGCTGGCGTGCTCGCTTGCGGTGCTGGAGCGGTCACTGGAGCCACGCGCGCCAGTTTGACATTGACCCTACGGTTCTTCGCACGATTGGCCGCATTGGTGTTCGGCACGATCGGATATTGCTCGCCATGGAAGCGCACGGTGATCTGCGATTCCTGAATGCCGTTGGCCTTGAAGAAGTCGACCACTGCCAGCGCTCGGCGGCGCGACAGTTCACGGTTGGTCAGACGATTACCGCTGTTGTCGGAATGGCCATCGAGTTCGATGTGATTGACCGTCGGATCGGCCTTCATGAATTCGAGCATCACTTGCAGCTTGGCCTTGGCGGCGGCATCGAGGTCAACGCCCTCGCCGGGGAAGCCGATCTGCGACTGCTTGATCTGGTCGAAATTCTGCGGAAGCAATTTCGCTACACAAGTCTGATAGTCGTTAAACGCCTTGCTGAATTTCACCGGCAATAAACGCACTTCCGAGACACGGCCATCGCCAGACGCGCGACGTACAACCGGGCTGCGACCGTCCAGCAAACCACTGATCAGACCGCCGGCCTGCGACTGTGAGCTGCTGAACAGCACGTTGCCACTGCCGAGCCTCACGGAGCCCAGATTGATGTCACCACGCCCCGGCTGCCAAGGTGCAGCCGCCGCGAGCAACGTCGCCGAACCACCGCCAAGCATGGCGTTGTAGGCGTTCAGGCGGAAGATCGCCTGCTCGCCCGCCTTGCGCACGAACTCACCCGAGCCGAAATCGGTGATCGGTTGGGTCAGACGACATTCGAACTTGTCGCCGGCGACCGTCCACTCAATGTTCTCCAGACGGGTCTGGTACGTGAGCGCCATCGCGGGGAGGCTGGCAAACACACTGAGCAAGGCTAAATAACGCTGGCGCACGGGAGGCTCCATTGGCTTCTGAAACACAAAGACCGATTCACACTATGTTTACGGCATACCTACGGGATATCGGAAGGTTCCCGCAAAACTTGATAGCGAGTGCCTGCAAGAGTCTTTTCCGGTAGCATTCGCCTCAGTTTGACCCGCCTGGAATCCCCTCATGTCCGACCGCCTGACCCTGCTGCGTCCCGACGACTGGCACATTCATCTTCGCGATGGTGCCGTGTTGACCAATACCGTTGCCGATGTTGCGCGCACTTTTGGCCGCGCGATCATCATGCCCAACCTGGTACCTCCGGTGCGCAACGCCGCTGAAGCCGACGGCTATCGCCAGCGGATTCTCGCTGCCCGCCCGGCCGGCAGTCGCTTTGAGCCGCTGATGGTGCTGTACCTCACCGACCGCACCCAGCCCGAAGAAATTCGTGAAGCCAAGGCCAGTGGTTTTGTCTACGCCGCCAAGCTGTACCCGGCCGGCGCGACCACCAACTCCGACTCCGGCGTGACCAGCATCGACAAGATTCTGCCGGCGATCGAAGCCATGGCCGAAGTCGGCATGCCGCTGCTGATCCACGGTGAAGTCACCCGTGGCGACGTCGATGTGTTCGACCGCGAAAAGATTTTCATCGATGAGCACATGCGTCGAGTCGTCGAGCGCTTCCCGACGCTGAAAGTGGTGTTCGAACACATCACCACCGGCGACGCCGTGCAGTTCGTCAACGAGGCTTCAGCCAACGTAGGCGCGACCATCACCGCACATCACCTGCTGTACAACCGCAACCACATGTTGGTTGGCGGGATTCGGCCGCATTTCTACTGCCTGCCGATTCTCAAGCGCAATACACATCAGGAAGCCTTGCTCGACGCCGCCACCAGTGGCAGCGCCAAGTTCTTCCTCGGCACCGATTCGGCGCCACATGCGCAGCACGCCAAAGAAGCCGCTTGCGGTTGCGCCGGCTGCTACACCGCGTACGCCGCCATCGAGATGTATGCCGAAGCCTTCGAACAGCGGAACGCGCTGGACAAGCTCGAAGCCTTCGCCAGCCTCAACGGCCCGCGTTTCTACGGCCTGCCGGCGAACACCGACCGCATCACCCTGGTTCGTGAAGAATGGACCGCCCCGACCAGCCTGCCTTTCGGCGAGCTGACCGTTATCCCGCTGCGCGCCGGTGAAAAACTGCGCTGGCGCCTGCTGGAGGAACACGCGTGAGTGAAGACCATTTCGACGACGAACTGGACGGTCAAAGTGGTGGTGGCGGTTCCCGTCACCCGATGGCAGCACGCTTTCGCGGCTACCTGCCGGTTGTCGTCGACGTAGAAACCGGCGGCTTCAACTCGGCCACCGATGCGTTGCTGGAGATTGCCGCGACCACCATCGCCATGGATGAAAAGGGTTTCGTTTACCCGGATCACACCTACTTCTTCCGCGTTGAGCCATTCGAAGGCGCCAACATCGAAGCAGCGGCGCTGGAGTTCACCGGGATCAAGCTCGATCACCCGCTGCGCATGGCCGTCAGCGAAGAAACCGCACTGACCGACATCTTCCGTGGCATCCGCAAGGCGCTGAAGGCCAACGGCTGCAAGCGCGCGATTCTGGTCGGCCACAACAGCAGCTTCGACCTCGGCTTCCTGAACGCGGCGGTCGCACGTCTGGACATGAAGCGCAACCCGTTCCACCCGTTCTCCAGCTTTGACACCGCGACGCTGGCCGGTCTTGCCTACGGTCAAACCGTACTGGCAAAAGCCTGCCAAGCCGCCGACATCGATTTCGACGGCCGTGAAGCGCACTCGGCGCGTTACGACACCGAAAAAACCGCTGAGCTGTTCTGCGGCATCGTCAATCGCTGGAAACAGATGGGTGGCTGGGAAGATTTCGACGACTGATTGATGGTCGTCGGATAAATCCCGCGCATAAAAAAACCGGCTCAATGAGCCGGTTTTTTTGTACCTCGACGTTGCGCCTTACAGGGCAGCAGCGTTCTCGGTCAGGTAAGCCGCAACGCCTTCTGGCGAAGCGTTCATGCCTTTGTCGCCTTTTTTCCAGTTGGCAGGGCAGACTTCGCCGTGCTCTTCGTGGAATTGCAGAGCGTCGACCAGACGGATCAGCTCTTCCATGTTACGGCCCAGTGGCAGGTCGTTGATGATCTGCGAGCGAACAACGCCTTTGTCGTCGATCAGGAACGCGCCACGGAAAGCCACGCCGCCTTCGGATTCAACGTCGTAGGCTTTGGCGATGTCGTGCTTCATGTCGGCAGCCATGGTGTATTTCACCTGGCCGATGCCGCCATTGTTCACTGGGGTGTTGCGCCATGCGTTGTGAGTGAAGTGCGAGTCGATCGACACAGCGATCACTTCAACGTTGCGTGCCTTGAAGTCGGCCATGCGGTTGTCCAGAGCGATCAGCTCGGACGGGCAGACGAAGGTGAAGTCCAGTGGGTAGAAGAACACCAGGCCGTATTTGCCTTTGATGGCCGAGGACAGGGTGAAGCTGTCAACGATCTCGCCATTGCCGAGTACGGCCGGGACGGTGAAGTCAGGGGCTTGTTTGCCTACGAGTACGCTCATTGATATCTCCTGGTGTAAAAACTTGAAGTTCAGGGTCCGCGCCAGCCTGCCACCCTCAGGCGACAGCCCTGTGACACGAACCCCCTTCGCAAGGGCCGACCATCATACACTGCGAATTTGGCCTGTCCTTAACGGTTTTTCAAAGCAGACGCATAACGGTGCTGCATTTACGGGGCCAGGCAAATCGCCAGCAAATACCGTTCGTCAGTGATGGCTGTGAATCAGCAGAAGCGTTCCGAAAGCACTTTGACAATCATTCTCGTTAACATTAAGATCCATCGCAATTGAGTCACAACCAGCGACGGTTCTCACTTATGTATGTTTGTCTCTGCACTGGCGTCACCGACGGACAGATCCGCGAAGCGATCTATGAAGGTTGCTGCAGCTATAAAGAAGTCCGCCAGGCCACCGGCGTCGCCAGCCAATGCGGCAAATGTGCCTGCCTTGCCAAGGAAGTGGTCCGCGAAACCCTGACCAAGCTGCAAACGTCCCAGGCTGCGATCCCCTATCCCGTAGAATTTACTGCCGCGTAATACCCCCTATTTCAAAGAACCGGACTTATTTCCGGTTTTTTTATGCCTGAAAATCAATTGCTTAGCGTCCAGACGCGGAACACAAACATTCTTATTCCGATTAATTTTCATATATTATTCAATAACTTAGGTTTGACACTTATAAGTACGAAGCTCAAACTCTGCCGTATATACAGCGAATACAGGGCAGGACTCCGATCATGAAAGGCGACATTACAGTCATCCAGCATCTCAACAAGATCCTTGCCAATGAGCTGGTCGCGATCAATCAGTACTTCCTGCATGCGCGCATGTATGAAGATTGGGGTCTGAACAAGCTCGGCAAGCACGAATACAAAGAATCCATCGACGAGATGAAACACGCGGACAAGCTGATCAAGCGCATCCTGTTCCTCGAAGGCCTGCCGAACGTGCAGGATCTGGGCAAGCTGCACATCGGCGAGCACACCAAGGAAATGCTTGAGTGCGACCTGCGTATCGAGAAGACCGGCCACGCTGACCTGAAGACCGCGATCGCGCATTGCGAAACCGTCGGTGACTTCGGTAGCCGTGAACTGCTTGAAGACATTCTCGAATCCGAAGAAGAACATATCGACTGGCTGGAAACCCAACTGGGCCTGATCGATAAAGTAGGTCTTGAGAACTATCTGCAATCGCAGATGGGCGAAGAGTAAGCGCTGCCGCCGGCTGCGATCGCTTCAGATTGCACCGGCAACTTGCAGTAACTTTTCGAACGCACTAAAAAGCCCCGCCCTCTTTCGAGTGGCGGGGCTTTTTATTGGCTGAAGATCAGAAGATCGCAGCCTCGTTTCACTCGACAGCTCCTACACAAGCAGGAAGTGTCGGGTGAGACCCAGCCTTATCAGGCTTCGGACTTGTTCGCCGCTGCCGCTTCAACAGCCGACTTGATGGTGGTTTGCAACGAACCATCTGCAGCCATCTCGGTCATGATGTCGCTACCGCCGACCAGCTCACCGCCAACCCACAGTTGCGGGAAAGTCGGCCAGTTGGCGTACTTAGGCAGGTTGGCGCGGATTTCCGGGTTCTGCAGGATGTCCACGTACGCAAACTTTTCGCCACACGCCATCACAGCCTGTGCAGCTTTCGCGGAAAAGCCACACTGTGGGGCATTCGGCGAGCCTTTCATGTAAAGCAGAATGGTGTTGTTGGCAATCTGCTCTTTAATCGTTTCGATGATATCCATGGAGCACCTCGGCTGAACTTTCCGACTCATGGGTCGGCACGGTGACGCATTGTAACGGAATCCCGAGCGCCATGCTCGGTCTCCCCGACAGTCACGTTCAGGCCGCTGCCACCGTGACTGGCACGCCATTAAGCGCCGCGTTACCCGACAACTCATCAAGCTGGCATTCATCGGTCAGGTCATTGGCACTCGATCCGGGCTGGCCACTGGCAATCGCCATTTTCACACCTGGGCGCGCATGGCCCCAGCCGTGCGGCAAACTGACCACGCCTTTCATCATGTCCAGACTGCCGAGCACTTCCACCTCGATCTGGCCGACCCGCGAACTGACACGCACAAGCTGACCATCGTTGAGCCCACGACTGGCGAGATCATCCGGGTGCATCAGCAACTGATGACGCGGCTTGCCCTTCACCAGACGGTGATAGTTGTGCATCCACGAATTGTTGCTGCGTACGTGGCGACGGCCAATCATCAACAGTTCATCGACGGCCGGCGCCTGCAAGGCAGCGAAACGTGCAAGGTCAGCGAGAATCTCTGGCGGAGCGGCCTGCACGCGCTGATTCGGCGTTTTCAAGCGCGACGCCAGATTCGCTTTCAGCGCACCCAGATCAATCCCGTGCGGATGATCGAACAACGTCGCCAGTGACAGCTTTTGCTCAGACGCGTCGCCGTACATCCCCATACGCAGGCCCATGTCGATCATCTTCGCCGGTGGCATGGTCGGCTTCAGCTCTTTACCGGTTTTCTCGGCGAATGCCTTGGCCAGGCCGACGAAGATCTCCCAGTCATGTAAAGCGCCCTCTGGCTTGGCGAGGATCGCGCGGTTGAAGCGGGTGACGTTACGCACCGCGAACAGATTGAACGTCGTGTCGTAGTGATCGTTTTCCAGCGCCGAGGTCGACGGCAGAATCAGGTCGGCATAGCGCGTGGTTTCGTTGATGTAGAGATCGATGCTGACCATGAACTCCAGACCGTCCAGCGCCTGCTCCAGTTGCCGCCCGTTCGGCGTCGACAACACCGGGTTGCCAGCGACGGTGATCAGCGCACGAATCTGGCCCTCGCCTTCGGTAAGCATCTCTTCGGCCAGCGCCGAGACCGGTAACTCGCCGCCATACTCGGGACGCCCGGAAACGCGACTCTGCCATTTGTTGAAATGCCCGCCAGAAGTCGACGCCACCAGATCCACCGCAGGTTCGGTGCACAGTGCGCCGCCGACGCGATCAAGATTACCGGTGACCAGGTTGATCAATTGCACCACCCAGTGGCACAGGGTGCCGAAGGCTTGGGTCGAGACGCCCATCCGTCCGTAACACACCGCACTCGGCGCTGCGGCGAAGTCGCGGGCCAGTTGGCGGATCTGCTCAGCAGGCACGGCGCACAGCGGGCTCATGGCTTCAGCAGTGAAACCTGCGACGGCTGCACGCACTTCGTCCATACCATCAACCGGCAGATGACTGTCGCGGGTCAGGCCTTCACTGAACAGCGTGTTGAGCACGCCAAACAACAACGCCGCATCGCCGCCCGGGCGCACAAACAAGTGCTGATCAGCCATGGCCGCCGTCTCGCTGCGCCGTGGATCGACCACAACGACTTTACCGCCGCGCGCCTGGATTGCCTTTAAACGTTTCTCAACATCCGGCACGGTCATAATGCTGCCGTTGGACGCCAGCGGATTGCCGCCGAGGATCAGCATGAAATCGGTGTGATCGATGTCCGGAATCGGCAGCAACAAGCCGTGGCCGTACATCAAATAGCTGCTCAGGTGATGCGGCAACTGATCGACCGACGTCGCGGAGAAGCGATTACGCGTCTTCAACAACCCAAGGAAATAGTTGCTGTGGGTCATCAACCCGTAATTGTGCACGCTCGGGTTGCCCTGATAGACCGCCACTGCATTCTGCCCATGACGCTCCTGAATTGCCGCCAGTTTCTCGGCCACCAGCGTAAACGCCTCGTCCCACTCGATCGGCAGCCACTCACTGCCCACCCGGCGCATCGGCTGACGCAGACGATCCGGATCGTTCTGGATATCTTGCAGCGCCACGGCTTTGGGGCAGATATGGCCACGGCTGAAGGTGTCGAGCGAATCGCCTTTGATCGAGGTGATCGCGACGTTGCCGTCGGTTTCGGTGGTCTCTATGGTCAGACCACAAATGGCTTCACACAGGTGGCAGGCACGGTGATGGAGAGTCTTGGTCATGGCCAGTCTCTGTCTTGTTCTGGGCGGGTAATCACGCCCGCGGGAACAAAACTATGGCCCCGGGGCCGTTCAGGCGCCAGCGACGTTCGTCTTGTGAATCGACGCCTATCAGGTGAGCCGATAAACCGCCATGATCAGTTCGACGGCAACTGCGGCGGCGCGGCCAGCTGAATTTCCTGGATGGTTTCGATCTGCTCGTGGGCGACGTGCACGCCGGTGAGTTCGCCGATCAATCGCCAGTGTTCGTCGAGGCCGGCGCTGATGGTCGCCATGCGATCGATCATATGGCGACCGGCGCTCTTCACCACTTCGTCTTCGCTGCGCAGCAGTTCGAAAGACATTGAGGTGACCGACGCGGTGAGATGAGTCAGTGAGCGAGCCGTGTGGCCCAGCAATTCCATTAACAGTTTTTCTTTCGATTCCATGCGGAGGCTTCCTGCGTCGCTCGAAACTTATTTATAACCCAGCACTTTGCTTTAGCAAATGTTTCAGCCAGAGCATCCGACCAAATGATGGCATGGCGCCACGGTCGTAAACCGACCCAAGCGATACAATCCCCGCCACGCCGCATTGCCAAGCCCTGCGAGGCCAGTGTACAAAGAGTCTCGCGGCGCCTCTGAACCAGGCTGAAAATACGCGACTGCAACATCCAGTGCACCCTTCGATTCCCGCAAAAACCGTAGCCTATTGGAAAAACGCGACATTTAGTGTCAATATCGCGCCTCCCCCTATTTCGTCGCCCCGTGCGGCTTACGCCGCAGGTCTCGCCCGTTGTTCAGTTAAACAAGGCTTTGAGCATCTGCGGTTTGTAGCAAAAAGGTAGTCAATGATGAGCGCAAGGCACTTTCTCTCCCTGATGGATTGCACGCCCGAAGAGCTGGTCAGCGTGATCCGTCGAGGCGTTGAGCTCAAGGACCTGCGTAACCGCGGCGTACTGTTCGAGCCTCTGAAAAACCGCGTGCTGGGCATGATCTTCGAGAAATCCTCGACCCGCACCCGGATCTCGTTCGAGGCCGGCATGATCCAGCTCGGCGGCCAGGCGATCTTCCTGTCGCCGCGCGACACTCAACTGGGCCGTGGCGAGCCGATCGGCGACTGCGCCATCGTCATGTCGAGCATGCTCGATGCGGTGATGATCCGTACCTTTGCCCACAGCACCTTGACCGAATTCGCCGCCAACTCGCGCGTACCAGTGATCAACGGCCTGTCCGATGACCTGCATCCGTGTCAGTTGCTGGCCGACATGCAGACGTTCCTTGAGCATCGTGGCTCGATCCAGGGCAAAACCGTGGCCTGGATCGGCGACGGCAACAACATGTGCAACAGCTATATAGAAGCGGCGATCCAGTTCGACTTCCAGTTGCGCGTCGCCTGCCCGGAAGGCTACGAACCAAATCCTGAGTTCGTCGCCAAGGCCGGCGATCGCGTGACCATCGTTCGCGATCCGGCCGACGCCGTGCGCGGCGCGCACCTGGTGAGCACCGATGTCTGGACTTCGATGGGTCAGGAAGAGGAAACTGCCAAGCGCCTCAAGCTGTTCGCGCCGTTCCAGGTCAACCGTGCCCTGCTCGACCTCGCTGCCGAGGACGTGCTGTTCATGCATTGCCTGCCAGCGCACCGTGGCGAAGAAATCAGTCTCGACCTGCTTGATGACCCGCGCTCCGTCGCCTGGGATCAGGCAGAAAACCGTCTCCACGCACAGAAGGCCCTGCTCGAGTTCCTCGTCGAACCGGCATATCACCACGCATGAGCCATGAATTACTGCTGAACCTGCGCAACCTCGCTTGCGGTTATCAAGATCAACGTGTGGTGCAGAACCTCAATCTGCACCTCAACGCCGGCGACATCGGCTGCCTGCTCGGCTCGTCCGGCTGCGGAAAGACCACCACCCTGCGCGCCATCGCCGGTTTCGAACCGGTGCACGAAGGTGAGATCACCCTCGGTGGCGAAACCATTTCCAGCGCCGGTTTCACCCTGGCGCCGGAGAAACGCCGGATCGGCATGGTGTTCCAGGATTACGCGCTGTTCCCGCACCTGAGCGTCGCCGACAACATCGCCTTCGGTATTCGCAAGCATCCGAACAAGGAGCGCGTCACCGAAGAGCTGCTCGAACTGGTCAATCTGAAGAACCTTGGAAAGCGCTTCCCGCACGAGTTGTCCGGCGGCCAGCAACAGCGCGTCGCCCTCGCCCGAGCCTTGGCGCCGGAACCGCAACTGCTGCTGCTCGATGAGCCGTTCTCCAACCTCGATGGCGAACTGCGGCGCAAGCTCAGCCATGAAGTGCGCGACATCCTCAAGGCTCGTGGCACCAGTGCGATTCTGGTGACTCACGACCAGGAAGAAGCCTTTGCCGTCAGCGACCACGTTGGCGTGTTCAAGGAAGGTCGACTGGAACAGTGGGATACGCCGTACAACCTCTATCACGAGCCGGCAACGCCTTACGTGGCCAGCTTCATCGGTCAGGGTTACTTTATTCGCGGCCAGCTCGGCAGCCCGGAATCGGTGCAGACCGAACTGGGTGAGTTGCGCGGCAATCGCGCTTATACATGGCCGATTGGCGGCGCGGTGGATGTGCTGTTGCGTCCGGATGACATTGTGTATGCGCCGGACAGTGCGCTGAAAGCGCGGATTGTCGGCAAGACGTTCCTTGGCGCGTCGACGCTGTATCGTCTGCAATTGCCGACGGGCGCGCAGCTGGAATCGATCTTCCCAAGCCATGCGGATCATCAGGTTGGCGCGGAAGTGGGAATTCGTGTTGCCGCCGAACACCTGGTGTTGTTCCAGGCATCGGGCAGCACCGCCGCACAAATCCCGGCTGCGGAAAACGGCGTCCGCCGCTACAGCACCGCCCTCTGATCTGCTCTGGATCAAAACTGTGGGAGCGAGCCTGCTCGCGAATGCAATGTATCAGTCACAGATGATTTGACTGACCGACCGTATTCGCGAGCAGGCTCGCTCCCACAGTGTTTTTGGGCTAGTCCAACAACAATGTACCGCTCGCAACCAGCGTCGCATTGCCGCCAATCTTCACCCGTTCGCCCTCTAGCCGACAGAACAGCTCCCCACCCCGCGCCGAACGCTGACAGGCGGTCAGGCTCGACTTACCCAGTCGCTTCGACCAATACGGAATCAGGCTGCAATGCGTCGACCCGGTCACCGGATCCTCATTGATGCCGATCGCCGGTGCGAAATAGCGCGAGACGAAGTCGTGCTGATTACCCCGCGCCGTGACGATCGCGCCCAGCCACGGCAGCTTGGCGAGTGCAACCATGTCCGGTTTGCAATCAAGCACCGCCTGCTCCGATTCCAACACCACAAACAATTCGTTGGAGCCGAGCACATCAACGGCTTCAACGCCCAATGCGCGTTCGACATCCAGCGTCACACCAATCTCTGACGGCACAATCGAAGGGAAATCCAGCCACAAGCGGCCATCTTCACGGCTGACGCTCAATGGCCCGGACTTGCTGGTGAAGTCGATACGCTCGGCGGTTTCTTTGTAGATCTCGAACAGCACATAAGCACTGGCCAGCGTAGCATGCCCGCACAACGGCACTTCAGTGGTCGGGGTGAACCAACGAATGTGCCACGCCTGACCTTCGCGGACCAGAAACGCGGTTTCCGCCAGATTGTGTTCCGCTGCGATGTTTTGCATCAGCTCATCCGCAAGCCATGCATCCAACCGGTAAATCATCGCGGGATTGCCACTGAACGGCCGATCACTGAACGCGTCGACCTGATGAAACTCGAGCTGCATAACCTTCTCCCTAAGTCAGTCGCCAGAGCATGCAACCACGATGCGCTCAGCGCCAGTGACAGAACCGGGCAATTTTCTGCATACAGCGATAACGATTACGCGCGGCCAATGTCGGCAAATTTTGCCTGGGTATGTTCGGCGAGCACGGCCGGCGCCAATTCGACTTCCAGACCACGCCGACCGGCGCTGACATAAACAGTCGCAAAACCCTGAGCCGAGTTATCGATGAAGGTGCGCAGGCGCTTTTTCTGCCCCAACGGACTGATGCCTCCCAACAGATAACCGGTGGAGCGCTGGGCCGCCGCAGGGTCAGCCATCTCGACTTTTTTCACCCCCGCCGCATGCGCCAGACCTTTGAGATCGAGGCTTCCGACGACCGGCACCACCGCCACCAGCAACTCGCCTTTTTCGCTGGCCGCCAGCAAGGTTTTAAACACCTGCGCCGGTTCCAGTGCCAGTTTCTCTGCGGCCTCCAGCCCATAGGACGCGGCTTTGGGGTCATGTTCGTAACTGTGCACGCGATGTTCGGCACGAACTTTTTTCAACAAGTCCAACGCAGGGGTCATGGCAGCTCCAGGCTCGGCAGTGACAGAAAAATGCTGCGTCGGATTCTAGGCGATCAGCCCCCAAAAGGCTCTATCCCAAGCCACGATTCCCGTGGCTTGCAGACATTCTGCAAACACCATCGCGCGTGGACGACACAGGATCATTCACGCAACGAATAGTTTTATTGTGACCGACGGTTCACTTTCGACCTTTGACAGGTTTGTTTCTTGTCTATATTTTTTCGAATCTGAATAATGTAAGAATTATCGTCACCGCAGCACCCAGCAGTAAACCGGGAACGGAATGGGGATTCCTACCTGGTGAAAATCGCGCCCTGCCCTATCGGCAAGACGCCAGACAACAACAAAAACCGAGGTTTTCAATGACAACTGCTTTACAGCAACCAACGCTCTCGAGCCAATGCATGGCCGAGTTTCTGGGTACTGCACTACTGATCTTTTTCGGCACCGGCTGTGTTGCCGCGCTCAAAGTCGCGGGCGCCAGCTTCGGCTTGTGGGAAATCAGCATCATCTGGGGCGTCGGCGTGAGCATGGCGATCTACCTCACTGCCGGCGTTTCCGGCGCGCACCTGAACCCGGCCGTGAGCATCGCACTCGCCATTTTCGCCGACTTCGAAAAGCGCAAACTGCCGTTCTACATTCTTGCCCAGATCGCCGGCGCCTTCTGCGGAGCGCTGCTGGTTTACACGCTGTACAGCAATCTTTTCTTCGATTACGAACAAACTCACCAAATGGTTCGCGGCTCGGCCGCCAGCCTCGAGTTGGCCTCGGTGTTCTCAACCTTCCCGAATCCGGTACTGTCGACCGCGCAGGCATTCCTCGTCGAGATGATCATCACCGCAATCCTGATGGGCGTGATCATGGCCCTGACCGATGACAATAATGGCCTGCCAAGAGGCCCGATGGCGCCGCTGCTGATCGGCTTGCTGATCGCGGTGATCGGCAGTTCGATGGGCCCGCTGACCGGTTTTGCGATGAACCCGGCACGTGACTTCGGTCCGAAACTGATGACTTTCTTTACTGGCTGGGGTGAAATTTCCTTCACTGGCGGCCGCGATATTCCGTACTTCCTGATTCCGATTTTTGCACCGATTGTCGGTGCCTGCCTCGGCGCTGCCGGGTATCGCGGGCTCATCGCCCGTCACCTGACCGGCGCCACACCTGCTACAAAGGATGCAGAACCGGCCATTGACGGCAAACCAAGAACTTCTTGAAACAGTCGGCGCAGGCTCCTGCCCAATAGAGCCTGTGCCACGGCCCACTCTCCCTTATTTCGTCCAAGGCAATCGACATGACCGACATTCAGAATAAGAACTACATCATTGCCCTCGATCAGGGTACGACCAGCTCTCGCGCGATCATTTTCGACCGCGATGCGAACGTGGTCTGCACCGCGCAGCGCGAGTTCGCTCAGCATTACCCTCAGGCCGGCTGGGTCGAACACGATCCGATGGAAATATTCGCAACACAAAGCGCGGTGATGGTTGAAGCGCTGGCCCAGGCCGGTCTGCACCACGACCAGGTCGCCGCCATCGGCATCACCAACCAGCGCGAAACCACCGTGGTCTGGGACAAGACCACCGGCCGCCCGGTGTACAACGCCATTGTCTGGCAGTGCCGCCGCAGCACCGAGATCTGCCAGCAGCTCAAGCGCGACGGTCACGAAGAGTACATCCGCGACAACACCGGCCTGGTCACCGACCCGTACTTTTCCGGCACCAAACTGAAGTGGATCCTCGACAACGTCGAAGGCAGCCGCGAGCGTGCGCGCAACGGCGAACTGCTGTTCGGCACCGTCGATAGCTGGCTGATCTGGAAATTCACCGGCGGCAAGGTACACGTCACCGACTACACCAACGCCTCGCGCACCATGCTCTTCAACATTCACTCGCTGGAGTGGGATTCGAAGATGCTGGAAATCCTCGACATTCCGCGTGAAATGCTCCCTGAAGTGAAGGCTTCTTCGGAAATCTACGGTCGCACCAAGAGCGGCATCGCCATCGGTGGTATCGCTGGCGACCAGCAGGCTGCTCTGTTCGGTCAGATGTGCGTCGAGCCGGGCCAGGCGAAAAACACCTACGGCACTGGCTGCTTCCTGCTGATGAACACCGGCGACAAAGCGGTGAAATCCCAGCACGGCATGCTCACCACCATCGCCTGCGGTCCGCGTGGCGAAGTCGCTTACGCGCTTGAAGGCGCGGTGTTCAACGGCGGTTCGACCGTACAGTGGCTGCGCGATGAACTGAAGATCATCAACGACGCCCACGACACCGAATACTTCGCCAATAAAGTGAAGGACAGCAACGGCGTGTACCTGGTGCCGGCGTTCACAGGTTTAGGCGCTCCATACTGGGACCCGTATGCCCGTGGCGCGCTGTTCGGCCTGACGCGCGGTGTTCGCGTCGACCACATCATCCGCGCCGCGCTGGAATCGATCGCCTATCAGACCCGCGACGTGCTCGACGCCATGCAACAGGACTCCGGCGAACGCCTCAAGGCCCTGCGTGTGGACGGCGGTGCGGTAGCGAACAACTTCCTCATGCAGTTCCAGGCCGACATCCTCGGCACGCAGGTTGAGCGCCCGCAAATGCGCGAAACCACGGCACTCGGTGCGGCATATCTGGCCGGTCTGGCGTGCGGTTTCTGGGGCAGCCTGGAAGAACTGCGCGGCAAAGCGGTAATCGAGCGCGAGTTCGAACCGAGCCTGGACGAAGTCGAAAAAGAGAAGTTGTACAAAGGCTGGAAAAAAGCCGTCAGCCGTACCCGTGACTGGGCGCGTGAAGACGCTGAATAAGCCAACCTGAGTACTCGTATCTGTATGTAACTGGTAGGGAGCGGATTCCTGCGGCATCATGGGCAAATTTTGCACGGCAGCCCAAAGGAAGCCCCATGAATCTGCCTCCCCGTCAGCAGCAAATCCTCGAGCTGGTCCGCGAACGCGGCTATGTGAGCATCGAGGAAATGGCCACGCTGTTCGTTGTAACCCCGCAAACCATCCGCCGCGATATCAATCAGCTCGCGGAAGCCAATCTGCTGCGTCGCTACCATGGCGGTGCTGCCTACGATTCCAGCGTCGAAAACACTGCCTATGCGATGCGCGCCGATCAGATGCGCGATGAAAAACAACGCATCGGTGAAGCCATCGCCGCACAGATACCCGATCACGCCTCGCTGTTCATCAACATCGGCACGACCACCGAATCGATTGCCCGCGCCCTGCTCAATCACAATCACCTGAAGATCATCACCAACAACCTGCACGTAGCGTCAATGCTCAGTGCCAAGGATGATTTCGATGTACTGCTGACCGGCGGTAATGTTCGTCGTGATGGCGGCGTGGTCGGCCAGGCCAGTGTGGATTTCATCAATCAGTTCAAGGTTGATTTCGCCCTGGTCGGGATCAGCGGTATTGATGAAGATGGCAGCTTGCTGGATTTCGATTATCAGGAAGTGCGGGTTTCGCAGGCGATCATTGCCAATGCACGACAGGTGATTCTGGCGGCGGATTCGAGCAAGTTCGGGCGTAATGCGATGATCCGGTTGGGGCCAATCAGTCTGATTGATTGCCTGGTGACCGATCAGCAGCCAGTGCCGGCGCTGGCGCAGTTGTTGAGTCAGCACAAGATTCGTCTGGAAGTCGTTTAACCCCCCAAGATCAAAAGATCGCAGCCTTCGGCAGCTCCTACAGGTGAAGTGACCCCATGTAGAAGCTGCCGAAGGCTCGGGCCGCGATCGGACGATCTTTTGCTTTTAATGTTCGAAAATTTTCTTTTAACCGCCCTTCGATGAGTTTTTTCAATCGAACGTGACTGGCTGCGCGCGTGTTTATGGGCTACCATTTTCGCAAATGAACATTCATGTTCGATTTCCAATATAGAAAATCAAAAGAACCCGAGGCCAGCCGATGTCCACCTCTACCTTGCGTACGCCCCCAATCTCCGAGATCTACGATATCGCCGTTATCGGCGGCGGGATCAATGGCGTGGGGATCGCAGCGGATGCCGCCGGTCGCGGGCTTTCGGTGTTCCTTTGTGAGAAAGACGATCTGGCCAGCCACACCTCGTCGGCCAGCAGCAAGCTGATCCACGGTGGCCTGCGCTACCTCGAACATTATGAATTCCGTCTGGTGCGTGAAGCGCTGGCCGAACGCGAAGTGCTGCTGGCCAAGGCGCCGCACATCGTCAAACCGATGCGCTTCGTGCTGCCGCACCGTCCGCACCTGCGCCCGGCGTGGATGATCCGTGCCGGCCTGTTCCTCTACGACAACCTTGGCAAGCGCGAAAAACTGCCAGGTTCGAAAAGCCTGAAGTTCGGCGCCGACAGCGCGCTGAAAAGCGAAATCAAGAAAGGCTTCGAATACTCCGACTGCTGGGTCGATGATGCTCGTTTGGTCGTTCTGAACGCCATGGCCGCCCGCGAAAAAGGCGCCCACGTGCACACTCAGACCCGTTGCGTCAGCGCCCGCCGTGCCAAGGGCCTGTGGCACCTGAACCTGGAACGTGTCGATGGCAGCCTGTTTTCGATCACCGCCAAAGCGCTGGTGAACGCCGCCGGCCCGTGGGTCGCCAAGTTCATTCGTGATGACCTGAAGATGGAGTCGCCGTACGGCATCCGCCTGATTCAGGGCAGCCACATCATCGTGCCGAAGCTGTATGAAGGCGATCACGCGCACATTCTGCAAAACGAAGATCAGCGCATCGTTTTCACCATTCCGTACCTGAACAACCACTTCACCCTGATCGGCACCACCGATCGTGAATACACCGGTGATCCGGCGAAAGTGGCAATCACCGACGCCGAAACCGACTACCTGTTGAAAGTGGTCAACGCGCACTTCAAAAAGCAGATCAGCCGTGACGACATCCAGCACAGTTACTCGGGTGTACGCCCACTGTGCAACGACGAATCCGACAACCCGTCGGCTGTCACCCGCGATTACACCCTGGCCTTGTCGGCTGGCGGCGAAGAAGCGCCACTACTGTCGGTATTCGGCGGCAAGCTGACCACCTACCGCAAACTCGCTGAGTCGGCGATGGCGCAGTTGCTGCCGTTCTTCACCCAGATGCGCCCGAGCTGGACAGCCACCGCTACCCTGCCCGGCGGCGAAGACATGACCACGCCACAGGCTTTGTGCGCGCAGATTCGCGACAAGTTCGACTTCGTGCCGACCGAGATCGCTCGTCGCTGGTCCACCACCTACGGCAGCCGCACCTGGCGCATGCTTGAAGGTGTGGAAACCCTGGCGGACATGGGCGAGCACCTGGGCGGCGGGCTCTACACCCGTGAAGTCGATTACCTGTGCAGCGAAGAGTGGGCAACCACGGCGCACGACATTCTGTGGCGGCGCAGCAAACTCGGTTTGTTCACCACACCGGCAGAGCAGGAAAAACTGGCGGCGTATCTGGGCAAGGTTGAACAGAACCGCAAGATCGAAGCGGCCTGATTTTAGGTCGTCGCTTAAACGAAAGCCCCTGAATTGAGAGATTCAGGGGCTTTTTGTTGTGCCAATGAGATCCAGCCCCCCTCACCCCAGCCCTCTCCCCCAAGGGGCGAGGGGGAAAGGGAGCAGATCGGGGCTCGCTCAAATACCGCGCAGGGAAAAAGGAGCCGATCGAGGGCTTTTCCAATCCTGAGGTCGACTCGATATTCCAGGTCGGCGTAACTTGCAAGAGCAACACTATCAGTCCCCTCTCCTACTGGGCGGTCCGACGTTTCGGGAGGGTTAGGGTGAGGGGCTTTTGGGCCGTTATCACTGCGCCAAATGCAACAACAGAAAATCAATGAACGCCCGCGACTTGTGCGGCAGATGCGGGGTGTTGGGAAAAACGACATTGATCGACTGCGAAGGCAGCGAATACTCCGGCAGCAAGCGCACCAGACGCCCGGCGGCAATGTCATCTGCCACCACCCATGCCGGCAGAACCGACACGCCCAGCGACGACAACGTCATCGAGCGAATCGCCGTCGACGAGTTCGATTCGAAGTGGCTGGTACCGCCGACCTCGACGCCCTGCCCTGACCCATGACGTAATGTCCACTGGGTCGGCGCCTGCAAATTGCTGTTGGCGATCCACGGCACGCTGTTCAGATCCTGCGGTTCCCGCACCGGATACCGGGCGAGAAATGCCTCGGTGGCCACCAGCACGATTTCATAATCGGCCAACTTGCGACTCTTGAATGCCGAATCCGCCAAGTTGCCCAGACGAATCACCAGATCAAGCTTTTCCGCCACCAGATCATTCAACGAAGAGTTGAAGTTGTAGCACAGGCGAATTTCCGGATAACGCTCGGAGAACAGTGGGATCAACGGCAAAATATACTTTTCACCGTATTCACTGGTTGAACTAATCCGCAACTTTCCGGAGACCCGATTATTACCTTTCAGAACATTATCGAAGGCATTGTCGATGTCCGCGACAATCCCCTTGAACTCCTCATAAAACTCCTGACCTATTTCGGTCAGCGATATATTGCGAGTATTGCGGATCAACAGCGTTGCCGACAAAACTTCTTCCAGCGCCTTGACATGCAGGCTGGCCATGGCTTTGCTGATACTCAGATAATTTGCAGCTTTGGTATAAGAACCAAAATCCACCACCGCAAGGAACGTCTGAACCCGATTAAGATGAGAATGCATGGCGCTATGGCTCACTGTTAAATCCTGTCAAACATTGTTTTAAGCATAGTCGTATCGACACTTCAAGTCCATCGCCCCTATGCTGCGCGGCAAAGGGGATACAACATGAACTATCGCTACAAGATTGCGCTGATCTTTTTGATCGGCTTTTTTATTGACTGTATAAACATATTTATGTCGGCTGTGGCATTGCCGAGTATATCGGCAACTTTGCAGGTCAGTACTTCATCGGTGGCGTGGGTCGCCAATGCTTATATTCTTGGCCTGACCCTGATTATTCCGGTCAGCACCTGGCTGGCCGGGCGTTTTGGCAGCCGCGAGATTCTCACCGCTTCGATGCTGGTGTTCACCGGTTCTGTGTGGATGTGCGGCATGGCCGACAGTTTCCATGAAATGGTGATCTGGCGGTTCGTTCAGGGCGTCGGTGGTGGCTTGCTGATTCCGGTCGGTCAGGCACTGACCTTCAATCTGTTCCAGGGCGAGCAGCGGGCCAAGATCTCCACACTGGTGATGGCCGTCGCGCTGATTGCCCCGGCCATTTCGCCGACAGTCGGCGGCATCATCGTCGACAGCAGTTCCTGGCGTTGGGTGTTCTACAGCAACATTCCGTTCTCGCTGATCGCCGCCGGGCTGTCGTGGTTGTGGATCAAGGAAAGCAAACCAGCGGACCTGCCTCGTCCGGACATCAAAGGCCTGCTATTGGTCAGCGCAGCACTCGCCAGCCTGCTGATGGGCATGTCGCTGTACGGCGGCGACTACCCGGCGCTGGCCGCGTTGAGCTGTGTCGCGGCGGGTTTGCTGTTCATCGCGCTGTACCTGCGGCACTACCGCCGCTGCAGCAACGCGATTATCGAATTGAGCCTGCTCAAAAGTAAAAAACTCAGCACCTCGATCTTCATCTATTACGCGATTCCCGGCGTGTTCACCGGGGTCAACCTGATGAGCATTTTCTTCCTGCAGAACACCCTGCACTTCAGCGCCCGACTGACCGGGATGTTCATGATCCTTTATGCCATCGGCGCGTTCATTGCGATGACGATTTGCGGCCGGGTCTACAACCGCGTCGGCGCGAAACGCCTGTTCACCCTCGGCATGCTGCTGCACAGCGCCGGCATCGCCACGCTGATTCTGGTCAACGCGCCGACGGACCTGTGGGTGATCGTCATCGCTTACAGCCTGATGGGCATCGGTGGCGGTATCGGCGCCAACACCGCGCAAACCACCTCGCTGATGGATTTCGCCGGTGGCGATACGCACAAGGCCAGCGTGATCTGGAACATCAATCGGCAGATGTCGTTCAGCCTCGGTGCCGCGTTGTTTCTGATGATCTTCAATGTGCTGCTCAAGCAGTTCGACACCACACAGGCCTATCACGCGACGTTCGCGATTGCGGCACTGGTCGGGCTGTTCCCGCTGTTTCAGATGAGTCAATTGAACCCTCCAAAGGAATGCCATGAACAACAACCTGGTTGAACGAGCGCAACACAGTATTCATCACGTGCACGAACTGATTCACCGCGTCTTTACCGACGCCGACGGGGCCGGCGCAGACGCCATCGCCCCGCTGATGGCGGTGTTCGCCGAGCACTTCAGCATGGTCACCACGTCGGCCGCCGTGGTCGGTCGGGCGCAAGTCGAGCAACTGTTCAGCGGCGCTGTCGGGGCCCGCAAAGGTCTGGAGATTCTGATCAGCGACCTGCACACGGTCTGGCACGAAGGCTCGACCGTAGCCCTGCGTTACAAGGAAACCCATCGTCTGAATCAAAGCGAAACCTCGCGTATTTCGCTGGCGATCCTTCGCGTCCAGCACCACGACGTCCAGTGGTTGTACCTGCACGAAACACCGATCAGCCAGGAAAAGCCTGCATGAAATACACCGTCACCCACTGCCGGATGCTCTCGGCGTCGATCAAGGAAGTCACCGTCAGCGGTCCAGCCTCCTTGTCAGACATGACTCATGCCGGTGCGCACTTCAGATGGCTGATCCCGGGGCTGGACGACTGTCGGCATTACTCGACTGTGCATGTGGACGAGGTTGCGGATGGTCAGTTCACCTTCGCCATCCGCCTCTCGCCGGACTCCGCCAGCAGCCAGTACATCCGCACCTTGGCGGTCAATGACAGCGTGGAACTTGAAGGTCCGCTGAACACCTTCAACTACCCGCTCAATGCTGACAGCGGGCGCGATATCGCGATTGCCGGCGGCATCGGCATCACGCCGCTGACCGGCATCCTGCGCCACCTGGACGCGTTGAACCGCCCTGCGCACCTGCACTACTTCGCCAAGAGCGCCGACGACGCGGTCTACGCCCGGCACCTGCAAGAACAGCTGCAAGAACGCCTGCAACTGCACCTCTCCGGCAGTCGCCCGGCAATCAGCGAGGTGCTTGCCGACTTGAGCGCCGATGACCGTCTGTATGTCTGCGGCCCGGCGGCGATGCTCAGCGCAGTGCTCAGCCATGCCGAAAGCGTTGGCCTGGCGCGTGAGCAGATCCATCTGGAAGTGTTCAACGTTGCCCGCGATGACGCCGCGCAAGGCTTTGTCATCGAGGCGGCCGACTCCGGCATCAGCGTCAATGTCGGCCCGCAACAGTCGTTGCTCGAAGCCTTGGAGGCGGCCGGACTCGATCCGCTGTACGACTGCCGTCGTGGTGAATGCGGCGTCTGTGCGCTGGATGTACTGGAGGGCGATGTCGATCACCGCGACTTCATCATGAGCGAACAGGAAGCGGCGTGCAGTGCGCGAATCTACCCCTGCGTCTCCCGCGCCAAAAGCCCGCGCCTGAAACTGGCGATCTGAGAGAGGACACCCCGTTGGACAACTATTTCAATGGCAGAGAAGTGCATAAATCTCTGTTCCTTGATCAGGCGCTTTTCGAACAGGAACAACAGCGCGTGTTTGCCGCGAGCTGGTGCTACCTGGGTCACGACAGCCTGATCCCCGAGACCGGCGATTACTTCACCACCACCCTCGCGCAACAGCCGCTGGCGATGGTTCGGCAGAAGAACGGCGGCATCGTCGTGCTGCACAACCGCTGCCCGCACAAAGGCGTGAAAGTGCTGGCCGAAGCCCGCGGTAATGTCGGCCGCTTCATGCGTTGCCCGTACCACGCGTGGACGTTCAAGACTGACGGCGAGCTGCTGAGCATTCCAGTGAAAAAGGAATACGACGACTGCGACCTCAGCAGTTGTTCTGCGCACAAAGGCATGCGCCCGGTGAACGCGGTGCACAACTATCGCGGCTTCGTCTTTGTCCGTTTGACGGAAGAAGGCCTCGGCTTCGAGGAGTTTTTTGGTGAGTCGCTGTCGACGCTCGACAACATGGTCATGCGCTCGCCGCAAGGCGAGTTGAAAGTGATCGGCCAGCCACTGCTGCACCGCCATCGCTGCAACTGGAAAATGGTCGTCGACAACCAGACCGACACCTGCCACCCGATGATCGCCCACGAATCTTCGGCCGGCGAAGCCATCCGCCTGTGGCAGGAAACCGGTGATCAGGGCAAGCCACCGATGGCGGTCGAACTGTTCTCGCCGTTCATGGCCTCCTACGAGTTTTTCGCCGGCATGGGCATTCGGGTCTGGCCCAACGGCCACGGGCACACCGGGGTCAGCAATTCGATCCACAAGGCGTACACCGACATCCCCGGTTACTGGGACTTGATGGTCGAAAGCTACGGTGAAGAGCAGGCCCGGGCGATCCTCGACGACACCCGCCACAACACCGTGTATTTCCCCAACCTGATGGTCAAGGGACCGATCCAGACCTTGCGCGTGATCAAACCGGTCAGCGCCCGCGAAACCATCGTCGAGTCGTGGATCTTCGAACTGCAAGGCGCCCCCGTGCAGTTGCTGGAAAGAACCGTGCAGTACAACAACCTGATCAACTCGCCGTGCTCGATGGTCGCCCACGACGACGTGGAAATGTACGAACGGGCCATGGAAGGCCTGGGCAGCGACGCCAACGAATGGGTCAACGTCGCCCGCCTGTTCAGCCCGAACGAATCCTATGCGCAGACCCAAGTGGTGTCCGGCACCAGCGAAATGGCCATGCGTAATTTCTATAACAGTTGGCAGCACTTGATGCGGGACGACCATGCAACACGATCAATCTAATCACCACGCCATCGAGCAACTGATCGAAACCGAACTGCTCTTGCTCGACCAGCAGGATTTCGCCGCCTGGCAGCAACTGCTCAGCGATGACTACCACTACTGGATTCCCATGACCCGTGAGCAGGTCAGCCCGTTGCACGAATCATCACTAGTGTACGAAGACCGTTTTCTGACCACGCTGCGGATCAACCGGCTGGCCAATGCGCGCAACTTTTCCCAGCAACCGAAGAGTCGCAGCCTGCACATCGCCCAGCGCCCGCGCATCACCCTCGACGCAGCCACGTTCAGCGCCTTCGCCAGTTCCAACATGCTCTATTGCGAAGCCCGCGGCGACAACGAATGGCACTACCCGGTAACCGTCGAACATCAACTGATCAACATCGATGGCACGTGGAAGATTCACGGCAAGAAGATCCTGTTGCTCAACCCCGCACGCGCCCTTGAAAGCCTGCAGTTAATTATCTGATTGATCGAGAAGTCCCCTGTGAAGCCTATTCCCCATGATTGCAGTCAGGCGTCCGCGTGCCTGTCTTTTCCCTACGTCGATCTGCTGTATGACTATGGCCAGTTCCTGCGCAGTGCCGATGAGGCGATTGGTTATCTGCCAGCGGAAACTGCCGAAAAACACATCGGCATCGTCGGCGCCGGCCTCAGCGGGCTGGTCGCCGCTTACGAATTGCTGCGCGCCGGTGCGCGTCGCGTGACGTTGTTTGAAGCGGAACCTGAGCATGTCGGCGGGCGTCTGCTGACGCAGTGTTTTGATGAGGAAAAGCCGCAATTCATCGCGGAAATGGGCGCCATGCGCTTTCCGCCGAGTGAAGTCGGTCTGTTTCATTACCTTAATCGTTTCGGCATCCAGACCACCGAAGCGTTTCCTGACCCGGGCGTTGTCGACACTGAAATTCACTACCGCGGCGAAGCTCATCACTGGGCGGCCATGCAGCCGCCGCCGGCGCTGTTCAGCACTGTGCACCAAGGCTGGATCGCGTTTCTCAGCGAAGGCGTGACCCTCGATGACGGCACGTGCCTGGCACCGCCACTGCTGATCACCGAATTGCTCAAGCAGCACAATTACTGCGAAGTGCAGCCCGAGTGGCAACGCTATCTGGACTGTTTCGGCGACAGCTCGTTTTACTCGGCGATGGTGCGCATCTTCACCAGCAAAAAACCGCCGGGCGGCAAGCCGTGGCGCAAGCCTGAAGACTTCCATCTGTTCGGCTCGCTGGGCATTGGCTCCGGCGGTTTCCAGTCGGTGTACCGCGCCTCGTTCACCGAAATCCTGCGGCTGGTCGTGAATGCGCTGGAGGTCAATCAGCGTCTGGTGCCCAACGGTATTTCCTCGCTGGCCGAGCGGATTGCCGACACCGAATTCAACGGAATTCAGGTGCGCGACATGATTTGCCGCACGCGCATCGAGTCGATCAACAAGGGAGCACACGGCGAGATTCTGCTGGCCGGCAGCAATGGCGAAACCTACGCCTGCGACCGGGTGATCACCACCACCACGACCCGCGCCCTGCAAGTGAACCTCAAGCTCACGCAGAACCAGGCCTTCGTCAATCGCGACGTCGCGCGGGCGATCAACGAAACGCACATGGTCGGTTCATCCAAGTTGTTCATCCTGACCAAGGACAAGTTCTGGCTCAAACATGGCCTGGCGCACAACATCCAGACCGACACCCTGGTCAAGGGCGTGTATTGCCTCGACTACGCGCCGCACGATCCGGATTCCTGGGGCGTGGTGCTGATCAGCTACACCTGGGAAGACGACTCGCACAAGATGGTTTCGATGACCGACAAAGTGCAGCGCTGCCTGCGTCTGGTCGACGAGTTGGCGATGAGTGCACCGGATTTTGCCAGCCATCTGCTGCCGCTGGACGGTGACTACCAGCGTTACGTTCTGGAGTACGACTGGTTGACCGACAAACACGCGCTGGGCGCTTTCAAGCTGAATTTCCCCGGTGACGATATTTACTCCGAGCGCCTGTTCTATCAGTTCCGCACCGCACTCGACCCGAAACAGGACACCGGTTTGTACCTGGCCGGTTGCGGCGCCTCGTTCACTGGCGGCTGGGCCGAAGGCGCCATCCAGACCGCGCTGAATGGCGCGTGCGCGGTGATCAGCAGCCTGGGCGGCGACCTGATTGCCGGCAACCCGCTCGACGACTTGCACTCGCAGTACCGCTACTGCTGACCCAGTCCCTTTCCACGCCGAGAATCATCCATGTACAGCCAGCTTTCAATTGAACAGCTCGTCAACGGCTTTCGCAGTGGTCAACACTGCCCGGACACCTGGCAGCACGCCCTGCGCGAGCGCCACGTGCAGATGCAACACCTGAACAGTTTCATCACCTTCGACCCGTCAGCATTCAAGGCAAATGCTGCCGCGCGCGACAGCGCACTGTATGGCCTGCCTGTGTCGTTCAAGGACAACATCAATGTCAGCGGCCTGCCGACCACCGCCGGCACGCCCGGGCTGGCCGACTATGTGCCGCAGGCCGATGCCGGCATCGTCGAGCGCTTTCGGCAATTGGGTGCGCAGATCGTCGGCAAGAACAACATGCACGAATTGTCGTTCGGCGTGACCTCGGCCAACCATTCCCATGGTGCTGTGATCAATCCCGCCAACGAACGCCACAGTGCCGGTGGCAGCAGCGGCGGTTGCGCGGCGGCAGTCGCCGCCGGGCTGGTCCCGTGCGCGGTCGGCACCGACACCGGTGGCTCGGTGCGGATACCGGCGGCGTTCTGCGGCATCGTCGGGTTTCGTCCGACTACGGGCGTGTACCCCGCCGATGGCATCGTCCCGGTGTCACAAACCAAAGACACCCCGGGCCTGCTGACCCGCACCGTGGAAGACTGCCAGTTCGTTCACGCACAACTGACCGGCAGCCTGCAACAGGCAGAAACCCGGCCGTTGCGCATTGGCATTCCCGAGTGTTTTCTCTGGACCGACCTCGCTGACAATGTGCAACGCGCTTGCCGCGCGGCCATCGATAACCTGGCCGCGCGTGGCGTGATCATCGTGCCGGTCGACGATTCCGTGATTGGCGAGATCAACGAGAGCATCCAGTTTCCCCTGCCGATCTATGAGTTCTTCATCGACTTTCCACGCTTCCTGATGAAAGCAGGCCGCGGCGAACAGTTCCTCGACATCCTCGCGCAGATTCGCGACCCGGCGATCAAGAAAATCCTCACTGCCCAATTGGAAAGCCCGGCGATTTCCTACACCGACTACGTGCAGGCATTGATGAGCAAACTGCGTCTGGAAAAGGAATACCGCGCCCTCTTCAGCCGCCATCAACTGGATCTGCTGGCTTACCCGACCGTCACTTGCAGCGCGCCACTGCTCAGCGCTTGCGCGGATGAGAGCAACTTCGAAACCTTCGTGCGCAACACCGACCCGGCGAGCAACCTGGCGGCGCCGAGTATCAGCGTTCCGGTGGCTGCGGCGGGTGAGTTGCCGGTGGGCCTGTCGTTTGATGCGTTGCCGGGGCAGGACGGCTTTTTGTTGGCGAATGTGCAGCATCTGACGCACCTGCTCGACATCGGTTAACCCACGATCCCTGCTCGCGAAGGCGTCGTGTCAGTCGACATCAACTTCGTCTGCCAGACCGCATTCGCGAGCAGGCTCGCCCCTACAGGGGCTCTGCGTCGATGCACCTATAACAATTCAAATTGCGGGCCTTGCCATGCGCGTCACCTCAATATCTTCCGTTCCCGCTGTCGAACGTTCGCCGTCGATCCTCGGCGGTGCCATGATCATCGGCGGCACCATCGTCGGTGCCGGCATGTTTTCGCTGCCGGTGATCATGTCCGGGCTGTGGTTCTACGGCTCGGTTGCCGTGCTGCTGTTTGCCTGGTTCTGCACGTTGCACTCGGGCCTGATGATTCTTGAAGCCAATCTCAACTACCGTGAAGGGGCGAGTTTCTCCACGATCACCCGCGATCTGCTCGGCAGTAGCTGGAGCCGTTTGAACGGCTTGAGCATTGTCTTTGTCCTGTACACCCTGACGTACGCCTACATTTCCGCCAGCGGCTCAGTGATTCACCACACCGCGCAAACCTTCGGGCTTGAGTTGTCATCGCGCGCCGGCGGTTTGGGGTTCACGCTGCTGGTGGCGTTCATTGTCTGGCTCAGCACCACAGCGGTCAGTCGCATAACCACGCTGGTGTTCGGGGCAAAAATCCTCGCGTTCTTTCTGACCTTCGGCGGTTTGCTGGGCCATGTGCAAAGCACCACGCTGCTTGATCTGAACAGCGGCGACAGCCACTACTGGCCCTATTTGCTGGTGACCCTGCCCTTTTGCCTGACTTCATTCGGTTTTCACGGCAATGTGCCGAGCCTGATGAAGCACTACGGCAAGGATCCACAGCGGATTCGCGCCTGTCTGGTTGGCGGCACCTTGATCGCACTCGCGCTGTATCTGGTGTGGATGCTCTGCAGCATGGGCAACATTCCCCGCGACACGTTCAAGGACATCGCCCAGCGCGGCGGCAACATCGATGTGCTGATCAGCGCCCTGGGTGCACGGCTCAACAGCGCCAATGTCGATTTGCTGCTGACGTTTTTTTCCAACTTCGCCGTAGCCTGTTCGTTTCTCGGGGTAACCCTGGGTCTGTTCGATTACCTGGCCGATGTGCTGAAGTTCGACGACAGCCCCCTCGGTCGCCTGCAGACCGCAGCCGTGACGTTCGGGCCGCCGATGCTCGGTGGTTTTCTCTGGCCGGAAGGTTTTCTGCATGCCATCGGCTTCGCCGGGTTGGCGGCAACGTTGTGGGCGGTGATCACCCCGGCGCTGCTGGCGCGGGCTTCGCGCAAACGCTTTGGCAGCCCGCGTTATCGCGTGTGGGGCGGCACGCCGATGATCGCGCTGGTGCTGTTTTTCGGGGTAATTTGCGCGACCTCCCATGTGCTGTTCGTGCTGGATTGTCTGCCAGTGTGGCGCTGAGGCACTGCGTTCGGTTTTCCGAACGCGACTTCACGGTCGATTCGGCTAACCGGATCAGCCAAGGTAAAAAATACCGCCACAAAACTTTAATAACGTTATAAATCATCAGCTTAGCTATCGGCGACTGGTCTGGCACGAGTCATGCTCTACACTCTCTCGACGAATGCCTGTTGCGCCAACACTTCAGGAGCCGTCAGGCATTCGAAGCACAAAAGGGCCGACGAACTGGCTCCATAAAAAAAACAATTCGAGGAAAATTTGATGCGCATCGTTCCCCATATCCTGGGCGCAGCCATTGCGGCCGCTCTGATCAGCACGCCAGTTTTCGCCGCCGAACTCACCGGCACCCTGAAGAAGATCAAAGAGTCCGGTGTGATCACACTGGGCCACCGCGACGCCTCCATCCCGTTTTCCTACATCGCTGACGCTTCCGGCAAGCCGGTTGGCTACTCCCACGATATCCAGCTGGCCATCGTCGAAGCGATCAAGAAAGACCTCGACCTGCCAAACCTGCAAGTCAAATACAATCTGGTGACCTCGCAGACCCGTATCCCGCTGGTGCAGAACGGCACCGTGGACGTCGAGTGTGGCTCCACCACCAACAACGTCGAGCGTCAGCAGCAAGTTGATTTCTCCGTCGGCATCTTCGAAATCGGTACTCGTCTGCTGTCCAAGGCTGACTCCAAGTACAAGGATTTCGACGACCTCAAAGGCAAGAACGTCGTGACCACCGCGGGCACCACATCCGAGCGCATCCTGAAAGCGATGAACGCCGACAAACAGATGGGCATGAACGTTATCTCCGCCAAAGACCACGGTGAATCCTTCCAGATGCTGGAATCGGGTCGTGCCGTTGCGTTCATGATGGACGACGCGCTGCTGGCCGGTGAAGCCGCCAAGGCCAAGAAAGCCACCGACTGGGCCGTGACCGGCACTCCACAGTCGTACGAAATCTACGGCTGCATGATGCGCAAAGGCGACGAGCCGTTCAAAAAGGCTGTGGATGACGCCATCAAGGCCACTTACGCTTCGGGCGCGATCAACAAGATCTACGAGAAGTGGTTCATGCAGCCGATTCCGCCAAAAGGCCTGAATCTGAACTTCCCGATGAGCGACGAGCTCAAGGCCCTGATCGCCAATCCGACCGACAAAGCGGCTGACGACAAGAAATCCTGATTTCTGACTAACCTTATCCCCTGAGGAGGCTTCTGCTTTTTCAGGGGATGGTCACTCCCTGCTGGCATTTTCTGGAAACACTCGAACCGGTGGCTGTCGAGCCGATCGCGTGTGCCTGACCGTCAAGGTCAGGGAGGGAACGGAGTTTCCCCAAGCGGGCACTTGTACATCGATCGAATCGAGGGGAGACCCTAATGAATTACAACTGGGACTGGGGCGTGTTCTTCAAGTCCACCGGCGTGGGCAGCGAGACCTATCTCGACTGGTTCATCTCCGGTCTGGGCTGGACCATCGCCATCGCCATCGTGGCCTGGATCATCGCCCTGCTGCTGGGCTCGATACTGGGCGTCATGCGCACCGTGCCGAACCGTATCGTGTCGGGTATCGCGACGTGCTACGTCGAGCTGTTCCGTAACGTGCCGCTGCTGGTTCAGCTGTTCATCTGGTACTTTCTGGTGCCCGACCTGCTGCCGCCGGATCTGCAGGAGTGGTACAAGCAAGACCTCAACCCGACCACTTCGGCTTACCTCAGCGTAGTCGTTTGCCTGGGTCTGTTCACCGCCGCCCGTGTCTGCGAACAAGTGCGCACCGGTATCCAGGCGCTGCCGCGTGGCCAGGAATCCGCCGCCCGCGCCATGGGCTTCAAGCTGCCACAGATCTACTGGAATGTGCTGCTGCCCCAGGCTTACCGGATCATCATTCCGCCGCTTACCTCGGAATTCCTCAACGTCTTCAAGAACTCCTCCGTGGCCTCGCTGATCGGCCTGATGGAGCTGCTCGCGCAAACCAAACAGACTGCCGAGTTCTCGGCCAACCTGTTTGAAGCGTTCACCCTGGCGACCCTGATCTACTTCACCCTGAACATGAGCCTGATGCTACTGATGCGCATGGTCGAGAAGAAAGTCTCCGTGCCCGGCCTGATTTCCGTGGGGGGTAAATAATGGAATTCGATTTCAGTGGCATCGTCCCGGCCATTCCCGGTTTGTGGAACGGCATGGTGATGACCCTCAAGCTGATGGCCATGGGTGTGGTCGGCGGGATCATTCTCGGCACGATCCTCGCGCTCTGCCGTCTGTCGCACAACAAGCTGCTGTCGAATGTTGCCGGCGCGTACGTCAACTATTTCCGCTCGATCCCGCTGCTGCTGGTGATCACCTGGTTCTATCTGGCGGTGCCGTTCGTGCTGCGCTGGATCACTGGCGAAGATACACCGATCGGCGCATTCACCTCGTGCATCGTGGCGTTCATGATGTTCGAAGCGGCGTATTTTTGCGAAATCGTCCGGGCAGGCGTGCAATCGATCCCCAAAGGCCAGATGGGCGCAGCGCAAGCGCTGGGCATGAGCTACGGCCAGATGATGCGTCTGATCATCCTGCCGCAGGCCTTCCGCAAAATGACCCCGCTGTTACTGCAACAGAGCATCATTCTGTTCCAGGACACTTCGCTGGTTTACACCGTGGGTCTGGTTGACTTCCTTAACGCGTCCCGCGCCAGTGGCGACATCATCGGTCGTTCCAACGAGTTCCTGATCTTCGCCGGTGTCGTCTACTTCATCATCAGCTTTGCCGCCTCGCTGCTGGTCAAGCGTCTGCAAAAAAGGTTCGCCGTATGATCTCTATCAAAAACATCAACAAGTGGTATGGCGACTTCCAGGTGCTGACTGATTGCAGCACCGAGGTCAAAAAAGGCGAAGTGATCGTGGTCTGCGGCCCGTCGGGTTCCGGCAAATCGACCCTGATCAAATGCGTCAACGCGCTCGAGCCGTTCCAGAAAGGCGACATCGTCGTCGACGGCACGTCGATTGCGGACCCGAAGACCAACCTGCCGAAACTGCGCTCGCGCGTGGGCATGGTGTTCCAGCATTTCGAACTGTTCCCGCACCTGACCATCACCGAGAACCTGACCATCGCGCAGATCAAGGTATTGGGCCGCAGCAAGGAAGAGGCGACCAAGAAAGGTCTGCAACTGCTCGAACGCGTAGGCCTGTCGGCGCACGCCCACAAGCATCCGGGGCAACTGTCCGGTGGCCAGCAACAGCGTGTGGCGATCGCCCGTGCGCTGGCAATGGACCCGATCGTCATGCTGTTCGACGAACCGACCTCAGCGCTCGACCCGGAGATGGTCAACGAAGTGCTCGACGTGATGGTGCAACTGGCCCACGAAGGCATGACCATGATGTGCGTGACCCACGAAATGGGCTTCGCCCGTAAAGTGGCTGATCGGGTGATCTTCATGGACGCCGGCAAGATCATCGAGGACTGCCCGAAAGAGGAATTCTTCGGCGATATCAGTGCCCGCTCGGAACGCGCGCAGCACTTCCTCGAGAAAATCCTGCAGCACTAAAAGCAACACCGCCTCCCCCTGTAGGAGCTGCCGCAGGCTGCGATCTTTTGACTTTGTTTTTAAAGATCAAAAGATCGCAGCCTGCGGCAGCTCCTACAGGGGATTGGTGAAGTTTGTTGTGGTGGTTGACCCAAGGCAACTGTGATGAAATGCGACCCCAATCTTTATCGCGCCGCGCCGCCATCACTTGCCGTGAAGCCTCGTCTGATTCGTCATTTGTTTTTGCCGCCACTGATCATCGCCCTGATGATCGGGTTGGGTTTTATCGGCTTCTGGACCAGTGAACATTTCGGCATTCGCAGCCTCGGCGAAAATGGCCAGCGCCAGCTCGAACTGCACGCCCGCGCGGTCGAAAGCGAGATCAGTAAATACACCTACCTGCCCAGCCTGCTGGAACTCGAAACCAGTGTGTCGCAGCTGCTAGCCGACCCGAGCCCGGAGCACCGGCAAAAGGTCAACGATTACCTTGAAGGCCTGAACCGGCGCAGCCGCAGTCGGGCCATCTACGTCATGGACACCACCGGCCGCGTCATGGCCACCAGCAACTGGCGCGATGTCGACAGTTACCTCGGTGAAGATCTGTCCTTTCGTGCCTACTTCCAGAGAGCCATCCGTGGCGAACCCGGGCGGTTCTACGGCATCGGCAGCACCAACGGCGAACCGGGTTACTACCTCGCCCACGGCCTCGAAGAGCACGGCAAGATCATCGGTGTCGCGGTGGTCAAAGTGCGCATGGAAGCCATGGAGGAACGCTGGCAACGCGCGCGTCTCGAAGCGTTCGTCAGCGATGAAAACGGCATCATCATTCTTTCCAGTGACCCGGCGCGACGCCTCAAGTCAGTGATTCCGCTCACCGATGAAATCAAGGAAAAACTCGCGCGCAGCCTGCAGTACTACTGGTTCCCGCTCAATGAATTGCAACCTTTGGCTCGCGAAACCTTGTCCGAAGGCGTGGAGAAACTCACCTTCCCGGCCAACAGCGAAGTGCAGTCCGGCGAGGACGACATCAGCTATCTCGCGCAGACCCGACCGCTGAGCGACACGCCGTGGAATTTCACCCTGCTCACGCCGTTGCAGGACCTGCGCCGTGAAGCGATCAATCAAGGGATTCTGGTCGCGGTCGCCTTCGCGTTGGTGGCCTTTCTGCTGATCGCCTGGAACGAGCGGCGCAAGGTCATCGCCACCCGCCTAGCGGCCCGTGAAGCCTTGCAGGAAGCCAACAATCAGCTGGAGCGTCGGATTACCGAACGCACCACCGACCTGCGCGCCAGCAACGAACGTTTGAAGAGCCAGATCCGCGAACGTCGTCAGGCCGAAGAGACTTTGCGCCGCGCTCAGGATGAATTGGTCCAGGCCGGCAAACTCGCCGCCATCGGCCAGATGTCGACCAGCATTGCCCACGAACTGAACCAGCCGCTGGCAGCGATGCGCACGCTGTCGGGCAACACCGTACGCTTTCTCGAGCGCGGTCAGCTGGATGTGGCCAGCACCAACCTCAAGACCATCAATGACCTGATCGACCGCATGGGCCGGATCACCGCCAGCCTGCGTTCGTTCGCCCGGCGCGGCGACAACCAGGGCCAGGCCAGCCTCGGCAAAGCCGTAGAGGCAGCGCTGCAATTGCTCGGTGCACGCCTGGAGAGTTCGGCGGTGAACATTCACCGCCAGTTCATCGACGTGCAAGTGCAGATCGACCAGACCCGCCTCGAACAGATTCTGGTCAACCTGATCGGCAACGCCCTCGACGCCATGCAGGCGCAACCACAGCCCGAACTGTGGCTGGAGGGCGAAGAGTTCAACGCCAAGTATCGCCTGCGCGTGCGCGACAACGGCCACGGCATCGACGCCGAAGCACGCAAGCATCTGTTCGAGCCTTTCTTCACCACCAAGCCCGGCGAACAAGGCCTGGGCCTGGGCCTGACCCTTTCCGCCAGCCTCGCGGCCGCCACCGGCGGACACCTGGGTGTTGAACACCCGGCCAGCGGTGGCACCACCTTCGTCCTCAGTTTACCGTTGGTAAGCCCTACTCCTGCCGAGCCAATATGAACCACGACCTTAGTGTGCTGATCGTCGAAGACGACCCCCATGTGCTGCTCGGCTGCCAGCAGGCGCTGACCCTGGAAGACATTCCCTGCGTCGGCGTCGGCAGTGCCGAGGAAGCGCTGGAACGTGTCGGCGACAACTTTGCCGGTATCGTCATCAGCGATATCCGCCTGCCGGGCATCGATGGCCTGGAACTGCTGACCCGCCTCAAGCAGCGCGATCGCAGCCTGCCGGTGGTGTTGATCACCGGCCACGGCGACATTTCCATGGCCGTCGGCGCGATGCAGAAAGGCGCCTACGACTTCATGGAAAAACCGTTCTCGCCGGAGCGTCTGGTCGACGTTGCGCGACGGGCGCTGGAGCAACGCAGTCTGGCTCGGGAAGTGTCTTCGCTGCGTCGGCAATTGGCCGAGCGTGACTCCCTGGAAGGACGGATCATCGGCCGCTCGCCAGCCATGCAGAACCTGCGCGAACTGATCGCCAACGTCGCCGACACCTCGGCCAACGTGTTGATCGAGGGCGAGACCGGCACCGGTAAAGAACTGGTCGCGCGTTGCCTGCACGATTTCAGTCGTCGCCACGGCAAACAATTCGTTGCGCTGAACTGCGGCGGTCTGCCGGAAAACCTCTTCGAAAGCGAGATTTTCGGCCACGAGGCCAACGCGTTTACCGGCGCCGGCAAACGCCGGATCGGCAAGATCGAACACGCCGACGGCGGCACGCTGTTCCTCGACGAAGTGGAAAGCATGCCGCTGCCGTTGCAGATCAAACTACTGCGCGTGTTGCAGGAACGTACCCTCGAGCGCCTCGGCTCGAACCAGAGCGTGGCGGTCGATTGCCGGGTGATCGCGGCGACCAAATCCGACCTCGACGCATCAAGCAAGGCCGGCGAGTTCCGCAGCGACTTGTACTACCGCCTCAACGTGGTAACGCTGGAATTGCCGCCCCTGCGCGAACGCCGCGAAGACATCCTGCAACTGTTCGAACACTTCACCCAGCAGTCGGCGCTGCGCTTTGATCGCGCGCTGCCGGAGCTGGATAACCAGACCCTGTCGAACCTGATGAGCCACGACTGGCCGGGCAACGTGCGCGAACTGCGCAACGTCGCCGAACGCTTCGCCCTCGGTCTGCCGGCGTTCAAGAAGTCGGGGGCCAACAGTGGCGGACAAGGGCTGGCGTTCGCCGAAGCAGTGGAAGCGTTCGAACGCAACCTGCTCAGCGATGCCCTGCAACGCAGTGGCGGTAACCTGACTCAGGCCAGCCTGGAACTGGGTATGGCCAAGACCACGCTGTTCGACAAAGTGAAAAAATACGGTCTGAGCCATTAAGCGAGAACGACGTGGACCTGTTTTTCAAAGCCCTGTTGGGCGCTGCGGTGGTGCTGATCATCGCGGCGCTGTCGAAGACCAAAAACTATTACATCGCAGGCTTGGTGCCGTTGTTTCCGACGTTTGCGCTGATTGCGCATTACATCGTCGGCAAGGGACGTTCGATCGAGGATTTGAAGACCACGATCGTGTTCGGGATGTGGTCGATCATTCCGTACTTCGTCTATCTGGCGACGTTGTATGTGATGGTTGATCGATTGCGGCTGGAGGCGTCGCTGGCGGTGGCGGCGATGGCCTGGTTGATAGCCGCCACCGTGTTGGTGACGGTTTGGGTACGGTTGCACAGCTGACCCTCACCCCAGCCCTCTCCCAGAGGGAGAGGGGGCCGACCGCTGAATATTGAAAATCTCCGTCGACGTGAAAGTGCTGTACCGAATCCATAATCGACTCATTGCATCAGGTCGGCGGATAGCCAAATACAACTCGATCAGTCCCCTCTCCCTCAGGGAGAGGGCTAGGGTGAGGGGCTTTTTTGGCTCCTGCCGATATCAGTTGACAGTGCCGCCCTTGGACTCAGCCATAATCTGCCGAATCGCTCCGACAAACGTTTCCACCGGCTGCCCGCCCGTCACCGCGTATTGCCCGTTGAACACCACGGTCGGCACCGAACTCACCCCGCGCTGCAACCACAACTGCTCTTCTTCACGCACCTCATCGGCAAACTCGTCCGACGCCAGAACGGCCTCAGCCCGCTGGCGATCCAGCCCGACACTTTCCGCAATCTGTACCAGTTGCCGAGGATCCGACGGATTGCCGCCATCACTGAAATACGCCTTGAACAGCGCCTCCTTCAACGGCAACTGCAAACCCTCAAGCCCCGCCCAATGCAGCAAACGGTGCGCATCAAAGGTGTTGTAAATACGGCTATTGCCATCAGTACGAAAAGCAAACCCCAGTTCAGCACCACGAGCCCGGATCGCTTCGCGATTCTTCTGCGACTGCTCCGGGGTTGAACCGTACTTCTCTTGAATATGCTCGGCAATGTTCTGCCCATCAGCGCCCATTTTCGGGTTCAGTTCGAAGGGCTGGAAGCGGATCTCGGCCTGCACTTCGTTGCGCAGGATCTCCAGCGCCTGTAACAGACCACGCAAACCGACGACGCACCACGGGCAGGAGACGTCGCTGACAAAATCGATTTTCAAAGCGGAACTCATCACACACCTCGCGGGGGGGAAATCGTGCGGGAAAGTTTGCACGATACACCTGCTTCAGATTTTTGGTGACCATAGCGGCCCCTTCGCGAGCAGGCTCGCTCCCACCCTTGGAGTGCGTTCCCCAGTGGGAGCGAGCCTGCTCGCGAAGAGGCCCGCTCAGACAACACAAATACCTCGGCTACAGCAGATTCGCGCCCACCACCGGCTCGATCTGCGCCCAATGCGAGGTGTCTTCACGATGCGCCTGCAAATACGGCAGCACCGCCGCCAGTAACGGTTCCTTGAATGCCTCCTGAAAACGATGGGCCAACCCCGGAATCAGCTTCAACTGGCTGCCGCGAATATGCGCCGCCAGATGCACGCCGTGCATCACCGGCAGCAACGGATCCGCCGTGCCATGCACCACCAGCGTCGGCACACGCAACTGGTTGAGTAATGCCACCCGACTCGGCTCGGCGAGGATCGCCATGATCTGCCGTTTCACGCCCTCGGGGTTGAACGCACGGTCGTACGACAGCGCCGCCTGATGCAACAAGACCTGCCGATCATCGGTGACCGCCGGGCTGCCCAGTGCCGCGAGCAAATCCGCCTGTTGCTCCAGTGCCACCTGACGATTCGGTGCGCCGCGTCGCGATAGAAGTTGCACCAGCGCTGCACTCGGTGCTGGCAAACCTTCGGCACCGGAACTGGTCATGATCAACGTCAGGCTTTCGACCCTTTGCGGCGCCATCGCCGCCATGTGCTGGGCGATCATCCCGCCCATGCTCGCGCCCAGAACGTGAAACTGCTCGACGTGCAACGCGTCCATCAAACCCAGCGCGTCGTCAGCCATGTCGGTCAGGCTGTACGGCGCTGCCACTGGCAGACCGAGCTTGTAACGCAGCACTTCAAAGGTCAGATTGGCTTCAGCCGGCGCCCGACGCCAGGTCGACAGGCCGACATCGCGGTTGTCATAGCGAATCACCCGAAAGCCCTGCTGACACAGCGCGACCACCACTTCATCCGGCCAGTGGATCAACTGTCCACCCAGGCCCATGACCAGCAACAACGCCGGGTCCGACGCGCGGCCAATACTCTGGTAAGCAAGGCTCACCTGCTGCAGATCGACATGCTCGGTCGGCACATTCACATCGCAGCGCGCCGCCGCAAACGACGACGGAGCGAAAAAAATCGCGGCCAACAAAGCCGCGACAGAAAATAAACCCTTAGCCATGAAAAACACCGAAACGCAGAACCCCAGTAGAGCGCGAGTCTGATGAAGTTTGTACAAGCGCGCTGCCACAGTTCGATGACAGTTTGATGAAGACTGCCGAGCGGTCATGCAGGCACGTTGCAAACAATATCTATGTACCGCCATCGCCTTGCGCGATTTCTCTTGAATGACGCGTTCACGGAGCGGATTTCCCGCTCCACTGCGAGTCCGCCACATGCCCGATCGAATTATTCTGGATGACCCCTCCGCCCCCTCCCCGCTGCCGACGGTAGCCGAGCATTTGCCGGCAGTGACCGATGTCAGCCTGTTATTGCAGGCCAGCCAGCGCTGGCGCGCCAGCAGCGAAGGGTTGCGCGAGTTGTTTAGCACCAGTCCTGCCTTGCGCGACACGGTCAATGAGCTACTGCGACAACACCTGCAACTGGACGGTGAGAAAACCACGCTGCACTTTACTGCCACCGATGGGCAAGCGGAATGCATCGTCAGGCTCACCGATGCCTGTGCCTTTGTCGTTCAGCACCCGACGCTGGAATCAGATCTGGATCAGCGTTGTCACGTTACCGGCATCAGCAAAAATCACCCGTTGTACGCGTTGAAACCGCTGCAACTCCTTGAACAGCTCAAATCGCTCGACCCCAAACAGAGCCACGCCACGCGCTGGCGATCATTCTGGGAAGCACGCGCACCACACACGCCGATATCACGCAGCACCCGCGCCACGCAGCTATACCGTGCGCATTTCGAAGCCACTGCGCACACCGCCCTCGCCCACAAAGCCATTACCGCTGCGCAATTCAAACTTCTGCAACAGATCATCGATTCAGGTGCCGGTGCACTGACCATCGACGGTCAATCCATCCACACGGAAAAACCGGCACTGGTGCTGAGCAACGGCAGCAAAGTCAAACTACCGGGAGCGTGGGTCATCAGCGCGGGCGATCCGGCCACGGCGGGACCGTTGCTGTATCTGCCGGGCAGGCCGGTAGCGATCCAGGCCTTCAAGAACCGCGCAGACCTGCAAACCTGGCTGACTGGCCAGGTGCAGATCCCCACTGGTCTGCCCAAGGACATCCAGCGCTTTGATTACAGCGCTGCGCAAGACCCGATGGTCACAGGGGCAAGCGATCTGTTCGCCGACCGACAACACGCCCAACTGGATGCCTTGCGCAACACCAACAAAGGTAAACCCGGGATAAGCCAGCACGGTGCGCAATCACTGGCCCATGTCGACCTGATCGATCATCAACGCAGCAGCGCTGTCATTGTGGCTGCGCCGCCGAAACCGGTGCTGGCCGCCAGCGATATCGAGGTGGACGAAAAACCCCTGTTCGGCAGTCTGTCGGCCAGTATTCCACTGTCCGTACGGCAGGCAGCGCTGAAGCGTGAGCGCGAGGCGTTCGAACGCTTGCTCGCCAATGACAGCGACGGCTCCCGCTACCGGCAGTGCAACGACCTGCTCAAAGCGCTGGAGGCTGCCGAACTGGCCGGCGAGACTGCGGCCACATCCGTGCTTTACCACGAAAGCACCTCGGACATGACCGCGTTCAATACGGCATTGAAAACCCTCCAGCAGGCACATGAGGACGGCTTGCACGCTGAAGCTCAATTGCAAACGGCGCTCGGGCAACTCGACAGCGCCGAGCACGACCTGCTCAAAGCCGTGCTGGAAACACCCGTCGCCGCCGAACGTGACGCTGATTTTTGCGCTGCCAGCCTGACCTTGTCGCTGACCGCAACAAAGGACGAGGTCACCACCACGCAAAGTGAAACGCTGAGAGGCGCGCTGGTGATCACACGCCAGGCGGCCCTCGCGGACCACGCATCGAGCGCCAGCCTGTTGCTCTACTGGCCCGGCACCGGCGGTGGCCTGCAACGCTTTGCAGACCGCCGCGCACTGGAGCGCGAGCTGTTCAAGATTCACCACCCGGACAGCGAACTGACCTTGCAGCTGAATCTGCTGACCACGGATCCGCTGCACCACTGCCTCAATGAGCTGATTGCCGGCTTCGAAACCAAAGCCAAAGACCTGCGCGCCAAACCTGAACAGGCTGATGCATTGGAAACGCTGCGCCAAGGTTGTCTGGCCAATCTTCAGGTGCCGGTTCACGCGGCCAGAAGCCTGTCTTTTGCCCACTTGCATGAACAGGAACGCAGCGCCACCCTTGCCCGCCAGTTGCCGGACTGGCTGATCAAACTCAAGAACGTCGAACGTAGCGGGCTCAAACAGAACATCAAGGCGTACATCGCGGCGATGCATCACAGCCACACCCTGATGACCCTCGCGCTGGAACCCCGGGATGACTTCACCCGCCGACATCTGCACGCGCGACTGCGCAAGGACTTTGCGCTTGAGGGGCATTTTTCCGTACAGATCGAACTGCCCGACTCGACCAAAACCGAACAGGTCCGCCAGTCCGGACCGGGGGGTGTCAGTTCGGAAACAGTGATTGTACCCAGCAAAACCAGCAGCAAAATGTCCCTGGAGGATCTGGCACAGCTCAATATCGATAATGTGCAATCGGTACTCAATGACGCGCTGTCGCAACGTCTGGTATTCCTGCGCCCGAAAGTGAGCGCGACGCTGAAAAACGATCGCACGCGCCTGCTCAATGGCATCAACCTGACCTATCTGCGCAAAGTCCTGCCGGAACTGGACCTGCCCAAGGCCTACGAACAGAAGATCCGCGACGCGTTCCACGGCGCGGCCCGTGAGTCCGCGTTCGTCAAACAGCATCGCCGCGAAAGCCTGATCGAGCCATGGCGTCTGATGCTCAGGATTCAGAGTGAAAATGCGCGGCTGCAAAAACACCTCAGCCGCGATGAAGCTGCGCTGCTCAACATTGCCATCGACGCCAGCACCCCAGAAGCGTGGCAAGCCGACGGCAAGCGCATTGTCCTGCTGCCGGTGTCGCTGAAAGTCGGTGGCAAGGACACCCCCGGCGAAGGCCCGGTGACCCTGTCCGGCGTCAGCTTCATCGAAGAACAGATCAGCGGCGTCACCTTGCTGTACTTGCCCGACAGCCATGACGAACAGTTTTTCCGTCGCTACGACAACCTCGAAGCGGCGCGCACAGGGCTGTTCAGGTTGTGCAGCAGCGACAAGTGGATCGCCTACTTCGCCGGCAAAGCCTTGCAGGGCAACGTCAGAGCACATGTCAGCCGAATCGGCCAGGCCGTAGAGAAAAACTTCGATGCCATTATCGAAGTCGGCGCGCGCTGGCCGGCGAGTACTTCGCTGGCCGCGCACCTGCTGGATGCGCACATGGGACGCCTGGTCGAAGCCCATCGCGGCACTTCGCGCTCCAACGATGAACTGTTCTTCGAGCGTTACGCCTTGAAAGGCCCGCGTGCCTTCAATTACATAAAAATGGCGCTGGGCATGGTGCCCTTTGTCGGCAGTGTGCTGGCTCTGTATCAGGCCTGGACCGCCGCCAATCAGGCGGTCACAGCATTCTTGCGCGGCGAAGTGGCTGACGGTCTGGCGGAAATCGAGTCCATGCTGCTGTCGCTGGTTGACGCACTGATGGACCTGCTCCCGGGCGAAGCGGTGGCCTCGACCCTGTCCCGAACCACGCGCGCATTGACCCGCGCTCGTCAACTTCACACGCTAACCGGCAACGTGGCGGCGCTGCATGGCAGGACGCAGCGTCAGGCCCGGCATGTGCTGGCACGCTTCAAGGATTACGAATATGAAAAACCGATTTCCCTCGCTGGCACAGAGCCGTCCAGTCATGGTGTCTACCGTGGTGTCTACCGGCATGCCGACGGCGACTTCATCGAGCGTCAGGGCCGCCTTTACCAGGTTGAGCTGAGCAAGGACTCGCGCCAGTGGCGCCTGTTCGGCAACTCGCGAAAAACCTACAAGCAACCGATCGTGCTGGATGAAACCGGGCATTGGGATACGTGGTTCGGCGTCTACGGCACAACCTTTGACGGCGGTCTGGCCGGTGGCGGCAACGTCGTCGGGCGCGTGGCCGATACGTTGGATCCCTACTGGCCGCCGGTGATTCGCCAACGCCTGCCGCGCTGGCTGGCGGATCGCAACTTCCGCCGCCAGCATCAATTGACCGCCGCCGCGGATGATCTGGCCGATCAAATGCAGGTCGCCGGAACCAACAGCGATCGGGTGCTCAACGCCTACCGCGTCACCGCAATAGAAGACCGCCCGGCCCTGTGGCCGGAACTCGAAGCCGTTTGCGTTAACGATATCCGCCTGGCCGAGCGGCGCTATCAAACGTTGACCGAACTGACCGAGCTGACCCACGGCAGAAAACTCAAGGAAGTCGTCGGCATGCAAGGCAAGAGCGCATGGCTTTTAACCGATCGCTATCGGCGCCGCGCTCTTCACGCCTCGCACAATGTTCATGCGATGACCCTGAAAATCAAGGAGCTGAAGGAGACCCGCAAGGCCTTGCCTCTCGGTACCCTGGCGCAACGTTTGAGCATCATGGAAGAAATACGCGGACTGCGTATCGAGATCGTGAAAAAGCTCGACGAGATGGAGGCGTTCAAGGCGCAGGTCAATCACTGGTATGAGCGCATGCTGGCCAAAGACCGACCGAAGATCTCGGCGTACATCGAGGACATCAACACCCGTCACAGCGATGCCGTCCTGCTCTACCTGAAGACCTCGCAACGCCTGGAAATCGTCAAGAAGGCCGGCGATCCCGACGATGCGTCGTGGCTGTATTTTCTCGGGCTTGCCGATCCGCTTCGACTGGACATCGATCGCGTCCTGTACCGCCAGTACGATCTGCCGAATATCGCTGCCACCACCGCCCAACGCAACCAGATGCTTCAGGAATGTGTGGACCTGAGCGAGCGCTTTCGTCGCGAGATGGGCGTGTGGACTGCCAGTTACCCGCAATTCTTCCATCAGGAAGTGGTCGCGCCCTTGCTCGACGGCATTGACCGTTTGGCCGATCGTGCGCGCGCCGGGATCAACAAGCCGCCGGCGCCGGTACCAAGGGTCGCGGAGCAACCTCTGCAGCGCGTATTCATGACCGCAGACAATCAACTGCGCCATGGCTTCGAACAGTGGGATAACGTGACCCAGACCCGCCGCTACAAATGCACAGGGCCTGGTGGCCATGAGGAAATCTGGGAACACCGGGGTGACGGCACCATCATTCTGCTCAACCCGCAGATCATAGCCGCCCGTTCGCCCGCCACATTGAGCCTGGCAAGCTTGGTGGACGAAGCCCGGCAGCGTCTGGATAACGTCCCGAGCTACCGCTCAACGGTTTTGAGAAACGCCGATACGGGCATGCTCCCCGTCGACCTGCAACACATGCTGGACAGTCAGGCCGCCGAACTCAGCACCCGTGCCGAGCGCATCGCCGCCAAGTCTGCGCAGCACCCGATCATCCAGACGTTGCGCGATCAGGCCGCTGAACTGAAAGTGGCCGGGCGCACCCTGCGTACCGAACGCTCACTGACCAGCCAGCAGCCTACCGACGGCATGCTCTACGACCTCATCGGCCAGCATGCCGTGGAGATACGCCGCACCCAAGCGATCAAACACTTGGGCAGGCACCAAGGCCATCCGGACTACATGCAGGAATACGAGATATGGAATCTCTTCGCGCAGCCTGCCGCTCCGTTGTGGTACGCGCATTTTCATTACCGCAGTGCAACAGCTCCGTTTCGCCGGTTCGAAACCGCGCACCTGAAACTGCGCGAGCACCGCTTCCTGACCCACGCCGACGATGCCACCCTGCCGTATTCGAAGATTGGCAAGCAATCGGCGGTTTTGAGTTTTTTTGAAGACGTTTGAACGAAAATCCATCGACCGTCCGTCGCTACTGTCAGATCTGACAGTAGCGCAGTCGGGTGTTTGCGTAGCCAATGGTTCGGCGACGGAAATCATGGTGAACCGTCGATACGAGCACGGGATGACCGACATGAGTAAAAACTTTCTTCAAAACGGCAACTTCAGCACTGGCAAGTTTGCGCCTTGGGAGGTCCACGTATTCCAAGGCAAGGCGAGTGTCGTTCAGCATAATCTCAGTGCTCAAGCGAAGGTGCTGCCCGGTGTGGACACCGGCGTCGTACTGTTGAACAAATTCACCGCCCCGCCCGGTGCTTTTACGATCAAGGTCGATGCCTCCGCGCCCGGGGCCGAATATCATCAGGATCCGCCGAACATCGATACCCACCCGATTCTGTTTTTTTTCATCTCAGGCTATAACGCAGACGGCAAACTTGTTCAATTCGACGTGGGGAACTGGTGGTTGAAACCCAAGCAGAAGTCCTTCATCTATTCGGGCGTCATGCTGACCGGTGTCGTAGAAGTCGAGTTGCAAGTGTCCTTTCCCTCTGACCCTCTTCAGGTCAAGGGCTCGCTCTACATCGATAACGTCAGCTATTCGCTCGATTCGCCAGGGTCGATTCATACAACACGCTGGAGTCAGTGATACGCAAACCTACCACGACGACGCGGATTACCTAGCGCACAACAATACTCAAAATGACAGCCACCTAGCGAATGACCGCTCATCGGGCAATGTGTCCAACCTGTCAGGTATGACAGTAGGCAAGACAATTTCCGCAGTGCTCAATATCAGGGTTCAGAGCCGTAGCTGAATATTGAGCGCTTCAATCCCACAGGGAGTCACCGGAAATGAACGACTTGTCAACCAATAGCAATAACCTGACGCAAGTGCTGATTTTCTCCACCGACCCGGATCCGGTAAGAATTCTGACGGATTACCCTCCATTCATTCCAGGTTACAAGTCGCTGTCCGGGGATATCGCTGGCGTTAACCGAAACATGGTCAACAGCGACCGCCGAGGTTTGCTCGGCTATGTTTTTCCGTACCTGAACATGGACAGCACCGACCAGTTGCGTGTGTACCTTGGGACCCGTCCAACGCTGGTTGCCGGACCTTTTCCCGTTGGCGCGTATATAAACCAACTGGTACCGTTTTATATTCCAGTCGCGTTTCTCGAACAGATGTATGCGACGCCTGTGCCGATTCCCGAAACGCTTGAGCTCTTCTGCAGCATTCAGCGGGTTAGCGAGAACGAGCGAAACTTCCCTCCCCTGCCGCTCCTGTACAAACCTTTTGATCCCGGCGAACTCGATACCCGACACGACCTGCCGAACAACCAGGGACTGGCTCTGCCAGTGCCCTCGGAAACCGTCATCGACAAAACCGTTATTGAAAACGGCATGTTCGTCACGATTCCGCAGTATTTGTACCAAGCCATCGGCGATTTGATCTACCTGGCGATAGGCCCGCGCGAACTGAGCCTGGAAGTGACTGCATTGGGTGATGTGCTGTTTGAACTGACACCGGGATTTCTAAAAACATTGCCCGACACCGACAAGGTGGCGATCACTTACGAGATTGTCGATATCGTGGAAAACGGCAGCGGCTGGTCATCGGCCGTTTCGCTTGCCTTGAAGCCGAACACGGTGTTGCTCGCAGCACCATTGGTTGATGAATCGGATGCCGAAGACAATCTCGATCACGACGCACTGGACGGCGGGTCGGCAACCGTAGTGATCACGGGTCAGTTCAAGTCCGGTGACATTATCAACCTTACCGTTGTCCTGTTTACCTCGGTGGGTGATCGGCTGGAGCGCATTATCAAAGAGGACGTGAAAGGCACATCACGTTCGCTGCGAATTCCTCTTGAGAATTCGTTCATTCAGAACGGCATCCGTGCGTCGATGGTACTCAGTTACACCAAGTTGAGCGGTGGCATCACGCAGCATTCAAAATGCACCACAGTCACCATCAGCGGCACGTCCCTCCCCGCCGCGGCTCCCACCATTGAGGAACAGCAAGGTAACGAACTGCCCGCTGACACCTCGCCGGCCCATGTGCACATCCCCACCTACTGGCCGCTGCTCGAGGGAGCGACCGTAAGCCTGTATTGGCAAGTCACCTTGTCCAATGGTGTCGAGAACCTGTACATCTTTAGCCAGATCATCAATGACATCACGCAACCTGTGATCTTTACCGTAACCGGCGAATACATCGACCGGTTCGAGAGCTGCCCGCTGACCGTGCTTTACAAGATCGAAAATCCCGGCAAAACCGTGGTGCAGTCCGGATCGCTGAAAATCACTATCGGCGCCGCAGCCGAATTACCGGCTCCACTCCTGGTACAAGCACTGCCCGGAAATCGGGTTCAGCCACTGGACACTCGCAACACCGCGACCGTGCGGGTCAGCGACCCGGCCATGAATCCGAGAAAAACCTACACCCTGACGATCAGAGGGCGTGCAGGTTTCGGCAGCCCGGTCATTACGTCAAAACCGGGTAACAACAGTGGTGAACTGCTATTCGACCTGCCGCCGACGGCTATCCCCGCCAATATTGGCAGTTACATCAAAATCAGTTGTGTGAAAACCGAGAGTGGCAAACCCGACCAGCCTTCCGGTGTCAGCCGCTATGAGGTACTCCCCGTCGCCAACCCGCAAATCAACTTCCCGCAAATGAGCATCGAGGAAGCCAAGGGAGGCGTACTCGATCTCAATAACTTCAGCGGCGACGCACACTGGATATTGCCGCCGTACCTGTTTCAAGCCATCGGTACCCGTATGCGCGTTGCCATGAGCGATGACGAGCACGTCATCATGCTTTTCGATGCCGTGATCAACGCCACCCATGAGCGAGAAGGCTTGAAGGGAACGATCAGTCGGGAAGAACTGAAAAAATATAAAGACGGCACACAGGTCTTCGGCCTGTCAGTCGCCAACTACAGTGATCGGGGCGGCGTCGATACCTTTTTCCCTGTGCGTGAATTGACGATCAAAACGCAAATACTGGCGAGACCGGCGATCACACAATTAATAGACAATCAGGGCGCCATTACCGGGCCCGTTGCGAACGGTGGTGCCTGCGATGCCACGTCACCACAATTGGTCGGCACGGCAACGCCCGCAAGCAAAGTTCATTTGTTCAACGGCGACAACCTGTTAGGTATTTTTGATGTGGAGTCTTCAGGACTTTGGCGTACGAACGTCAATATCGGATTGGGTCGCCATGTATTAACGGCGAAAACTCCCGATGGGCAACTGATATCCGCTCCCTGGGTTGTCACCATTCGCCCGGATCTTTATGACGACACCAGCTTCGTCGGCGGCTTCAACGGCTGGAGTATTGGGCCAGGTGGCGCAACTGGATACCTCGCGGCCCATACCTATACACAGGCGTTCTGGAACATCACACCTGCGGGCCGTAACTATGCCGGAGCCATTCTGTACAAATATTTGCAGCTTGTTGTCGGAGCAAGCTATCGCTTCGTAGCGCAAGTAGGCGATTTTACGGGGTCGGGAGGGCGGCATTTGCCCGTAATAAATTTGCGCGCGGGCAATATGCTAAATACACCGTTGTTCACGCTTGGCAGACAACAGAATTACACCTTGCAGGGCGACTTCACCGCCAATTCCGCCACAGCATTGTTTGAGATAGTCAGCCATCAAGGCACTCCAGACGGAAACGATTTCCTGATCTTCAATTTGCTGGTGCAACAGCTGACTAACCCACCGTCGGCGTGAAACCAGCGAAAACGGGAACTCGCAATGCACAGTAAAAACGCGCTGAGACGTTGCCTCAGCGCGTTTTTTTTGCGGTAAGCCTCAGCATTCGCAGCCCCTCATGGCGCTTCAGGTTCTATAAACCCTTTTGTCGACAGCCAGGCAATCATGAGACAAACTCAACCTTTTAGTGCTTACCACAAGTTTTACTCATGGAGCCATCGGTGCTTGAAATCCGCCACCTGAAAACCCTGCATGCCCTGCGCGAAGCCGACAGCCTGGTCGATGCCGCCGACCGGCTGCACCTGACGCAATCGGCTTTGTCCCATCAGTTCAAGGAATTGGAGGAACGTCTGGGCATGGCGTTGTTCGTGCGCAAGACCAAACCGGTGCGTTTCACCAGCGCCGGTTTGCGCCTGCTGCAACTGGCCGACGCAACCCTGCCGCTGCTGCGAGCCGCCGAACGGGATATCGGTCGTCTGGCCGGTGGCACCGCCGGGCGCTTGCACATGGCCATCGAATGCCACAGCTGCTTCCAGTGGCTGATGCCGACCATCGACCAGTTCCGCGATGCCTGGCCGGAAGTCGAACTCGACCTCGCCTCGGGCTTCGCCTTCGCGCCGCTGCCGGCCTTGGCCCGTGGCGATCTGGATCTGGTAGTGACGTCTGATCCACTGGAAATCGCTGGCATCACCTATGTGCCGCTGTTCACTTATGAAGCCATGCTGGCCGTGGCCAATCAGCATGCACTGGCGAGCAAACCGTACATCGTCCCCGAAGATTTGCTCACGGAAACGCTGATCACCTACCCGGTGGAACGCGACCGCCTCGACATCTTCACGCGCTTCCTGGAACCGGCCGACATTGAGCCGGCCCAAGTACGCACCTCGGAACTGACGGTGATGATGATGCAACTGGTCGCCAGCGGCCGTGGCGTCTGCGGCATGCCGCACTGGGCGCTGCACGAGTACAGCTCGCGCGGATATGTGAAGGGTAAACGGCTGGGGGAAAAGGGTTTGTTTGCAACGTTGTATGCGGCGATTCGTACCGACATGCTCGATGCACCGTACATGCGTGATTTTCTGCTGACGGCGAAGGACACGTCGTTCTCGACCCTTGATGGTGTCAGCGCCGTGCGCTGACGCTAAAAATCAAAAGATCGCAGCCTTCGGCAGCTCCTACAGAGATCAGTGTAGGAGCTGCCGAAGGCTGCGATCTTTTGATCTAGCCCCCCTCTCAAGGTAATTCACGCCACATATGGATCTTGTCGAAGTAGTCTTCACCCACCCGCACCGCCAATGGTTCGAGGCCGAACTGGATGAAACCGCAGCGCTGGTAGAGGTTGAACGCGGCGTCATTGCCGGCGGTGACGGTGAGCTGGAGCAGTTTCAGCGCCGGATGGTTTTGCGCTTCGGCAATGGCCGCCTGCACCAGTTCATGGCCCAGGCCATGCTGGCGAAAATCCGCCGAC